>NZ_JAAITI010000020.1 GCF_013304735.1 Blautia luti
CTTTATCAGAGCTGAATAACGCCGCTGATATCGCACACAAACGAATTTATGACCGCATTCTGGAGAGATGTATTCCTGTCCGTATCAATAACCGGAATATCCGTCAGGACAACGCTTCCGCCAATTTGAAAGAGGCGAAGAAAATCCTGCTAAGCAATCCTGATTTGAACCAGAATTGAAACAACAGAGTATAACTCAATAGTTATTTCTCACTGGCAGTGGTGCTACTTTCTTTTCATATTCATCACCAGAAATATGCCACTGTCAGTTATCCGAAACTATAGTACTAGACCAGAAAGCATGGTCTCATTTATCAGGAAGTATTGCTCCCACCGATGGCTCCACCAGAATGGAAAGACCGTGAACAACTCTGGAATGCTGTGGAAGCTGCAGAAAAAACAAAAGACAGCCGACTGACAAGGGAATTTGTTGTCGCACTTCCCATTGAATTAGATAAGGACAGTAATATTTCTCTTCTTCAAAATTTTATTCAAAAGAATTTTGTGGATATGGGCATGTGTGCTGACTTTGCTATTCACGATACAGATGGACACAATCCTCATGCACACATTCTGCTTACCGTCCGTCCACTGAATGAAAACGGAACATGGCAGTATAAAACAGAAAAAGAATATCTCTGTATAAAAAATGGGAAAAAAAGGATTTACAGCTACTGAATCCAAATGCTGTTCTAGCAAGGGATTTTTCCCTTGAACCCATCATTTATGATATATGGTGGCGCTTTTCGCCCCCAAATAGTGAAAGTGGGGGCACTTTCTGCCCCCACTCAGGAAATGTTGCTAAAATACTGTTTAGATTTATCATACATACAAAATGGAAGTTATCTATTTCTCCTCTTCGTTAAGACCTAGTTCATTACATATTACTTGCTATCCCTGATACCTTATTCTTTCTACCAGCGTTTCCTTTTTCAGATTACTGCTTAAAACGCAGGAAAGTACAATCTGCAACAGACCGACCAAAAAAATCATAATAAAAATTGGTACGATTGGAACATGATAGATATTCATTCCAAATATTCCATTATGTTTTGCATAGGAAAAAAGTGCATAGCCGAGCGGCAGACCAATGATCAAAGCTACGCATATGGTACCAACCGTAAACATCATTCCCTGTAACTGCAGACATAAATTTAATTGTTTATTTGTCATACCCACAGCCTGTAATACACCATATTCCTGCTTTTTTGTCGTAATATTCATGATTATGGTGTTTGCCATATTCATAAAACCGATGAGTCCTACAACCGCCATAAACAGATAACAGCCAAGCTTCATCATGCGAGCTGTGAATTCTGCAGATTGTAACTGTGCATGATAGGTATCCATTTTTATATGCGAAGTATTAGAAATCAAAGTATTCAGACTCTGTTCCACAGATGCAACATCTTTTTTATCACAGTCCACCCACAAATAGCCATAGGCTGTTCCCCTCGGATTCATGGAACGGTATACACCTTCCGGAATGACAAGATAAGTGTCCGCGCTTACAAAGGATCCTGCAATCTTTCCCTGATAGGTATAGGTTTCACTTCCATTCTCAAAGTCAAATGCAATGGATTCACCCGGAGCATATCCATCTTGTTCCATCCACATCAACCAACCAAAGAAAATTTCACCATTCTTTACCGCCTGATCATAGTCCATAGAGCCAATATCCCCGTCTTGGCGCATAAAATCAAAATCATTTTTACTCACAATATCAGCCGGAAATCTTGTTCCGTTCAGATTTACAGAGACAATCTCTCTCGTCATGACATCTGTCACTCCTGGAATGCTTTTGATTTCTTCAATCATTGAATCATTCAATGGATTATCCGTCAGAATCGTATCCAGATTATTCTCCGGATATCTTTCATCGTACTCAGCAGAATAGTCAAGCTGCAGTTCAAATTGTCCATGATTAACGGAAAGACGTGCTTCATGCTCCGTATCAATATTTCCTACATAATTAGAGATAATCACAAACAATGCGCAGGAAAGCCCCAGTGTGAGGATGGTACCAATGGTTCTTTTTGGATTACCCGTTATATTTGCCATTGCCATAGAAAACACGGTGACATTTTTTCTGCCATTTCGTTTTCCTTTTTTGTGTGTTTCTGCATTTTCTAAATACCGTGTTGCTTCGATAGGTGAAATCCGTGAAACAATTTTCATTGGTTTACGCAGCGCCAAAGCAACGGTAAAAAATGACACGAAAATACATAGAAGCATAACAGGCAGGGAAAACAGTGGCATCTGCTGATTTTGGACTCCCATAGAGCCAGTTCCGGTTGATACAAAGTTTCCCTGTTCTACCAGCCAGTTAAAACCGCATTTTGCAATCAGAAAACCAAGAAGCAATCCAACTGGTATTGAAGAAATTGTCAAAAACATACCCTCTCTGAAGATCAGTTGTTTCATCTGCTTTTTTGTCGCTCCCAGAGCCTTGATTTTTCCATACTCCTGTATCTTGTTGGCAATACCGACCTGAAAAATATTATAAATGACCACAACAGAGAAAAGTACAATTGCAAGAATCAAAACCCCGCATACCGCAATCGTTTCATAACTCGGCTGCAAGACCCATTGCAAATAGAGATCATTGACTATAACGTTTTTTTCTTCGATCCCACAAGCTGCTGCAATCTGCTTTATAACCGAATCAATATTATTCATAGATACATTTGCAGAATCATTTAAAGTAAAATAAATATTATACTGTCTGTCATTCTCTGCGACATGCTCATCATAAAACTCCTGTGACCCGAAAGCAACATAAGATGCCTCGATGGTATACTCATCCCGATCATATAGGATTCCGCTGACAACAAATTCTTCCGGCTTATATTCTGACTGCATTCCTGCGCGGTAATCCAGTGTAACCGTATCTCCGATCTTTACATCACCATACCCCATTGCACGAAAAAATGCTCTTCCTGCGGCAATTTCCTGCATTTTTTCCGGATACTTTCCTTCCTTCAACTCATATTCTTTATTATAAGGAAGCATTTTTCTTGCAGTCTCATCCATGCAGACAAACCCGCCTTTTTCATTGCCTTTTATGATACCTTCGGTGCACATAGTGCCTGTAGCATCTATTTCCGCACGGCGGTTTACTTCTTTTAACTGCGATCCGTCTGCGGAAACAAACAGACCATAATTGCTTCCATATGATCCTGCCGCCTGACTTTTCTGTAAATGAATTACCCCATTTCCCACAGTACTGATGATAACAAGCAGCATCGTGGTCAGACAAATTGCCATCATGATCAGTATACTTCTTGTCCTGTTCCTTTTGTCATTGCTATATGCAATCCTGCTTATTGTCTTCATCTGAAATCCACCACCTGTCCGTCCTCAATCACCAGAATACGGTCAGCGACCTGTGCAATTTCGTCATCATGGGTAATCATTACAATTGTCTGTCCATATTTTTTTGCTGTCATCTTAAGCAGAGCGATTACCTCATCACTGGTCTTAGAATCAAGATTTCCTGTCGGCTCATCTGCAAATATAATTTCCGGACGATTCACCAGTGCTCTTGCAATTGCTACTCTCTGCTGCTGTCCTCCGGATAACTGATTTGGCAGATTATAAATCCGGTTTTCAATCCCCAGAGTTGCAATAATATCATTTACATACGCTTCATCCACTTTTCTTCCATCCAGCCCCAGTGGCAGTACAATATTTTCCCAGACATTAACAGATGAAACCAGATTAAATGCCTGAAAAACAAATCCGATTTTTCTTCTGCGGAAAACAGCAAGGGCATCTTCCTTCATCCTGTATAAATCTTTCCCTGCTAAAGTAACACTGCCTTTTGTCGGGGTGTCTAGCCCTCCAAGCATATGAAGTAATGTACTTTTACCGGAACCTGACTTTCCAACAATTGCGACAAATTCTCCCTGTTCAATCTGAATGTCCACCTGATTGACCGCTTTGACCTGATTCTCACCTGCGCCATAAAACTTACAAAGCTGCTTGGTTTCTAATATCACACTCATGTGTTGCCTCCTTTTCATCCTACATCCAAATTGTATCAGGGCAATCTTTCATTTCACTTTCAAAAAACGAGCAGAAGTCTTACAGAATTGTAAGATTTCTGCTCACTTAAAATTTAACCAACATATGGTAATTGAATCACAAACTTGCTTCCTTTTTTCTTTTTGCCGGAGGTTACCGTAATCGTACCTGCGTGTTTTTCGATAATTTCTCTCGATAGAAAAAGTCCGATTCCTGTACCACTCTTTTCCATGACCTCCTTGGAACTTCCTCTGTAAAATCGTTGAAAAATTTTGTGATACTCATTCTGCGGAATACCAATTCCCTGATCCTCAATTTCCATTCTTACAAGATCGTTTCTTTTTTGTAACCGGATAAATATTTTTGAACCACACGGACTGTACTTGACCGCATTATCCAGAACGTTGATCACAGCTTCACCAAGCCACCTTTTATCCTGCATAATCGTGCATGTTTCCAGCTCTTTTTCATAGTCAAAAACGAATTCAATTTCTTTCTCATCCGCTTTAGGATAAGTGCGGTTCACAGCAGATATGACAGTATCCATAAGTGGAAGTTTTTTCTTATTAATCTGAATCAGTCCAGTTTCCATCTTGGATATTTCAAGAAGCGACTGCAATAATGTCTCCAGTCCATCCAGAGCACTCCGACAACGGATACAAAACTCCTCCTGTTCTGTGGCACTTAAGTCATTCTGCATCAGCACACTAAAACATGTATCCAAAGCTGCAACCGGTGTCTTTAACTGGTGAGAAATATCAGAAACCATTTCTTTCGTGTTCTCCTTTTCTGCCCTTGCTTCTTCCTTTATCAACTGAATATGATGTCCGATTGCTTCAAGCTGGTCATTCAATTTTTCCAGTTCTGCATGATTTTCCGTTTTCAGTAAATCATCAAATTTATTTTCACGGAATCTGATCAGAATTTCTTCCAACTGGTCTAAAATTTTCTGATGACACGCATCTTCTTTTTTCTTCCAATAAAGTAAAAAAGTCAAAAGAAGCACGCATATCACAGTGCTTACAGCACCGGTCACCATAACCTGATGCCGGAATTGCGAATAAAATGCATTCCCTTTATTCCCCCAGTATCCATATTGCTCCAATAATCGCCTTCCCTGTTCGTTAGTTTCAATATCCTTATCCTTAAGCAATTCCGAAACAGCATCCAGCCCGGAAAATTCTTCCTTTGCAGCAATCTCTGTCATAAGATTCATTTTATATTTATAATCTTCATAAAACACATACGTGGTAAAGCAATTTAATATTGCAAACAATAATATGACAGGTAATACCAAGGAGAGTACTACTGTAATCTTCTTGCGATATCTCTTTGTCACTGCCTTACCTCATGATTCCATATATACCCAAGACCTCTGATATTCTTTATATAGACCGGTGCAGCCGGATTGTCTTCGATTTTCTCACGGAGTCTTCTGATATTGACAGCGATTGTATTTTCATCCACAAAATCCCCTTCCAGATCAAACACATTTTCCAATATTTGTGTTTTTGAAAGAATCTGTTTTGGATTCTGAAGAAAAAAAGTCAGCATTTTCAACTCCGTTTTTGTCAGACTGATTTCACGACTCTTTATCAGGACTTTCATTTCTCCTGCGATAAATACGATATCTCCCGAAATCATCTTTCCGGCTTCCGTTTTCTCCTGTCTGCGGCGGAAATGTGCTTCTATTTTCAAAAGAAGTACCGAAAGACTAAACGGCTTTGTAATATAATCATCTGCCCCTGCTTCATATCCCATGACCTGATCCATCTCCTGATCTAGTGCTGTAAGACAAATAATGTATGTATTATAATTGCATCTCATCCACCTTACAAATTCCAGTCCATTCCCATCCGGAAGATTCACATCACAAATGGTAACATCCACATTATTATCACTTGCAATTCTTTTCGCTTTTTTCACTGATTCTGCTGAAAAAACCTCATATCCGGATTTTTTCAGTGAGACTGTAATTCCACGATTTAAATTTTCATCATCTTCAACCACGAGTATACTTGGCATAGCATCTGCACCTCTCTTTATTAACTATTCATCTTAAAATGCTTCAATGCCTCCACAATTGCACTCTCTTTATCTTCTGGACACTGCGGTTGCCTGCTATCTTCATTTTTAGGTAAATTATAATTCTTTCCAACCTCAATTCCGCATTTTCTCTTTACCTGTGAGATATACAGATTGGAAACCTTCATGCCGGCATTATGTTCAGCCACATACTTCTTTATCTCATCATATGTAGCCTTAGTCTCTGCAGATGTTATATCCATATCATCAAGTTCAATCGTGACATTAATGTAATCATCCGGCTTTTGTTTCAGTTGGGACAAAAGAACAACCGTCTCCACATGTGTTGTCACTAGCATAGGAACACACATTCTTTACCTCGTCTGCGATATGGGAACACATTTCTTTCGCTGTTTCTACTGCTTTTGATTTCTTCCCAAATCGTTCTTTTGCGTTTCCAATTTCATTTTTGAATCCTGTTTTATATATGAAAATAATTTTATAGGGATCTTTCTCTCCATTTTCATCGTAACCACCGACAATAACTTTTTCGATGGTACTTTCAAATATTCCTCTGTCAAATTCTTCTAAAACTTGATTTTTTGACAATGCCTTCTTAAAATCTGCAAGTCTTCTTTGTAAGCTTCCCTCATTGTCATATTGCTGTTCCAACATACTCAGCTGTGATTTTGCTTCAGACAATTTCTTTTCATATCCCATATCTGTTTCCTCATAAATGTCTTTAGCTACAACACCTTCTAAATAATTTTCCAGCAACTTTTTTCTCTTATATTGAATATTATAAACGCTTCTATTAAGCTTTTCAATTTTATCTTCTATCGAATCTTCCAATAAAGTTTTCTCAACTCTCTTAATAAATTCCTCCAACACGTCTTTATGATCCATACATAACATGCGGTAAGATTCAATAAAAGCATCCTCTATAACCTGCTCTGGAATTCCTTTACTGTCTGGGCAAAACCTTTTACCATGCTTCGTTGATTCCACGCATTGCCAAATAGTTTTTGTATATTTTGAGCTGCTATGCCACCTTCGCCTTGATAAATTCGCACCACAAAATCCACACTCCAACATACAGCTAAATGCATACTGTCTACTGAATTTTTCTCTTTTCCCAGGAGCAACTCCCTTTTTACGTCCTCCATTACGACGTTCTCGTATTTCCTGGGCTCTTGCAAAAGTTTCCTCTGATATAATTGCTTCATGATGGTTCTTTATATAAAACCTATCTTCTTCACCAAGATTTTCCAACCTTCTCTTTGATATTGGATCTACTGTAAAAGTCTTTCCTAATAAAATATCTCCTTTATATTTTTCATTATTAATAATTCCCATCACACTGGAAGAGGTCCATGGATTTCCCCTAATGGTTGGTATTCCCTGTTCGTTTAATTCCCTTGCAATCATCGTACTTCCAGCTCCTGCAACATATCTATCAAATATGTATCGAACCGTTTCCGCACCTTCTTCATTAACAGAAAGCGATTTAGTCACCACATCATAATCATAACCTAAGCATCCCTGAAATCCAACGAGTTCTCCTCGTTTCATTTTCATCTTTAAGCCTTTTTTTACATATGCAGATGTATTTTCCACCTCTTGCTGTGCAACAGAACTTAAAATAGTCAGTAAAAATTCGCCATCCTTTAAGGTATTAATTTTTTCAACCTCAAAATATACTGCTATATTCCTTTCTCTTAGCATTCTTACATATTTTAATGTGTCTAAAGTATTTCTTGCAAATCGTGGAATACTCTTTGCAATTACCATATCAATATTTCCTGAAAGGCATTCCTGAATCAGTAACTGAAATTCTTCACGTTTATCTGTTTTCGTTCCTGTGATAGCTTTATCTGCAAAGACTCCGGCAAATACCCACTGTTTATTACTTTTAATCAAATCAGTATAATACCTGACCATTGAATTATAGCTTTTAATCTGATCTTCATCATCAGTACTAACACGACAATATGCGGCAACTCTTAATCTGTCAATCCTTCTTCCATTAGAAATATCTTCACCAGAACTATTCGCTTTAATGATTTCAACTTCCATTTCACCGATCCTTTCTTATGTATTCCTATCGTAGTGTTGATATTATTCTACAACGCAACTCTGTGCTAGTCAAGCAGTAATATTGGAAATTACACCATAATCTTTTTTTAGTTTTTTCTCTATTAAGCGATATTCATTTTCATTGATAAGTTTTAATGTTCTAAGTTGCTTTAGCATGGATAGCTGCATACTATATCTTAATAATTTTGTACTGTTCATTTTCCCTCCCTTATTTATTTTATAGATAATCCTGCAGGTAGCTGTCGGGTAACAGCTTCATTGGTATTTCACCATCTTTTCAGACCGGGCAGCCTTCCCGGAAGTATCATTATCAGAAACAGTCTCTTCGCAGCAAAAATCCCACTTTCTGATCACAGTCCAATATTTATCGCTCGTGCCTTTACTTCAATATCCCTTTGATATTTCTTCGTTTACAACATTTCCTCTTTGCGTCACGATGTCGCAAAGTAATAATGCAGACAGTCCTGGCGTATCCGCTGTATAGCTTCTCTGTTTCATATGTCCTGCAGGATAAATATTAAATTGTCAAGGTACAAGCAA
Source organism: Blautia luti (assembly GCF_013304735.1). Classification (GTDB taxonomy): domain Bacteria; phylum Bacillota; class Clostridia; order Lachnospirales; family Lachnospiraceae; genus Blautia_A. The sequence continues at coordinate 8,688 of NZ_JAAITI010000020.1, forward strand.
CGCTAAATATTCTTATCAGCAGAAAGGGATGCTCTTATACATTATTTAGCGAACCATTTTAAATCCCAGAATTGTTTTTATCAGTTTTGTTTCCAAGCGTCTGCGAAGCGTTTCATCCACACAATAATGAATACTTCCATATTCGTCATACATTTTTCTAATTGATAATTTTGCAATGTATCCCTCATAATGTTTCAATACTTTATTTATCGCCTGGATATCACCTTCCAATGCTCTTTCAATCACGCAAAGCGGTATCAATTTTTTATTACTTACACTTTTTTCTTCTGTTTTCATTTACATTTTCCTCCAGCATAGCCTTTAGTATTTCAAGTGATCGTGTTCGATGCTCATGTACCGTACTTCTGACAAGATTCAATTTTCTTGCTATATCAGCATCATTCATTTCCATAAAATACGACAAAAGAATAACATCCCGTTTTCTTTCCGTCAGTGCTTTCAATGCTTCTGCCAAAAGAGCATCTTTTACCACCACATCATAACCGCCTGCACGAAAATAGCTTTTTTCCAATGCATACTCATTGATTATAGAAAAATTCTCTATTTCCCGTTCCGATAATTCTGAAAACAAAACTTCATGTTTTCTAAGATATGCCAAATGTCTTTCATAATCCACCACTTCGCCTTTCAATGCTAATTTACATTTTCGATCAAATTGATGCCTGACTGTTTTTTCATCATAGGAAGAAGATTGCTCCATAGAGTTCACCTCCTTCCCGACCACAAGATATGAGCAAAGGTCTTTTTCCCTTTCCCCCTTATCCCGATTGAGAACTTCTCATTGTTCGGGTTTAAAAGAAAAACTCTATAAAAAGTTTTCGTAATATATAAAAAACGTCCTTACGGATTGAAATCCATTGGACGTTTTTATATAAATAATCTAATATTCAAAAAGTAATCTTCTCCCTTCTTTCTATGTAATAAAAAAGCGGAAATAATAATTTTATCATCTCCGCTTATTCTTACTATTTTCAATTTTATATTTCAAAATACCAACATACTGAGAAATTAAAATTATAAAGGTAGTCAATGCAATCAAAGAAAGCATATCCTGTATTAAACCAACTGTACAACAGATGGCAAATGCAATAACTCCGATTAAAATTTTCATAGTTACCTTTTTGCAATGTTCTTTTTCAGTATTGTTAAGTTCTCGATTAATACTCTCCACTGTTCACTCCGTTCACAGTAACGTAGCCAAAATTCATTCCAGATTGCCTGCGGCAATGGAATTTTGGCTTGTATGTCTCGGGATTTTGGCATATTCATGCCAAAACACCTCGCGGGACAGTGGTGTGTGAACAGTAACAATCATATTACATTCTCATAATCCAACCCGAAATGTACAATGATATAGGGTGATATGAGAATGAACCAAGATGAAAGAAGGTTTGACTTTCATGGGCTCGGGCTCGCTTTGAAACAGGCCAGAGAGGAAAAGGGCTGGACGCAAGCCTATGTGGCGAAGCTGGTCGGCAAGACTGACCGCACCATTATGAACATCGAGAACAAAGGCCAGCACCCCAGCTTCAACCTGTTTTTCAAACTCGTCACCCTGTTCGACATTTCCGTAGATCAGTTTTTCTATACAGAAGGTCAGCGTGGAGAGAACAGTTGCAGAAAGCACATTGATGTGCTTTTAAGCTCGATGAATGAGAAAGAGCTTGTTGTCATGGAGGCCACAGCCGAAGGGCTCAAGAAAGCCAGAGAAACGGAGGTTCAAGAGGTATGGCTGTTTTGCGTCAGCAGTATGTACTGGTGGAAGCAATCCAAGCATGGATTGCTTCATTAAAAAAGAATCAACAATAAATCATTATTCGGAAAGACCAGCAACTTTGAGTGGCGCTGGTCTTTTATATATGAATTATAAACTTCAACTAACCTGCATATAGTAACATTCCACGGGCAAAGTATGAATTATACAATGTAACCGGGTGATGTTATATGGCGAAAGTTGAAGATTGTCCCGGTTTTGAAACCTTCGGTGCAGATGTCAAAGCCGCACGAGAGGCAAATCGTCTGACACGAAAAACATTGGCAGAATTGGTTGGGATTGAATGGCGGTATCTTGCCAACATCGAAAAAGACAGCACGATTCCCAGCCTGCCTGTGATAATCTAGTTGATTAAAGTCTGCTGACTTTTCATCCCTTTCAACCCCTTACAAAAATCGGCATAATCAAGCCTATTGACCGGTATAATAACAGGTCTCCGCTGGCGCGGTTGTCATAACTCCGCAGCGTCGTTTTACTCGTGCGCCGCAGGGTTCCCCCCAAGTCTTTAGGAGGCCGTGAGGAAGTATCTTTAAGCCCCCGTGCAGTCCTCGCGCCGAATCTGCCACCATCCGCTTTGTGAAATCGTAGATCGCTCCGAAACAGCTTTGTTCATCACCTCCCTAGCTGCTCCATCTTCGCGGCGTTCCACACTCGCTCGTACACGGGTTATGTACCTGTTATGCTGTCTATGAAATTGTCAAAGTGCTGTTGAAGGTGGAAAACTTGTCCTTCTATTAACTCTGACAAAAAGAGCAAAAAACGAGCGCACCAAACGAAACTTTTTCAAAAATACTTTGCCAGCTGCTTCAGACCGCGCCGGATGCTGTCACGGACACGGCTTGGGTCTACACCCTCCGCTACTGCTATTTCGCTCACACGCATACCCAGGTAATACCGGGCATAGATTCGCTTAGCCTGCTTCTCCGGCAGAGCCATCACAGCGGCATAGAGCTGTTCCCGCAGCTGCTTTTCTTCCAGGAGCATTTCCGGCGTCTGGGGCTTCAGCAGGATCGCATTTTCAATGCCGTTGTCGCAGTCCAGGGAGTAGTGCGCCTTATAGCGATACATCCTCCGGTCATAGGCAGCCTCTACACGCTCAGCGGCTCGAATCGTCTCCAGCACATCTTCGGTTACTTCTACAAAGTGATCGTTTTTGTAAACATCGGGATATAAGTCCTTAAGATTGACTTTCTTCATTATGTACCTCCATTTCAATTCACGGGCGATTGACGAGTGAATAGAAAGGAGGCGGGGATCGGCAGCGACATACTTCGGGAGCCTTCCCGAAAAATCGACAATAAAAAGCGCCAGCTCCCTGCAATGGGAAACCGGCGCGACAAAAACACCTATTATTCTGCTTTAGTAGGAATGATAATGCCGATAGGTAGTCATACCTCCCCGGAGGAGGGGCAAGGCTTTTTTTAATTGGTGCAGCTCATGGGTACTATGAATAACGAAAATTGACATGGCGGTATCCTCCTAAATACCGCCCTCCTGATTGCATGAGCATCGATCCGAAAATCAAAAAGAAACGGCGGCTCTGATCTTTTCAAAGCCGCCGCTTCATAGGCGCATGGAAATGTGTCTGCTGTGCGACGGCTTTTTTTCTTTTGCCGTCGCCCGGCAGAATGTTATTCAATATTCTGATACACTTTATTGCAGACTACTATAATCAATTTCTCATTATTTCAATGACGGACTGCTTCTTCCACGAGTGAATAAGTAATATAGTCATCAAAACTTCGAGTAGTAACATTACAGTAACAAATAGTAAAAAGGCTCTGGTTGGAAATACAAATCCTGTAGACATTCCTGCTTTTTCAAGAAAAGTACCGATCATATATCCTCCAGGTATTCCAATAATAATAGTCATGAAAAGTGAAATTCCAGTATTGAAAAGCCCTTCTATCATAAAAGACTGTTCTAACTGTTTGTTTGTCATACCAATAGATTTTAGGGTTCCCATTTCTTGTTTCTGCGATAATAGGTTTGTAACAGTGAGATTAATTTGATTGATTACTGCAAACACCCATAGAATAGCCGAAATGATATAGGCTAAGGTAAAACCAGCTTGGTTATCTTCTTGATGTTCTTTTGTAAAATCTTGAAGGGTCTGTAAGCTAACTTCATCGTTCCCAGCAATTAAAGAACGAATTTTATTCTCCGCTTCCTGTATGCTTTCAGGCTCAGTCTGTACTTCTATCGCATAAGTGCAATCGTAACCAACAAGTTCATGCATCATTTTTTCGGGCATCCTAAAAATATAGCCACCCATTCCATCATTACTGGAGGTGATTGCACCAATTTTGAATGTTTTTGTTATTGTTTTACCACTATTATTTTTGAAATTAAAGGTCACAGTATTCCCAATTTGAGGTTTCCAATGGTAAACATCATAGACACGATCAGGATCACTTACAATTAACTCCGTGTTTTCTGTTATATTCCCCGATACAATAGCTGTGGTTAAGGAATCCATATCTTTTTCATTGTATCCCATCAACAAGGTTTCATCAGCAACATCATTGCTTGTTGAAAATTCAGCTGGTAATGTAGCGTAGGTAAACACATTACGAACACCATCCATAGTAGCAATGTTTCTATTTAGATCAGAAAAATATTCTTTGCGTAATACTGCATCTAAATTCTCACTATCATTTTCTAAATCTACACTGATTTTGAAATCCCCATGTCGTATATCCCAGTAACGAGCCATACTTTCTGCATTAAAAGAACTTTGATAACTCGCTGCAAAAAAGAAAATAATTCCGCATAGCCCCATTGAAAGTATCGTCAATACTGATTTTTTGCGATTCCTAAAAAAGCTGATTTTAGCTAAATATGCAGGTGTAATACGATGTCTTTTATGACTACGATAATTGATCGTTTCTACCTGATTTTTCAAGGCGGCTATCGGAGATACATTGGCAGCAATTCTTGCTGGCTTACGAACACTGATATATACAAGAAGTATTCCAAAAAGGCTTGCTCCACACAAAGAAACAGCAAAGGCAAATACAGACCATCCTTTTGATTGCAAGCAATAGCTGATAATCGTTCCCACTATGCTACCAATTAAAATGCCCGGAGAAGCAAGAATATAGCCTTGTTTAAGCACTATTTTATAAATCTGCTTTTTACTTGCTCCTATGGTTCGTAATTGTCCGAACTCAGCAACCTTTTGACCAACCGAAATGTAAAAAATACTGTAAATTACAAGTGCAGCAGCTAAAAAAAGAATTCCTGCAAGCACAATATATGCCGCATAATTACTAACCGAAAGCCCCGCGTTGACATAATCATAATAGCTGCTGACTGTCCAATCTTTTAATCCTGTGTTTTCCGAAATTTGGGATAATAGTTCCTCTGCTTCGTCTTTGGTAAAGGTATCGGCATTCTCAAGCCACACATATCCATTCAGTAAATCATTTCCCCTTAACTCCTGGCATTTTGCGAAAGAAACAAAAACAGGGTAAGCAGAAGCATCTTGGTCATGATATATGCCAACAATCGTATATTTTTTTACGGTCCCGTCTAAATTTAACTGGATTGTAGTATTGATTTTGGCAGGGACATTTTCACCTTCAAAAAAGGCATCTGTAACCGCAATTTCGTTTGATTGTTCTGGATATTTTCCCTCAAAATCTGGTATTAAATTGAACATCGTGTCATCATAGTAAATCAATGACAACTCTTTGGAATTTTGTTCAACTGTTTTAATGTTACAAGAAAGACCTATACTTTGAACGCCTTCTTCAGACGACAAATTTTCTTTGTCTTTTTGCGTAATATCAAAGAAAATTCCCTGATGTAATCCTGAAACCTCATTTTGGTTCTGATGAATAATATTTTGAACTGTCAGCAAAGACATCATAATCATTGCAACGGCAACAACAATCGCAGAAATACAGAACAAATTTTTCTTCTTATCAAAAGCTATACTTTTTTGTGCCATATTTTTGATTATAGCACCGGTATCATTTTCAAAAGGCCAAATCATAGTTCCATACCTCCGGTTATTTTTCCGTCCTCAATCCGTATGATGCGGTCTGCAAGACGGGCAATATCATCATTATGAGTAATCATAACGATCGTTTGATGAAATTCCACACTGGTTCGTTTGAGTAAGCCAATGACATCACTGCTTGTTTTACTGTCAAGGTTGCCTGTCGGTAGGTTCAATTTAGTAGTATGAAAATCTCTGTTATTTTTTACGTATTTTACGTATATTTTTATTGACATTACGTAAAATACGTGTTATTATATACTTGTAAGGAGGAAACAATACAAATGAGATTTCGAGAAATTGAAAAAATAGTCCTCAATGACGGATGGGAGTTGGTAGATGTGAGAGGTTCACATCACCAATACAAACACCCAACCAAAACGGGAAAAGTTACAATCCCAAATCATCGAGGCGACATTCCTCAAAGGGTTGTCAACTCCATACTCAAACAGGCGGGTCTCAAATGAGACCTGCCACCCATTAAAGAAAGGAGCGTTATCATGAATTATATTTATCCTGCTGTTTTTTATCCGGAGGACGACGGGAAATATTCAGTTATTTTCCCCGACCTCAATGATTTAGCAACTTACGGAGATAACCTTGCGGACGCTTTCGCAATGGCTCAAGAGGCTTGCGGTCAGTATTTATTCACATCCTTGCGTGATGGTGATGTTCTTCCCGCTCCGACCCCTCTTGATGCAGTCGAAAAGGACGAGGATGCAGCACTTGTCAATTTGATTTGTGTCAACCTCGACGAATACGCCCGTGCGTACAATGACAAGGCAGTCAAGAAAACTTTGAGTATTCCTGCATGGCTCAATACTGCATGTGAAAATTACGGTATCAACTATTCAAAAGTTTTGCAGGATGCGTTGATTGCCAAAATTCAAGCACGTTCATAAATCCATTATAGCACAAGGACGACACCCGTTTCCGGATGCCGTCCTCTTTTTTTGTCTGTATTCTCTTATAACTGCTCGAATTGTACATGCTCCGATTCTCCGGAGAGGTAAAGGTCGCCGATTGTTCTGACCATCTTCTTTCCGTCCACAACATGAATCTCTTTCACATAATATGACTGTCCTCTGATAGCACGACCGCAGATGTTGTCATTGCCACATTCTGCCGAACGTCTGATATTGAGTGAACCGTCACAAATGACTGTCACCCTCATTTTGCCCTGCGGAATGATGACCTTGTCCTCCTGCTGCTCCTCTGTCGCCTTGTCCGGCTCTGTATTCGCCCCATTTTCGCCGTTTTCCTGTTCGGTCGGTGGATTTGTCGCCTTATCCTCATTTGAGGCGTTCTCGTCGTCCTCTGCGTTCTTCTGCGATGTTTCCTGCTCATTGTCTCCGGTTGCAAGTTCGCTCACATCGTCATTGACCGTTGTCATTTCCTTGAGTGTCTCTGCGTCTACTGTTCCGGTCTTGTTTCCGTCCGCATCGTATGTGTTGACACTGCCGTCCGGATTTGTCTGTAACGCTCCCTCCGGAACATCATCCGTGAGCGAACCGATGACCTTTCCGGTTTCATCCCAAACAACGAGGCTCTCGTCCTTTGCTGCTGCCCTTAATGCTGCATCAAGTTTCTTGTACTCTTTGCAGTCCTCTTTCTTGAACTCTGTTCCTTTGCCTAAATAGTATAACATGTTTATTCCTCCTGCTATCTCAAAATTCTATTGACTTCGTTCTGAACTGCCTTTGCATCATATCCCGCTGCTGCGAGGCGGTTTGTTCTGTCGCTACCATTTCCCCACTTTCCGTTGATGACCTCTTTCGCTACTTCATTGATGCTTTTGCTCGGTGTCGTTGCATTCCCTTTCAAAATTCTGTTGACTTCGTTCTGAACTGCCTTTGCATCATATCCCGCTGCTGCGAGGCGGTTTGTTCTGTCGCTACCATTTCCCCACTTTCCGTTGATGACCTCTTTCGCTACTTCATTGATGCTTTTGCTCGGTGCTGATGTTCCGGACGCTTTTGAACCTGTTGTCAGATTTGTCGCAACGTGAGCGTTGTCGTTGAGGAGAATGTCTCCCGCAAATAAATATGCATCCGATGTCAGATATTTGCTTTCTGTCAGCACCTCGAATCCTGCTGCCTTGAGTGCTGCCCGCAGGTTTCCAGTATAACAAGCCGTACTCACCTTTTTCAGTGCGTCAATTCCCAGTCTGTAACCTGCTCCCTTTACGATTGCAGCGACACCGGATGAACAGTCTGCCTCACATGCGACTGTAATCTGTGCAGGGTCGTAGTTGGAATCTGCAAGGTTCGTCCAAAATGTACCCCTCTGTGACTGGTCATATCCTATGAGGTTGTTGTTTGCTGCTGCCTTTGCCATGCTTGCAATCATCGCTCTCACATCCGCATTCGGATGACGGAGAACACATTTCCACGGTCTGTTATACCAATTTATTACCCGCCACTCTGTACCTGTTTGGTCTCCGGCTTTTCCTCCGGAGTATCTTCCGTTTTCGTCATGTCCACAATTTGAAATCATTTGTTTTCCTCCTTGTCAAATTCTTCTGCTGTGAATCCGCATAATTCCGGATTCTTTTCTTGTATCGTGTCATATAGTATCAATCCTCCAACGATTAGAGGTGTACCCCACCACATCAACGCAGCAGGTATCGAAATAATGAATCCGGTCACTCTCGCCACCCATTTTCCGAACCTCGCCTCGTCTGTGTCGGAATAGCAATCTCCGTACTCTCTCATTTCCTCCCGAATCTCTTTGTCGATGTCAAAAGAGAGTTTCCAAAAGAAAATATTGACCGCCACCCAAACGATGACCGCACCGATTGCATATATCAACATGATTGTTTGCATGTTTCCGGTTGCGAAATCACATATCCTTTTCAACCGTTTCACCTGCCTCACCGCTCACAAGCGTCTGCATCGCTTTGTTGCTCTCAAGCATCTTTTTCATTCTCTCAAGTGCCTCGTCGACCATCATCGAAAAAGCCTCGAACGAAATCACTCTCACAAGCCATGTGAACCGTGCGACGAACATATCATATACATATCGCAGTTTGATTTGACCTGTACCGCCTCCCAGTTCCTTTTCTGCTTTTGTGACTGCATAGAGCAGCCATTCTCTAACTTTGTTCAACTGCTTGTCTGACGGCATTTTCACGAAAACATATACTGCATATCCTCCCGCTGTTAATACCGCAATCAGACCCACAATCACAAACCAATTCTCGACGATGTATTTCATCCTTGTACCTCCTCGTCATTCTGCTCCGGCTCGTCATTGTGTTGTATTTCTCCGTTTGACTTTGTTCCCTTGACCGTTTTCACGGACTTAATGAGTGCCATCGCCCCGCCCTCGACTGATAGAAAACGGAATACATTCTCAATCAGTGTCGACGGTTCTGAACCCATCCGCAAAAACACAAATATCATCACGACTGTAAAGATAAATGCTGCAAGAATCAAAGTGAATACAACACGTTTCATGAACAGACCGGACACCTTTTTGTCATGTCTCTCTTTTCGCTCCCTTATCCGGTACATTCTTTTCAGATGCCGGATTCTGATGCGTCGTTCCTGTTCTGTCATTCTCATGTATTGCCTCTTTTCTGTGAGGTTGATTCTTGCCTGTTCCCTGCCCTCCTGTTATCGGTCGGAATGTTGTTCTCCGTCCAGTCTCTTGTGATAACTCTTGAGTGACTGTTCCACTATGACAACACGCTCTCTCAATGTTTTCATCTCCTCACGGTTCTCTCTCGATTCCCGCTTGATGTCTTTGAGGTCATCTGCAATGTTCTCAAGTTTCACCATCACCATTGTGTCGGTTGTTGCTCTCTGTTCTGCATCTTCCTGTGTGTCCTTTTTCTCATTTCTCTGCTTGGAACAGATTCCGAAAAAGATTGCAAATGCAACAGATACTCCGGAGAGCAACAGGGATAATTCAATCGTCAACGGCGTTCTCCTTTCCGAACTCTGTCGCCTCGAGGTCGTCGGTGTCGCAGTATTTCCGCATGTGGTATTCGAGAACATCCATCTCCCTGTCTGTCTCCTCTACCTCCTGCCGGAGTTCCACTCTGACCGCCTCCTCGATTTTCGACTGTTCAATGATTGTTTGCTGCTTTTTCACGATTGCGGATAGAGTTTCCGTCACATCACACAATCGTGATATTATTTCAAGCGGACTCATTCTGCACCACCGCCAGAGTATGCCTCCCCTGTGATGTATTCATATTCATCCACTGAAATACTACCCTTTGAGACACGCTCGGAAATCTGTTCCTTTGTGAGAGTGCCTTTTTTGTACATTCTTTTGAGACTTTCAACAAGCATTTTCATACTAAATCAACCCCTCCTCAATCAACTGCTGTGTGTATTCGTCAATGACTGCATCTTTCTGAAACTGTGTCACGGATTCAACGATTCCTGTTGTGTTGGATGCAACAACCTCCTGCATGAGCGTCAATCTGTCATATTCCTCCCGTGACATCTCACGCTCCTCTCGCTGCCATCCGGTGATTTTCTTTCCGTCTGCATCCTCTTTCGTTGCTTTCTTGATATTGCGTCTCTGATATACCGTTGTCGGTGACGCTGTTGTGTCGAACTCCTCCGGCTGTTCTGCCTCCGTTCCGAACACTTCTCTCCATTCTTTCATGTTTTTCTCGCTCCTTTCGCTTTGAATGTTTGCTAACTATTTTCTTTAATTTCTTAACATTCACATAAGGCTTGACCCTTTGCAGGTACATGTCGTATGTGTCTGTATTGCTCAAGTAACCCATGTATGACAGAATTGCGGTTGCATCGTACCATGTGATTTTCTCTTTCTTTGCGACACGGTTGACTTTCCGTGTGCAACTCAACATGATGCTTTCCCGCAGAATCGTCTTGTCGTGATAGAACTGGAATCCCATGAAATCGAGTGGTCTCCCTTTTCTCTTTCCGGTCTTTTTCTCTGTGTAATCGAACCGGAACACCTGCCAGTTTCCTTTCATCTGCAAGTTGAACTTTTCTCTCAAGAATCTCTCAATCTCCTGCTGCATCCTGTGGAGTTCCTTTTTGTTCTTTCCGAACACCACCATATCATCCATATACCGGATATAATGCACCGCTTTCAACTGCTCTTTGATGAAATGGTCGAGAGGCTGCAACATGAAATTTGACAACCACTGCGACGTGTAAAACCCTAAAGGCAACCCGACCTCGCTCCCATCAATTATCAGTTCGAGGATGTACAACATTCTCTCGTCTCTGATTTTCTTCTTGAGCCACGCTTTCAAGACATCATGGTCAACACTCTCGAAAAAGTGTCGAATATCCATCTTGAGAACATATTTGCAGTTCTTTTTGTCTCGCTGAATCCACCTCTCGATGTACTTTTTCCCATAATGAGCACCCCTGTTCGGTACGCTCCCACATGAGAACTCATACATCCCTTTCATGAAAATGTCATAACACGCAGAGACGACAATGTGATGAATCACCTGCTCATAATTGTATCGAGGTTTCTCAATCATTCTCACTTTCCTGCTTGTTCCCTCGTTGATGCAGACTTTTCCGTGTCTTGATGGTTTCCATGCCTTTTCCGGATGTGGTATGTCGTACCCCTCCGGTGCAGTGTTCTCAAGTTGCTCGACGACGTTCTTGACATGTCTCTGAATGTTGGTCGGCTCTAATATCACCGCAACGTCCGGACGCTCTGTCTTGCCCTTTGCTGCTTTATGAAATTTTTGCTCAACATTGCTATGTTCTAACATAGGCTTGTACAGGTTATTGACGGATTTCTTTCCCATCTTTCTTATCACCTCAAGGTCTTTCTGATATTCTTACTCGACCCTGCCTGCATCGGTATCATTTCCACTGGTTAGGTGTATTTCAACACCCTGCGGTGTAGGAAAAAGGTATGCTTTTGGTTAAATGCTCCATAATTTGATAAGATTGGCTCGCCACGATGTTCGTGTTCACGTTCGTCGCAGGGTTGTTCACATTCCAGTACGACAAACCGCACTTCGACCCGTTGCCACGGTTGCCACCGAACAGGGCAAGGACGCACACCGATTCCCCTGTCATGTCAAGGTCATCTTTTTGTCATGTCGGAGATTCTATCACAATTTTTTCTGTTTGTGTCGGATGTGCCTCCCGTTTCCATCATCGTGGAAAATCCTTGTCATACCGGACACCTCGGAGGGTAAACCCTCCGAACCTCCCTTTTTATTGCGGGGGAGTATCTCCCCCGTTCCCCCTCGCTGCTTACGCAGCAGCAACAGGCGGTTTACAAGAAAGGCTCGCCACGATGTGCGTGGACACGTACGTCGCAGGGTTGCCCACAAACCAGTACGACAAACCGCACTTCGACCCGTGGCCACGGTAGCCACCGAACAGGGCAACTGCAACAATCGTATTGTTGAACCATAACCCATCACATTCGTATGTGGTCTCACTTCCGGATGCAACGGTCGGGATTCTTCCGATGTCGGATGCCATTTCCATTCTTGAACAGTAGCCTCCGGATGTTCCGGACGGTGTCAGTCCTGTGTTTGTGTACCCCGCACCTGTTGAGTTGTACGGAGGAACTGCTTTCACATGATACACTCCGTTGATAAGCAGCAGACCTCTCAAACGTTTCCAGTAGTTCGCAAAGAAGTTCTCGCAGTAAAATACTTTGACTGACTGTGTGGTCGATGTATAACCGAAAAACTGTCCTTTTCCGTTGAGTGTTCCGGTCTGCAAGAAATTGTCGGACTGACTGTTTCCGTTTCCAAACTTGCCTTGTGAGTTGGTGCTACATGTAATCATCGTACACATTTCATACATGAGGTTGATTTCAGAAAATGACTGTTTATCCCATCTGTCGCCGTTCTGCTTTGCTGCGGTCGTCTCCTGCTCGTCTGTCATGGACGCTGTCGGTGTGAGACCGGAGAGTGAACGCATCCTGTTGTTGACAACCGAACCCTCGTACATCGGGAAATATGTCACAGGCAGGACATTTCCGTCTGCGTCGGTGTGTGCGTATGCTTTGTATGTGTCATCGTACTGCTCCTCACAGAACACAACAAAATGATAATTGTTCTGTGTCCATCTCTTGACCCAAATCAGAGGAATCTCGGACATTGCATTTCCACCGTATGATGTTTTTGTGATGTCCGATGCTCCTCCGTTCAGCTTGAGAGCATGGTTTTCATGATTCAGTTCATAGTCAACCGTTCCGTCAGTTCTTACCATGACCGGACGGTTTTTCTTTACGAACCAAATATCTCCCCAGTCTCCATAATCGAACCCGCCTCCTGCGAAATTCATTCCTGCGGGTGTCATTCCAACCGCATCATAAAGATATTTGACACGGGTTGCCGGATTGCTGTCGAGGAGGTTGATTCTCATTCCGTATCTTTTCGGTTTTGCTTTTGCGTCCTCGATAATTTTCTTTGTGTTGGAAAGAATCTCCTGCGACGTGGATTCTTTCGCCATGAATATTCTGTCACCTGCTGCCATTATTCACTTGCCTCCTTTGTGATTTCCTCAAAATACAACGTACCGTTTGAGATACCCATTCGATACTTGATTTGCGTCGCATCGTCCTCCAGTTCGACAGTCGTTGCCAGTGCTTTCATTTCTGCAAGCAACTCCGTTCCCTTTTTGACCATGTCGTCATAGTACGTTTTTGCATCTTCGTCCATTCCGGTCTTGATTTCTCTGACCTCCTCGATGTCAAATGCGACAGGGAGGCTCATGAACTCGGTCGAACCGTTACCGATTCGGATGATTCTGTGACCGCTTGTCGTGGTTTCGAGACCCAGTTCTCCATCATCGAGAACCCTCTTGCTCTCCGTCCACTCTGCGGTCGTTCCCTTTTTCAGAGTGATTGTTGCTGTTGCCATTCTTTTTCACCTCTTTCTCAAATTGTGTGTGACGTTCCTGCGATGTACTTGTCATAATCGGTCGTGAACGGTGTTCCTCCCTTGACAAGCAGGAGGTCGGTTGATTTTGGTGTTCCTCCATCCACATTGATGTTGATGTCCGTCTCAAGTTCTCTGATGCGTTCATAATAGTCTTTGACTGCTGCCAGTATCGCATCAAGACCGGACTGACTGATGATGATTTTGTTTGCCTCCTCGGTCGCTGTCAGACATTTCTTTGTCTCAACAAGATTGATGATTTCTGCTGTGTACGACCTGTATGGTTTGGAAAGTTCGTCCAGTTTCGCCTCCGCATCCTCTTTCAGTGATTCCGCATCCGTGTATCTTTCATCTTTCCACGTCATCGTTTTCACTTTCTTTGAATACTGGTGATTCTCAACATAATTTTTCCCGTCGATATTCAGCATCAATCCATCTTTCCCTATCGGAATGAGCCTTGTTGCAAAGTCGTATGAGTTTGACTGCACCTGCAACCGCTTGAGGTTCAGACGTTCAATGAAATATGCTCCTCTGTCCTCTCCGTATTTCTCATATACCGAAATTCCCTTGTTCAGAGAATCGAACACCATCTCGCATCTATACGTTGTAATTGCCTGTTGAGCGACATCCCATGCAGAACAGTTCTGCTCTATCCGGATTGTTCTCTTTTTGGAAACATCGCACCGGATGACTTTCCATCCAGTTCCGTCGATTGCCTCTGTTAGACATTCATCGACCGTCTTTTCCACAGTCTCGAATCCCTGCGGATATTGTTTGCCCTCCAGTTCCTCGACGTTCAATGTTCCGGTGCATTTGTACCATTCCCCGCTCGGCTCGACCTGCTTGATAACAAATTCGTCCGTGTCGGTTCTGATATATCCCTCCTCTTTGATGTCCGTCGCATACCTGTTTGTCTTTCGGAACTCGAATGTGATTTCCTTATCTCCAGTCTTGAGAGTGCTTGTGATGCACGTTTCTTTTATTCCGGATAAAATACACACCTTTTCGTGTGAATCATTGTACAAATCCATCTGACCGCCTCCTATAACCACATAGGTTTGTATTGAATTGTTACGATTGCATTTTTATCCGAAAAAATGATGTGATGTTCTTTATCCTTTCCGGTTTTCAGATACGGAAATTCAAACATTTCCACATCTTTGAATTTGTTTTCGCCATCCATTGTTACGAATCCGGTCTCTCCATCAATCACGACTGTCGCACCTCTCGGAATTGTCTTTATTGTTATTTCATCCGAAAGACCGTTGATTTTCATTGTCTCGATGTATTCCAGTGCTGTGATTGTCAATCTGCATGGTGTCCACCTGTTTCCTTTTGTCTCGAAAATTATTTCATTTTTCTCCTGCCACGAGATTGTCACATCGTCGCTAAACCAGTACCCCGTGAACTTGAACGATGACTTGTATCTCTCTTTTGAGATTGTCTTTTCCGGTGCATTCGCTGTCATAAATCCCTTGAATTTTCTCCGATATCCGTCAAGTGTCAAAACAACACCTTTTTGCAGGAGTGCATTGAAGTCGCTAATATGTGTCATGACTTCATCTCTGTCTTTGCCTCTGAAAAGCACCTCAACCGTGATTCCGGACAGTGGTGTATATGTCTCTGATTCTGACGGAATCAAAGCACCCTCGAACATGTCCACTGTCACGGTTGTTTGAGGAGGTGTAAACTCGACCGATAACTGTTTTGCATCAAATTCTCGAATGTCTGTGCTATCTATTTTCATTCCTTACCTCCTCTTTTTGTGTGCTATCGCTAGATTGTCACTCACCTTGTCAGTGGTCACATTTGCGACCTCCTCGCTGTCGATATATGTGTGTACCTCCACTGTTGCATTGATATTCTGATTGATTGTTTGTATCTTTCTGTCAAGTATTGTATTGAGTTTCGCGTAAAACTCTGCAAGTGGCAAGATTGCCTCGTCACCCGCCTCGCCTCCTACCATGAGGCTGTTGCCGTTGATTCCGAACACGGTCGGATTTGTCATAATACCACCGGATTTGTACCACTGAATCGAGAATGACGGGAGCGAACCTTTTCCTCCAATTCCGAACGGTGCAACGCCTCCGGACACGCTGATGTGTGGCAAGTTCAAATGTGGCAATGACCATTTGAAATTGAACGCCGATTTGATTCTTGACAATGCACCTGTCACCGCTCCGTGTGCGGATTCCATCTTTGAGGAGAACGATGATTTGATGCTCTCCATCGCAGACGATGCGGTCGATTTTGCACTCTCTAATTTGCTTGAGAACGCCGATTTGATGCTGTCAAGTTTCCCGCCTGTCAGAGTGTTCGCCGTACTCATGAGAGAGTTCATTGTGTCCTTTACGCCTGTGAACGTAGCAGACACGATTCCCTTGATTCCCCCGCCTTTTTCACTGTATGCAGATTTCATATTATTGAGTTTCGTTGAAACATTGGACTTTGCTGTCTCCATGAGTGAGGTTGCCTTGTCCTTTATGTTCGTGAAATCCGTCGACCATTTCGTTTTTATCTCCGAAACCTTTGAGGAAAATCCGGATTTGATTTCTGTCAATTTATTCGATGTATTATTTTTCCATTCCGTCATTTTTGTGGTGACGGTGGTTTTCATGTTCTCCCAACCTGTTGAAACATTTGACTTGCACTGGTAGTCCTGTGATTCCGTCAAAGCTGAATGATGTCTTGAAATGCATCACCTCGTCTGTACTAAACACATATTGACGACCGGATGTCGGGTCTGTGTAGACGTACCACAAACGCCCCACTCCTGCGAATATCCCTGCATCATCAACGACTATCTGCACACAATTTGACTGCATGACCCACAAATCAACGATTTTTATTTCACCGCCGAATTTCTTTCGGTCAAACTTCTTTCTCATATACACATAGCCGTTTCCGTAATGGTTGCGGTTGATTTCAACCGTGTTCCAAAATGTTGTTGGTGTCATGAACGGATTCGGTCTTTTTGAGAGCAGTTTTGATGTATCTGTCGCCTCTGCCTCAATGATTCCCTTGTCCGTTTTCTGATAATATTTGATAGGCATTTTTGCAAGGGTTTCTGACAGCATCTTGAGACATGTGAAATATGTGACCTCTGATGTCGGTTTCCCTTTTCTTTTCAGTCCTATTCGCTCAAGGAACGACGGTGAGTTCAATGTCATTTTCCCTCCGTCGTTCTGTGGTTCGCCTCTCCACCAATTTGAAATTTTTACTCCCAATCTCTGAAACGGATTCATTTATTTCTCACCGCCTTTCTTCATATATTTTTCATATTGCTCAAGCCATTCATTGACAGTTTCATTCACATCCGGACGGTATTCCTCTTTCATTGCGTGTTTCCATGCGTCGATGATAGCGTCAATCGGGTCGATTCGTTCTGTCGTAATGTCTTTGTCAATCTTTATTTCACCGTAATTGTTTGAAATGGTCTTTGCATTCGCAATCGACCAAACAAGCAGGCTGTCAACCGGAACAACTATCTTGTTGCCCTCTTTTCCGACTTCCATTCCCTCAATCTCCACATTGCCCGCAAGAATCTCAAGTCTGAAATCAACGGTCGCATCGTTCAATTCTTTTGCTGTCTGTGTGACAGAGATTGAATCGAATCCCATCGCCTCAAGGTCTGACAGGAACGCCGATGCGTTGTGCGGGTCGTAACAAATCAACTGCGGTTTGAGGTTGTATTCCCTCACTAAATCCTCAAGGTATCTGATGATGTATTTGTAATCTGTCTTGATTCCTCCCAGTGTTTCCGTTACCGTCACAAGACCTTTTTCAATCCATACGTCGTATGGTACTTTGTCAGTCTTGATGTGTTCATCCACCCTTGAGGACGGGATGAACGAATGTGTGTGAACAAAATATTTTTTCGTGTCCTCCACCATGAACGGAATCACGATTGCGATTGATGTCAAGTCTCCTCCGGATGACAAGTCAACGCCAACATAGCACTTTGACCCTCTGAAATCCTTGAGTGATTTCAAAACTGCACATGCTTTCCATGATGCAATGTCCTTGATATACAGCGAATTTGACCACTGCATCCACATATTCAACTGCTTTACGAGGAAATCTCTCAAGTCCTCCCCGCCCATATCACGGGCAGTGTGTGCAATCGGAATGAGGTTCTCAAGTGCGTCTCGGTCAAACTCAAGAATCGGGTTCGCTTTTATCCAGTTTTCCGGCGTGTACCTGTCGTCGTGTTCGTCCATCTGTGCGATATACACAAATTGACTGTCATTCTCGAAAACGCCCTTGAGTAGATTGCAGCAATACTCATATAACTTGTAGCACGGCGACTTGAGGTCGAATCCTGCTGTTGTAATAACCGAAATCAACGCCGACTTGAGTTTCTTGATACCACCCTCAAGCAGTTTGTACATCTGGTTTGTTTTGTGGGCGTGGTACTCGTCGACGATTCCCAAATATGCACGGTGTCCGTCGAGTGACTTTGTATCTCCGGACAATGCTTTGATTTCCGAATGCGTCAGCAGACAGTCAATCGTGTGGTTGTGGTCGTGAACCTTGAACCACTCTGACAAATCCTCGTCGGAATTGATAAATTTTGCGACCTCGTCAAAAACAATGTTTGCCTGGTCTTGCTTTGTCGCCGTACAAAATATTTTTCCGTACTTGTACCCGTCGAAATTGCCGTAATAACACGCCAAAATACCATTGATGAACGATTTTCCGTTCTGTCGTCCTAATTGCACATAAGATGTTCTGAATCGTCTGTATGACTTTTCCTTTGTTCTCCATCCATTGAGTGACCCTAAAATGAAACACTGGAACGGATATGCCGTCACATGCTCATTTTCCTCACCCTCTGCAATGGTCAATTCCTCTGCGAAATTGATGATTTCCTCCGACTTTTCAACGTCGAAATAGTATTTGTATGGTGCTGCTTTCGATTTTTCGATGTCGTCAAGATGTCTCTGACATGCAAGACGGACATATTCTCCGGCTGTTATCTTGCCCGATACAACATCAAGGGCGTATTGTGTGCAGCGGTCTTGTGTTTCTCCTGCTTTTGCCATGCCTTAATTTGCATATTTCGCAAATTTGTTCTCCGGCTTTTGCTGTTGTGGTTTCGGTACGACCAAACGGCAGCGAGAGGAAACTGTCAGTCCGAAATCTGATGCTCCTTGCCTACACTGTTTCATGCAGCGGTCTTGAATTATCATGAGACGTTCTCTTTCTCCGTTCACGACCTGTCTTGTACCGACCTGCACACGTTCTTTTTCGCCTGTGTCCGGATTTTCCCTCGTCTCATAGACTGGAACATCCTCCATCAATGGAGTTTCTCTGATTTGTTCCGTGATTTCGATGTACTGCGTTTGTGCAATGAGTAGCCTTGCCAATGCATCGCAATCAAGGTTTGAAATCAGTTTGATTTCGAGTAATTCTTTCGCAATCTTCCGGAATTGTTTCTTTTGTTCCGGTGTCAAATATGACGGAGGTCTCACTTTGTCGCATGGTGCTGTGACCTCGGCGTTTTTCCGTGCCTCAATTTCTGCTTTTGTGAGGTGTTTTCGCCCGTTCATTACAACCAAATCTGTGGGTTGTCTCTGTCCTGCCATGATGCAACAAACCTCCTTTCCGTCAGCATTTCAGTATTTTGTGTCACATTCTGACACCTCTTTCGGATATACCTTTCTACTGAAATTCCCGTGGGGAGTTTTCTCCAAGGAAAAGAGGGGGTGCGACTAAAAACGAATCGCACAAAACTTTTTTATATCCCCCTGCCTCTCGAAAGTGGTACTCAATCAGTGACCTCAACTGTTTTTGTGTTGCTCTCATACTTGCTTTGCTCTGCTTATATAAAGCAGTGATTGTGTTGTGTGTCTTATGGTTGAGAGGTATGAGGTTGAACGGATTCAAACGCTGTTCCCAGTCGTCCTCAAGTTCAATGATATGGTGAACCGGATTGCATGTGAGCAACTCATGCTCGACATATGCCCTTTATATAGACCGCCTCAAGAGCGTCGTATTTATACCCCTCACCTGCTGCCTCTGCATCTTCCTTGAGCGATGCAAGAGCCTTTTTCAAATGTTCAAACAGAATGACCGTCTCTGCACGGCACTCTCTGACCGATTGCAGGAATGCCTTTTCCGCTGATATGTTGTATTTGCCTATATCCGGCACTTGAGAGGTCTCTGATACCGCCTCATTGATATATCGTTCCATTTCACGATAATTCTCAAGATATAGCAAGGTTTTTTCAATGACCGTCTGCTCCTTTTCCTCTTTCATGCTTTTTCCTCGCTTTCTGCTTTCTTCTCATAGGCAGACCGTGCATTTTACGCCAGTTATTCGTGTTTTTGCGGTTTTCCGCATCTCTCAAACTGCTCATTTTCAAAATTGCCGTTTTTGCCTGTTGCAAAGTCGTTCCCATTTGCAAAACTGCCTCAACGAACGCCTCTGCTGTTGTTTCAATCTTGATTTCCGGTTTTTGTGGATTTTCATTCTTTGCAACATCCGGATTCACTGTCGCCTTGTCCGCTGCTGCCTCAACGATGCTCAAAATCTCATTTTCTGTCTTTCCCATCGCCCGAAATCTGTCAATTATGCCTTTTAAGATTCCCATATTATCACAACCCTCCTTTTCGCTTACATAAAAGGCAAATCGCCGTCGATGCCGTCCGGAATACTCATGAATCCGTCTCCTGTGTCTGTATATCCGGCGTTTTCTGCCTGTTCTCCTGCTGCTTTCTTACTTTCTGCAAATTCCTGTTCCTCAATCACAACATCCGTCGTATATACCTTTTGCCCGTCTCTGTTGGTATATGAGCCTGTCTGAATCCTGCCAGTAACAACAATTTTTGTTCCCTGTTTCAGATATTTTTCCGCAAACTCGCCGTTTTTCCCAAATGCCACGCATGAGATAAAATCTGCCGACTGTTGCCCGTCTCTTGCACCTCTCCGGTCGACTGCCAGTGTATAACGTGCCACACACATGGATTCCTGTGAACCGTTCTGCTGTGTATATCTTACATTCTGGTCTCTTGTGAGCCTACCCATCAATATGACTTTGTTCATTCTCTTTTTTTGTCCTTTCTTGAATCAATCTCTCGTATAAACGCAAATCATCCGGCGGGATGTCGAGATTCCAGTCTCTCGCAAATTCTATCCCGCCGATGAACGCCTCTTTTTCTCTATCAGTCATTTTCCCGCTGCATAACATATTCATTTTGCATTTTCTGCAATCTGACAAGTCCTTTTTTGAACTCAAGGTCATCACCATTCATGCACACATCGAATATTTTCTCATAGTCGACAATGTGTGTCTTGATGAACTCTGCCTCTGCTGCCGTCCTGCTCTCATTGATGAACATTCCCTTGACTGCCTCTTTTATCATTTCGCAGTGTGTCCGTTCCTCCTCTGTCGTTGGAGGCGTGTTTTCAATCATTTTCTCATACGCATTGTCAATCGCTCCTGCAATGAGTTCTTTCCAACCCTTGCCCCGCTCTCCTAATAGCTGACATTCAATATCCTCGAAACGGTTTCCTTGCCCTGCTGCCGTAATTCTGATGTCCTTTTTGCCCTTTGCTGCAATCAGAATCAAATCGTCGTCGTATGCCTCCATGTAGTAGTCAAATTTCGCATCAAAATTCGGATTCGGATTGATGATGATTTCCGGTTGACTGCTGCCCTCTGTCTGAATGCTCACGCCGATGTATTTTGCATCTGTTGCCTTTGCATTGATAAATATTGCCTTTAACTCGCTTTTGTTCATGCTGCTCCTCCATTCACTAATCTGTTGAGTAACTGTTCATACATGGTCTTGTATGTGTCTCTTTCAGTCTGCAATCTGATTGTGTCCTCTGTCTGTGTCATGTTTGCAATCTTCTTGTTTTCCTCAACATAGACTGCTGCATCCTGTTCAATCTCTGCGATTGTGTCCTCATGCTCCTGCTGCAACATCTCAATTTCTTTCTTGAGACTGTCGATTTCCTCCTGCTGCTCCTTGATGGTCTTGTAATACTCTTTTGCTGTCTTGATGCCATTATCCAACTGTAAGGAAATCATGAGAGCAAGAAATTCCTGCAAATTTCGCATCGGTGTTCTTATAAGGTCATCGAACTCAAATCTTTCTCCATTCAGAACAGAAACCGTGAACACTCGCTCTCTTGCCTGTGGCAATCCGAACTCTCTTGCATCCAGTACCTCGAAATTATTCGTATATCCTAACCGCTCCATTTCAACCATGTATCTGTCAAAATTCGGTCTCATGTACTTTGATTTCACATTCTTCACATTTTCCCATATTACATAACGAGGTCGCCATTCGCCCATGTTCTCAATGATATGTATTGTCTCCCACATGAGGGAGGAACGTGTTCCGCTCCCCTCGTCTGAACCTTTTCCTCTGTTGATTCTGCCCTCGCCTGTGGCTTTTCCTTGATGTCCTGCAATGCTCATATCTTGACAGGGCGAACCGTGAATCAGAATGTCCGGTTTCAGATTCCATCCGACAACCGTTTGTGTTTTATATGCCAATTCCTCACGGAACATTGAATTGTACGAACGCACCGCCTTTTCATTGATTTCCACATAGTCGATTGCTTTCGTTGGAATGTTCAAATTTCTCAAGGCACATCGAGGCGACCCAATCCCTCCGAACAATTCAAGAATTTGTATTGTCTCGCTCATGCCCTGCTGCCTCCTCTCTTTTTGCAAGTTCTTCTTTTGCCAGTTTTATGAAATCTTTCAAATCTTCCAGTCTGCGGTTGTACTTCTCAAACGCTTTCCGTGCATTGTCGTACTGCCATTTAAGAAAAAGCCATTGTGTTGTTCCCTCTTTCTCTTTCAATTCTTTTTCTGCCTTTTCGATGGTCTCTTTCAAATCTCCGCTATACTTGAATGTTGTTCCGTTCTTTTTATGCACCGCTCTCATTCCTGCCACGTCTACCCCTCCATTTCCGTGAGTAACTCATGCACAACGCATCTGTAATCTTGAGACACAATCCCACGCTTTGAAAATTTCGGGAGTGGTATCATTGCCGTTGTAGATTTCTCTGCGATGATAGAACGACGAATCGGTGTGGCAAACATGTCAAATCCGGATTCTGCTTTCAACCACTCCTCAACCTCAAGAGAGGTCTTGTTTTTCTGTCGCATGGTCATGAGTGCCTTGATTCTCAAATCCGGATTGATGTCTCTCAAGTCCTCAATCTGCTCCTCAAGGTTCTGCAATGCCTCGATTTCATATCCCCCGACCTTTACCGGAGCAATAATGAGTTCTGCTGCAATCAGAATGTTAATGACTACCATGTCAAGCAATCGCCCGCAGTCACAAACGCAATAATCATATGCATCGGAGACCTCCTCCAACGCCTCACGCAATCGTGTGACTTGATTATCCTCCGACTTGAGCAGTAAATTCATGTCCGTTTTCATGAGATAACCATTCGCCGGAATGATGTCAACGTGTGAATACTCTGTCGGACGAATCAAGTCGCCTGTTTTATATGTGCCTCCGACGCACTCATGTTTCTCAAGTAATTCGCTCATTCCGATTCCGTCCGGTTCATACACTCCGAACGTCTTTGATGTGTCTCCCTGCGGGTCTCCATCTAACACAAGCACTCTCTTTTCCTGTTCCTCGCCTAACATATAGGCGATTGAATCGGATGTCGTTGTTTTCCCGATTCCTCCTTTTGGTGACATTACTGCAATGATTTTCATGTCTTTTTTCCTCCTGTTATTATCCTGTTATATATAAATCGTGTAATACAATTTCATTTGCAATTCTTGAAACTTGAAATCCGGCGTTTCGTCCGGTCGCAGTGGTGACATGAGGTTCAATTCTTTCCACTTCCTGTGAGTAATCTCCGGAACTGCTCTGAATTTCACAACCTCGTCAAATTTATACTGTTCATAGAGTTTGCAGTTCGTGTGACCGACCTCCGGTGCAAATAATGCAAGATACCCGACGAATATTTCCTCGTCTCCCTTGATGATTCGCAGCATGTCCGCACTCTCTAATGTGTTGAGTAAATCTGCAAGTGTCATGACCTGCCTCCCTTGACTTTCCCGTCCTTGAGGATGCTGTTGTTCGGGATGCTCATTTTGTTGTTGAAATCCTCCTCCGGACAATAACACAACGCAAGATTCAAATATTCCTCAATGACTTTGATTGCCTCCTCTGCTGAATAGCAGGTTGCGACAAAATGTCCTGCTGCTGCCATGTCTGCAAGGAACTCTTTTTGTGTGTCCTGCTGCCTGTTATTTCCGAATTTCATTTCAACGAACAATCCGCAGTATGAGCCTTTCGGATATGGTAGGCACAAATCAGAAACACCCGCCTTGACACCCATCTGTTTGAATTTGACTGCCTCCTGCTTGTTTCTGCTGCCTCCGTTCGGTACATGGAACAACCACCTCAATTCCGGATAACGGTTCACATTCCAATTCGCCCACAGCACGACATTGATTTGCTCTGTGTCCTCACTTCTCATTGCGTATTTCATATTCATCTGCATTCACCTCTCTTTTGCATATTTCGTAATATTCACATGTCAGACATAAATGTCTGCAATCCTTGACTTTGAGCATATGTCTGAATCTCTCTGCGACTTCTCTCATTTTCATCTGTCCTGCTCCTCCATTTCTAAAATCATGTAGGCGTGAATGAAAATGCTCTTGTGTTTCCTGCCGAACTGGTCTTTTGCCGGAGGTACTTCATGCATATTCTCAATCGTTCTCTTTGCCTCCCACCATCGGCGTGTTTTTCCATCTCTTGAAATCGGCTTGAAATGTACCTTGACCGTTCCTTTGATGACGGAAAACTGGTCTCTGTCTACCCGCAGGATGTCATCGAATCCCGCTGCCTTGACTGCTGCCGTTGCTTTTCGGAAATACCTCTCTTTCGATTCCGGTTTCCAGTCAAACCTCATTTCCCGACCACCTCCTCAATCTCTTTCATTCTCTGCATGATTGCCGTGTTGTATGAATATACATACACGCCGTTGCTCCACAAATATTCCCTTGCACCTTTTTCACCGTAGTTGTACGCTGCAAGTGTATCTTGAATCGTGCCGTATTTCTTGAGCAGGTATGAGAGGAAATCAATCCCGACCCTCACGTTTTGATATGGGTTCATAAGGTCGGTGCATCCTAGATTCTGCATCCGGTCGGTGTGCCATTTCTCATATATCTGCATATATCCCTTTGACTGCCCGCCGTCTCCGGTTTTGTCGAACTCATATCCGGATTCTTGCTCTATGATTGCCAATACAAGGGCATATGGAACGTCATATTGCTTGCATAGACATCTTGTGTATATCTGCATTTTCTCCGGAAAATAGCCTTTGTCTGCATACTGCTCCGGCAAGTCATAGAACACGAATCCCTCAAGGTCATCACTCCCCCAGTCCTCGGACATGGTGTCAAATACCTTGTATTTGTCCTCGATGTTCTCTGCTGTCTGTGTCATCGTCTCCGGATTCTGCATCACTTCCGCTTGTATCTCCTCCGGCTCTTTCTCCTGCTGCTCCGGTTCTTTGACATTGAACAATATCACGCAAAATCCCGTCAGTAATACCGCAATCAATGTGATGTGAAACGCATTATACAAACCTGCTCTTTTCAATGCCCGTCTTATCCGTCTTATCCGTCTTTTCACCTGTCGACCTCCTTTTCCGCATTCGTGCATGTATGTAAAACATGCAATTAAAATCGTTGTAGTACACTTTTGCATTCGTGAAATCCATGTCCGGATACCACTTTTTCAGTATCTCCGGAATGGAATCCCTGTCCTTGACCATCTTGTCAACGAATGAGCCTATTTTTTTATAACTGCCTCCTGCTGCCGGACGTTTGGAATGAACAACCTTGATTCGTGGGTCTCTCAATCCCTGTGAACTGTTCCATCTCTTTTCTGACGGAACACGGTTCTTTTCTTCAACGATATAGTTCGCCATGCCGGACAAACCGTTTTCGTCTGTCTGCAACCTGCGAACCTCATTCCTGCTTGACTGTTTCCAACATGATTCAACTGTCTCCATGTCTAACGCACCATCCATGACAATGTGATGATGCCATCTGATTTCCGCATCCGGATTGTATGCGGTCACATAGACATATTTTGCATTCGGGAGACCTCTCTTTTTTCTCTGATAGTTGATGCGTCGGATGTACTTTTGCACATTCTTGATTGCTGCATCCACATCCCCGTCCGGTGGGAGATGCTCGTCATCATAGGTCAATGTCATCCAAATATCACGGTCACTGAAATTCTCGTTGATTAGCCTCTCAACATATTTCCGTGCGTTCTTATCATTCAGATTCTTTTGAGCCTTGTTGTTGTCTTTCTTGATTGTCCTCCCCTCCGGAGGTACTTCATCCATGCTCCGGAACTGCGGATATATCTCAATTTCAAACTGGTCTCCTGCTGTTATCTCTTTCAGTGCATATATAACTTTCTTTCGATGTTGGAACAGGTTCTCAATGAACCACTCATGCATGTCCTCCATCGCTTTGTTATATGCTGCCTCATAGTCATACGGGATATATTGCATCCCTCTTTTTCTTGCCATCTGACACATGCCTCCTGTTATGTTTTCGTAGACTTGTTATTATCTATTACAAGGACGACAAAACCTCCGAAAACCCTTTGTTTTCCCGACCTTTCCGGTCGTTTTTGAGTTGCTTTTTCGTGTCAGATTTGATATAATATTCTTAGTTTGAAACATATCAATCGACACCGATTGACACACGGATGACCGTTCGCAGCGGTCATCCGTTTTTTTGTCTTTATGCTGCTTTTTCTTTCTTTGAGACGCTCACGGTGATTTTCACCTGCTCACGTTCAGAAATGATTCTCGCTAATGTCTCATAAAATTTCTTGATGTTCTGTTCACTCACCTGCTGCACCTCCAATCTATTAAAAAGGCTCTTGCCTGTTGTTTTCGTGTTCGGTTAGGCGGTCGTTGCAACCGCCTCTTTCTGTTCCCATCTGCGACGCTCCTCGACTTTTCCTGCTGCCTTGCCCTCTGCGTATGCAGACATGACCATGATTGCCATTGATTTTCCCTCAAGGTCGGAAATATTCATGAATCTTTCTGCCATGTTCTCGATTGCCGTCTTTTTCTCGTTTCTCGTCATGATTCAACACCTCCTCTGTTGATAGTGTTTTATGTGATTTCCTGCACTGGTGGTTCTCTCGGTCTCTGCATCCCGTCCACCTGCTTTCCGGCTATGTCTACCGTGTTATGACTTTTCACCTTAAAAAATCATTGAAAACCTGTTGACCAACCGTGAACCTTTTAGCAAGTCCACCCGCTGCCATGTTTCCCACGGTATCGCTGACGCTGTCTCTCGGCTTGCCATCGTCAGAGCGTCGGTCGCCATCCGGACGCTGACGGGGCGACTGTTGCCCCGTTTCGGCTTTAATAAAATGAATCTCTCTGCATTTCGTCGTCGACTTCTTTCGGTATCGGAATAGGTTCAAAATCATCGTTTTTTCCATCCCAATAATCAAATAACTCTTGTATGTACTGATTCAACTCCTCTACTCTGCTCATTTCCGTTCCTCCTGTTCTTGCTTGTCCTGTTGCATCTCCTGCCATATAATAAATGTGCGACCATTTCAAAATGACAGGAGGTGACAACATGGCGGTTCATCATGACACTTTCAAAAGTGCGATTGCAAGTGCGTTTGAAAATAGCGACATCAAATTTTCAAAAGTTTCTGATTTATCAAAAGAAGAATTTGAACGTCTTCTCGCATCAGCTATCAAGGCATGTGTTGAAACACAAGATTTTGCACAACACATTCGCACTTTGAAATGATTTTCTCGGAGGAGTGTTTCACCACTCCTCCACAATCTTTCCTATTTCTTCCGCTGCCTTTTTGACAACCTCTGAAATCTGCTTGATTTGCTCCGGTTCGGGGTCTCCCTCGAATTCCGCTCTCACTCTAATCTCTTGGTGTTCGGAAACCTCCGTTTTGTAGAAAATGAGTTTTTCAATCGCCCCAGTTCCCCGTGTTCTTACGTTTGAAATTTCATGTTTTGGCATTTCTTTTCACCTCCTTGTTGTTGTCCTTGAATACATAATATGCGTCTTTGACAACTTTGTCAATAGTTTTTTGTATTCTTTGAATACTTTTTTATTGCATTTTATTTCAACGGGTGTTATGATTCATAAAAAGGAGGTGTTCGCATGACACAAAATGAGCGTGTAAAGGAAATAAGAAAGACGCTCGGTCTCACTCTTGAGAAATTCGGTGAACGTATCGGAGTGACAAGAGGTTCAATGTCTAATATAGAAAACGGAAATCGTAACCTAACCGAACAAATGACAAAATCTATCTGCCGTGAGTTCAGCGTTGATTATATGTGGTTGACCACTGGTGAGGGAGAAATGTTCATTGACACGGACGATGATTTCATCGAACGCATTGACCGCATCATGGCGGGTGAGGACGAGGCACGAAAAAACCTTTTCAAATTCATGCTTGAATTGAGCGATGATGACATCGCAGCACTCGACCGCTTAATGAAAAAAGCGATTGAGTTCACACAAAATAATAAAGAAAAAGACTGACAGTCTTTTCAACTGTCAGCCTCATGGGTGTACAGATACGCCACGAATTTATATATCCTCTTGAGGATGCGTTCGTTTTGTATCTTCCCGACTATTTCAACAATAGCCTCTTTGTAATTCAAGGGGAACACCCCCTTTCCGATTACAGTGTATCATATATTTCCATCATTGTGGAAATATCGAGGTTGATTTCCATAATCGTGGAAATCGTTCCTCCTGCTGCCGGAATCCCGCTGCAATGTGATACAATTATTTGTATTCGGATTCAAACAGGTCGGTGATTTTCACGCCTAATGCAATCGCTATCATTTCAAGCTGAAATAATGTCGGCGACACCTTACCGTTTTCGATGTTGTTTATCGTAGATTTTCCGATTCCGGATTTCTTCGATAACTCCATCAATGTGAACCCTTTTGAGGTTCTCATTTCCCAAACGAGAATTTTCATCCTGCACACCTCCTTTCTCAAGGAAAGTGTACAGAACGAAAAGTTATAGAAATGGAGGTGCGTTCATGAAATACGGTGTCCGGAAACCAAATGTCAAAAAAAGCATCAAGGCACGAACAACTGGAAAAGTCAAACGGCAGGTCAAAAAGGCGGTCAATCCCCTTTATGGTAAAAAGGGAATGGGAATCGTCAACGACCCGAAAAAGGCAGCATACAACGCAGTTTATAACAGAACGACCGTCGGTGTATCTGACCTTGTAAAAGAGGCAGCATCGACAACTCAAAAATCTGCTGCGAATGTTCCTCATGCCGTTCCGCAGAAAAAGGAATACTCCGACCGCATGTATAATGTTTGCGGAACGCTCATGATTGTTCTCGGTGTTATCCTTGCACTTTTAGGATTGCTCCTGCTGCTTGCTGTTCCTGTTGGTGGAATCGTGGCTGTTGCCGTTGGTGTGATTTGCGTCATTATCGGTCGCAAATATAGAAAAATCGTCAAAGAACGTCATTTGAACGAATAGAAATGTAAATAAAAAAGAGCAGCCTCCACGCCAATGGAAACCGCTCTTTAGATAACATATACCTCCGTATAAGCACGGCGATAAAATGTCACCCCGCAAGTCTCATTTTATCATAAAACCGTGCTTGTGCATAGGTTTTATTTTTATACCTTTTTTTGAATGGAGTTGATAAAATGCGACGTAAAACAACCGCTCCTGTTGAGAAAATCCTGCTCCGTGTGGCAATCTATATCCGTGTTTCGACCGACAAGCAGGTCAAGGACGGAGATTCCATGCGTGACCAATTAGCAACAGGGCAAAAATACATAGACAGTCACGAGAACATGATTCTCGTTGACACATACATTGATGACGGAATCTCCGGACAGAAATTGAAACGAGACGACTTTCAACGCCTCATTGATGATGTCCGTGCAGGTAGAATTGACCTCATTATTTTCACCCGTCTTGACCGTTGGTTCAGAAACCTCCGTCATTATCTGAACACGCAGGACATTCTTGACAAGCACGGTGTTTCATGGACTGCCATTGAGCAGCCTTATTTTGACACCTCAACCCCTCACGGTCGTGCTTTCGTTAATAACTCAATGATATGGGCAGAGCTTGAGGCTCAAAATGATTCCGACCGAATCCTCGGTGTGTTCGATGACAAGGTTGACAACGGGGAGGTTCTCTCCGGCTCAACTCCTCTCGGATATACGATTGTAAATAAACACCTTGTACCGGATGACGATGCTCCGACCGCCGTTGCTATCTTCCAATACTACCGCAAGACCGGAAACTTGAGCATGACACTCCGGTACATGGAGAGTGAGTTCGGACTTGTCCGTTCTGCTGCCAGTCTCAAAAATATGCTCACAAATACGAAATACATCGGTGAGTTTCGTGATAATAAAAATTATTGTCCTGCAATCATCGACCGTGACCTTTTCTTTGATGTGCAGAGACTTCTCAAAATCAACATCAAGAGCGGGAAAAAGCACGATTATATTTTCAGCGGTCTCGTTGTGTGTGATGACTGCGACCATATCATGAGCGGATGTCAGCAACGTGCAAAAGGTCGTGTCCGTGCTGATGGAACACAAATCGTATATAAATACAGTGTGTACCGCTGCCGACAGGGTGTGAACCTGCACCGCTGCCCGAACCGAAAACTCGTCTTTGAGACAACCCTTGAAAAGATGCTCCTTGAACGCATCCGTCCGGAACTGGAAAACTATATTGCAGAATACGAGGTTGCAAATCTTCCGGCATTGCGTACCGATGCCAAACGCCGGAGTGTTGAGGGAAAAATGCAGAAATTGAAAGACCTGTATTTGAACGACCTCATAACAATGGACGAGTTCAAACTTGATAGAGAAAAACTGCTGATGCAGCTTGAGAAAATAAATGCAGAGGATTCCCGACCTGTCAAGGATTTATCGTATTTGAAAAACTTTTTGAAAATGGATTTTGAAAGTGTGTATGATTCTTTGTCTATACCGGAGAGGCGTGAATTGTGGCGTTCCATTGTCAAGGAAATCCGTGTTGACCATGACAAAAACATTCATATTATTTTTTTGTGATTGTTATACTACTAACTGAACCCCTCCGGTAGGCTCGTCGGCCAGTACGATAGCTGGTTTTGTAATCAATGCGCGGGCGATTGCTACACGCTGCTGCTGGCCGCCGGAAAGATTGTTCGGCATATTATTCAGTTTATCTTCCAACCCCAGCATCATTACAACATTATCCATAAACTTCTGATCTACAATATCTCCATCCAATTCCACAGGTAAAACGATATTTTCATAGACATTCAGCATTGGAACAAGATTATAATTTTGAAAAATAAAACCTATATTTCGGCGTCGGAAGATGGTAAGCTGCTCGTCGTTCTTCTTTGCCAGTTCTTCACCCCTGACAATTATAGTTCCACTGGTAGGGGTATCCAGTCCGCCCATCATGTGAAGAAGGGTGGACTTGCCACTGCCGGAAGTTCCAACAATAGCCACAAACTCTCCATCCTCCACAGAAATATTAACTCCATCAAGGGCACGAGTAATATTCGGCTCTGCACCGTAATACTTTTTCAGGTCAATCGTCTGTAAAACGCTCATATTCAAAACTCCTTTCAAGGCTTCCTTTGTATTGATAATGTCATTATAAACCACAAATGTCCGCGAAATGTTACAGCGGCCAAAAAATCTCATTGAAAATCGGGGTGAAATGTTACAACGCTCGGACATTTCAAAAAAATTTACGGCGGGCAGCCAGAAATGGCCGTCCGCCGCGTTCTATTTTGTAGGCAGCATAATGGAAAATGCCGAACCCTTGCCCAGCTCCGAAACCACTTTGATATAACCGCCCTGCCGTGTTACGATTTCACGGGCCAGATACAGGCCAATACCCACGCCCTGCTGTTCGTGTACTTCTTCCTCTCGATAGAAGCGCCGAAAGATGGCAGCCTGATTGCTTTCGGAAATGCCCTTTCCGGTGTCGGTCACTTTGATCTCCACATACATTTCCCACAGCACCACCGACACAGCGATTTTCCCGCCTGCCGAGGTGTACTTCACCGCATTGTCCAGCAGGTTAAAGAGGGCTTCCGATGTCCACTTGCTGTCATGGGAGACGGTTAAATCTTCCGGGCAGTCCACGGTCACGGAGATTTCCTTTTTCTCCGCTGCATACACGATCCCGCTCATGGCTTGTGCCACAGTATCAAAAAGGCGGCCCATTTCCTTATCCAACTGGATCACGCCCGTTTCCAGACGGGAAGTTTTCACAAGGGCCTGAAAGAGAAAGTCCAGCTTATCCGTCTGGCTGCGGATTCCCCGGATAAAGTCGGTGCGCTCCGCTTCGGCCATAGGCTTTTCCAGCAAGGTATCCGTCGCCATTTTTAGATTGCTGACCGGAGTTTTTACCTGATGGGAAATGTCCGATACAAGGGTCTGTAATTCCCGCCGTTCCTCATCCACCCGACGACGGTTCTCCTGCATGATTTGATACAATCGGGACAACCGATGGCTAATGCGAGCAAACTGAGTTTCCTGTTCTTCTAATAGCATCGGTTCTTCATTTCCACTAATCATGCTGTCGATTGTTCTGCACAAATCAGAGGTAAAGGATACCAATCTTTTTGCAAGTATTTGTGCGCAAACCACAAACCATATAAATGTACATAGCAACAACAATATTCCAGCCAGCAATACAGATGTTTGTTTCGTAAAAATGAATATGGTCAGAGTAATGACTATTATCGAAACTGCCTGTCCTACCATAATCCAACTAAATAGCTGCTTTACCGAGAGGTTCTTAAACTTCATTTTACATCGCCTCCCGTCCATTGATATCCCATACCGTAAACAGTCTTGATGTAGGGCGCACCGCCGTCAGATTCGATTTTGCTGCGAATCCGGCTGATAGAGGTTGTTAGGGTATGTTCATCCACAAACTTCTCGTCTATATCCCATAGCTTTTCCAAAAGCTGTCCACGGGTTAGTACTTGCCGAGGATTTTTACGGAATAGATTCAGCATTTTGTACTCCATCGGGGATAGGTTCAGGGGTTTACCATTCAGGGAAGCTGTCTGCTCCGAGAAGTCCAGAAACAGCCGCCCGTCGTCGTAAATGTCCTTGGCCGGTTTGTGGTGTTCCAGCATGGCGAACATGGCTTTGATTTTTCGCTGCAAAGCTCCGATTACAAAGGGCTTTGTGATGTAGTCCACCGCACCCACCTCATAGCCTCGTATCTGGTCGCTCTCCTGATCATTGGCAGTCAGGAAAATTACGATGGTGTCCGGGTATCGAGGCTTTATCAGCTTGCATAACTCAAAACCGTTTCCGTCCGGCAGGTTGATGTCCAGCAGCACTAGATCAAATTCCAACTGACAGATGACATCGGCTGCGGTTCTGGCATTTAGGGCGGAAGTCACTCCGTAACCGTCTGCGGTCAGGTTATAGGCTAACATCTTATTCAAAAAACTGTCGTCCTCGACAATTAAAATTTGCTTCATATATCCTCACTTCCTTTGCTTTGACAAATAGTATAACATACAAATGTCCGCGAAATGTTACAGCGGACAGATTTTTTCAAAAAATTATCCACCTATATTATAATTTGATTCAGTTAATGATACAAGGATGGCATTCAAGTCTTCTTAAAAAATCAGCATAATCAAGCCTATTGACCGGCATAATAAGGTTATTCCTTTGTGCAAATCGGCACGATAGAATATACTTGAGGTGAGTGATTATGCCGATTGATGATTTGACTGCTTTGGGGCAAAAAATGCGGGAAGCCCGAAAGAAAAAAGACCTGACACAGCAGGAGCTTGCGGATCTGAGCCATGTATCTGTCAAGCAGATCGCCAGCATTGAAAAGGGACAAATAAATCCGTCCTATTTGATTTTGAGAGCATTGGCAAAGATCCTGCACATCTCTTTAGATACGCTTATAAATCCAGATGTTTCCCTGGAAGATGAGGGTGTCAATCAGATGAAAATGCTTTATTCCAGCTGTCCGCCAGAAATGCGTGACACCCTACTGCATCACACCCAGGAAACGGTGAAGGAA
The DNA here is from genome assembly GCF_013304735.1 of Blautia luti. Taxonomy (GTDB): domain Bacteria; phylum Bacillota; class Clostridia; order Lachnospirales; family Lachnospiraceae; genus Blautia_A. Next base: position 42,433 of record NZ_JAAITI010000020.1, read on the forward strand.
CTGACAGAGTTGTCCGAGAAATTTGAAACGAATTGAGCCAGTGAGTGAAATTTAACGATTCTCTCACTGGTTCTTTTCATTTTCGGAGAAAAGAGGCAAGCAATGCCTGTGTTAATACACACAGGCCCGCAGAGAAGAAAATCCCTCCGTGATTTTCCTCTCCGCTTGCTTGTTGAGGGCAACGCCCCCAAGCCCCTTTGAACACAGAATTTCATTCTGTGGCTGCGCGTTCTGCGAACGCTTTTGACCAGGACCAGCTTACCGCTGGCCGTGGTCTTTTTCTTTTTCAACATCCTGTTCTACCTCCATTTTCAGCACTCGATCTACATTTACCTTTGCCGTTAAAAGCTCCCGCATTTCCTCACGGGAACGCCGGTACTCGGCATAGGTCTTTTTCTTCTCTTCCAGCAATTTCACGTACTCCGTCTGCAACTCTTTGACCTTGGGAAGCTTCTTGACCCCCATCTCATCAAAGGCATTCTTAGCAGCCTGGTGGAGCAGAATTTCTTCCTCATGTTCCTCCCGGAATTTCTTAGAGTAACCCGCCTTGCGGTATGCCACATAGACCTCACGGGTCTTGGCATAATTTACGATGTGAGTACGCAGAACCGCGATCTCTGCCATGCGCTTTTCAGCCGCTTTGATCTGCGCCGAAAGCTCATTGTGATGTGCCGTGACAGCCGCAGCCTTTTCTTCCAAAAGCGCATACTCCAGCAGATTGTTCTCTGACAGGTAATTCATGGTCTGCGCCATTTGTTTCAGATTGAAAACTTTAGCCCATCGAGTATAGCCAGCACCTTTTCCAGCCTGCAATTTTGCCTGAATGTCCACCAGCAGATTGATCTTTGGCGGCTCTGCCTGTGCGACTGTTTTCTTTCGCGGGGTATGTGCTTTCTTCCCGGAGAGAACTGCCCGCAAATCTTCCAATCCATATCCTTCGCCCAGACTGTCCATGCGGGCGGCTTTCTCCCAACCAGAGAGCTTCAGTCGATACGATTTTCCGCGCTTTGAAACTTCACAACCATACTCTTGCAACAGCTTCAGCAGTTCTTCAAAGTCAGCAGGACTTTGTGATAATGCGTTGTCAATCGCCACACGAAGCAGCTCTCGGTGAGAGGGCTTTGCCTGATCGCCCAGCCATTTGTTATAGCTCTTTCCGTGAGGTTTCGGATTCTCTACAATGGACAGTCCATTCTCAATACAGATGGTGTCACTTAGCCGACGAACCGCCTTGGTGCTGCCCCAAAAGTTTCGGAACTTCCGGTCATATTCTAAGCTGACCAATGACCAGATAATGTGATTATGAATGTGCGACTTGTCTATGTGAGTGCAGACTACAAAGGCATGATTGCCTTTAGTAAAACGCTTTGCAAATTCTACGCCCAGCCGGTAATGAGCCTGCCGTTATCTGTTTTCTTTGGATTGGCCACATAGTCGATGATGTCACTGATCGCCCGACTCTCTGTGCGGCCTTTGCCGACATGAAGCGGCATGATTCTTGTAGTTGCCATAAAAAGCCCTCCTCTCAAAATATTTTCTCTGAACTCTTTGTGCCTATCGTTGAAATAAACTCTCCTTATGGGTATAATATAAAGAAACTACCAATACCTCAAAGGAGGGATTTTATGATAGAACAGCTAATTGCTGAAGCAACCGAATGTGATTTCAAAGTTGCACTTGAAATAAAAAAACCCAAAAGCTGGTTAAAAAGTGTCAGTTCCTTTTCTAATGGAATCGGCGGAACTCTGTTTTTCGGAATCTCTGATGACCGGAAACCTATTGGCTTGTCCGATGTTCAAAAGGATGCTGAGGCAATCAGCCGCTTAATCAAAGAACGAATCACACCATTACCTCAGTTTATCTTAAAACCATTACAGGAAGATGGTAAAAATCTATTAGCTCTGGAGGTTTCTCCCGGCCGCAGCACCCCATATTATTACAAGGCAGACGGAGTGATGGAAGCATATATCCGTGTTGGAAATGAAAGCGTAATTGCCCCGGATTACATTGTAAATGAATTGATCTTAAAGGGAACCAATCAGTCCTTTGATACCCTAACAACAGACGCGGTAAAAAAGGATTACAGCTTTACACTTCTGGAAGCAACCTATCTGGAACGGACCGGTCTCCGCTTTGAGCCATCCGATTATGTTTCCTTTGGTTTGACTGATAAAAATGGACTCCTGACCAATGCCGGAAAACTCATGACCGATCAGCACACGGTTTATAACTCCCGTATGTTCTGTACCCGGTGGAATGGCTTTGAAAAAGGCTCTATCTTTGATGATGCATTGGACGATAAAGAATACGAAGGGAATCTGATTTATCTACTGAACAGCGGCAGTGAATTTATTCGCAATAATTCCAAAGTCCGTTTTGTCAAAAAGGCACAGTATCGTGTAGACAAGCCGGATTATGCTGAACGAGCTGTGACAGAGGCTCTTGTTAATGCGCTTATCCATCGTGATTATATTGTGCTTGGCAGCGAAATCCATATTGATATGTTTGATGATCGGGTGGAAATCACATCTCCGGGCGGTATGTTTGGCGGCGGCTCAATTCAGGAATACGATATTTACAGTATTCGTTCGATGCGACGAAACCCTGTGATTGCTGACCTGTTCCACCGCATGAAGTACATGGAACGCCGTGGAAGTGGTCTGCGCAAAATCGTCAGTGAAACTGAAAAGCTGCCTGGATACACAGAGGCATATAAGCCCGAATTTTCCTCAACAGCGACAGATTTCAGAGTTATTTTGAAAAATGTGAATTACATCATGTGCGGTGCTTCCGCACATGATACAGCACATGATGCCGCACATGATACATCTGTGATCAGCAAGCAAAACTTGCTATTGGAATTTTGTGCAGACCCTAAAAGTCGAGATGAAATGCAAGCATATATTGATGTTTCCAGCCGTTCTCACTTCAGCAAATATTACCTCAAGCCTTTATTATCTTCTGGTAAACTTGAAATGATGTTTCCAGACAAACCCAAAAGCAAAAACCAGAAATACACTACCGTTCATTCCAAATAACCAAGAAGCAGGGCACTGGGTCTCATCTCCCATTGTCCTGCTTCTTTTCATTCCAGATTTATTCACATCATTTACCCATACATCCAATCCTAGATCGCAAATTTCAAATCCTGCACCTTACCCAACAGCCAGATCGCCGCAAGCGGCAATCCCATCGGGCTAATCAAAAAAGCTATAACCAACAAAATCACACCATTCTGCGGGGAATAGGTAATAATCACAGCCGCGCCAAGCAGAGCAATTACCGTGCTTAGTAGACCAAGCACCAGACTGGATATGTAGATCAGCCCCGTGCAGAGCCAAACAAAAAGCGTCAACACCAAAATGACTGGTGCAGTTATGACCAAAATGACTGATGCAGTTATGATCATCAGCAGACATTTCAAAAGGTATACTAATCAGCCCTAAAATACCAATAGTTAAAAATACAATACTATAATTTCTATCTTTTTTGAAAGAAGTTTTATTGTTATCAATTTTTTCAACAACGTCTCCTGACTTTAACATTTCATCAACTGGAATATCAAATTTCTCACTTATTAGAATAAGTGTATTAATATTTGGAACAGAGACTCCGTTCTCCCTTAATTAAAGATATTGTTGGGTAAAAAAGAAAGGTCAGTCGATTTTGCCGATGAAGCGGTAGTAGATTTCTACTTCCTGTTCACGGCTTCCGTCCTCGCCCTTGACAGCTTCGTGGACGGTTATTTTTTCAATTAGAGTGTTCAGAAGTTCGGCGGTCAGCTCCACAGGGTTGACATACTGTTTCATTAGGGCAATCCACTTTTCAGCATCCGCTGCGGTCTGTACGGCGGCTTCCATCGTTTCGTGAAGCTGTCTTATTTTTGCTTCAAGCTCCTTTTGCTCGTTCTGGTACTTCTCGGACAGCATATTGAAGTTATACTCGGTTATGCGTCCGGCAGACCAGTCCTCATACATTTTAGCAAACAGCCCGTCAACCTCGGCTTTACGCTTCTCTGCCTTTTTCAGCTCCGCAGCCTGCTTTTTCTTTGCAGAGTTTCTTTCCCTGTCGCTGGCATTGAGCAGGCGTTTCAGTAACTTGTCCTCGTCTTTCTGTGCCAGCATAGACCAGTATTGCAGTCTTGCAAGTACATAGGCATACAGTACATCATAGCGGATATAGTGCATGGAACACTGGCGTAATCCCTGTCCGTTTTTGCTGCAATGGTAGTACCCGTATGGGTTTTTGTTCTGCTTGTTTTCCCCATAGGCTAAAGACCATCCGCAGTCTGCACATTTTATCAATCCTGCGAAAATCTGTGTCGTACCGTTTCTGCGTTTCCTGCGTCTGCTTGCAATCAGCTCCTGAACTTTTTGAAACACTTCTTCGGAAATGATGGCTTCGTGGGTATTTTCCACACGATACCATTCTTCCTGCGGCTTCCGCACCTTTTTCTTGTTCTTGAATGAAATGTTGCTCTGCTTGTTGTGAACGCTGTGACCGATGTAGGTTTCCTCTTTCAAAATGCTCTTGACCTGTGCAATCGTCCACGCATAGGCTTTTTCTGCGGGCGCACCGGCGTAGATATTAGCGAAAGTCCCGTATCTTTCATAGTTCAGCCAGCCGGGGGTAGGTACTTTTTCTTCCACCAGAATCCGTGTAATGCTGGCGGCACCCCTCCCGTGTACTGCAAGGTCAAAAATCTTCTCTACAATCCAGCGCGTTTCCGGGTCGATCAGAAGATGACCTTTTTTGTCCGGGTCTTTTACATACCCCAGCGGTGCATAGGCTCCATAGTGTGCGCCATTGGCAAATCTTGTGCGCATGGCAGTCTTGACCTTTTTGCTGGTCTGTCGGGCGTGCATTTCATTCAGGATGTTTAAGAATGGGGCAAGCTCGCTTTCTCCGTTGATGGTGTCCACATTGTCATTGATGGCAATGTAGCGTACTCCCTTGCTGGGGAAATAGATTTCCGTGTACTGACCGGTCAGGATATAGTTTCTTCCCAGACGGGATAAGTCCTTTGTGACAACGCAGTTGATTTTCCCGTCCTCGATGTCATCAATCATCCTTTGGAAACTTGGACGCTCGAAATTTGTCCCGCTCCATCCGTCGTCAATGTACTCGTCTACAACAGTCAGCCCATGCTCTGCGGCATACTGCCTAAGCATCATGCGCTGGGTCTGGATACTGCCGCTTTCCCCCTGTAATTCATCGTCACGGCTCAATCTCAAATATAGTGCAGTGTTATAAATCGTTGTATTGTATGGTTGTTTCACGGTTAAAAATCCTCCTTCTAAAAGAAACAACCCACGCTTATATAATACTCGCTGGTACAAGTATATCATAAGCGTGGGCTGATTGACAGTCGTTATTCCGTATTTTTTCAGGAAGCGGCGGCAGCGTGCTGGATCACATCTTCCAGCAGGCTGTCAAGCGGCTTCCCATCCTGTGCGAAATGCTCCGATACCTTGATACGGACTTTCCCCATGACAAAATACTGGGTGCCGTCTTTTTCGGTAAGCAGGGTGCCGCTGTTTTCGTTGTTGCTCTCGTTTTTGTTTTTTGCCATAGGCAGTTACCTCCATAAATGAAATATGCCCGACATGGGAATGTCAGGCAGGTGTATAGCCGTAGGCTGTCTCCATGTCAACCAAACCGTGTCAACCGGCAGAAAAGACTTTGAAAACAATCCACAGGCGCTCTATTATTACTTTTTACTTTTTCTTTGATTTCTTGGTTGACATGGTTGACAAAGGAGAGAAATGCCCCAAATATCAGGCTTTTCCCCGTCAACCGGCTGTCAACCGAAGCGTCAACCAAACTGTTAACCGGCGGCTTTTCAGAATGGCAGTTCCATTTGCCGGGCTTCTTCTTCCGTGATTTCCTGAAAACCGTCCCCCTCCGGCGGGTCTTGGTTGACACGCTCCCAGCCTTTTTGAGAACCGTATTTCTTATACCGCTTCGGGCTTTTGTAGGCTGCCCAGCCCTGTATGATGCCGCCCGCAATGCCGGTATTCATAATCTCGCAGATTGCCCGTGTCTCCCAGTCTGCCGGGGAATTTAAGTTCCCCAGCGCTTCCTCATAAAGCTGCTTGGAGCATACCCTGTCACCGGTGTAGTCCTCCAAATAGGCGTAGATCATGCCAGCCTGTGTGTCCTCCTGCATGAAGTCCTGCTGATGGGCGTTCAGGTATCGGTTCATTTCTATGCTGAATGACAGCTTATACTTCCCACTGCGGTAAACCGTCATGGCTTCCGCCCACATCTGTTCGATATACGCCCTCGCCGCCGCTTCATCGTCCAGTATGTGAACCTCCGCCCGTTCCGGGTACACCGTCACGGGGAGAAAGCGCCGGTTGCCGGTGCGGTCACGGGGCAAAAAGTCCTGCCGGTTGGTCGTCCCTCCAAATACACATTGCCGCAGCCGGTCTGCCGGATGTGTCTCATACGGCACTTTGTAGGTTTCTTTCTGGCGGCTTAAGAATGACTTGATTTCCTCAATACTCTTGGCGTTGGCTGTGGCGATCATCTCCGACATCTCGATAATCCAATGCCCTTGAAGCTTGCGGTACACATTTTCATCGTCCAGCTTCTTCAAATCGTCTGAAAACCATTCGTCCCTGCCTGCCAGCAGCCGGAAAAAGGTAGATTTCCCGGCTCCCTGACCACCAACCAGACAGAGCATGACCTCAAACTTGCTCCCCGGTCTGAATACCCGCCGGATGGCTCCCATCAGGAACAGTTTCAAGGCTTCATAAGTGTATTCGTCCGTATCGGCTCCCAGAAAGTGATGCAGGGCATAACGAATGCGCTCTGTGCCGTCCCATTGCAGGCTGTTCAGGTAATCCCTGACCGGATGGTAGCGGTTTTCATTGGCAACAATCTTGATGGCGCTCTGCACCTTTTTCTCGCTGATAAGCCCGTAATTTTCTTCCAGATACAAAAGCAGGTAGTTCATGTCCATGTCGGTCAGCGTGGTACTGGTGCGCTCCCAGCCCAGCGGCTTCACAATGTCAATCTGCTCCGTCAAAAGGTTCAGACGCAGCGCCCCACGAAACAGCGGGTCACGCTGGAACACCGTCAGGCAGTTTCGGATGCTGTTCTTCACGCCGCCTTTCTGCGTCCCCTCTAACGTCTCCCGGATTTCTTCCGGTGTCTGCGCCGGTTCCATTGTGTCCATCGTCCTTTTGACCGCTTCCTGCGTTTCCGGCGGCAAGCTCTGAAATTCGCTGTTCAAGCCGCAGCACCTCCTTTCCCTGTGCGGCGATCAATGCCGCTTTTTCTTCTATTTCTCCGTATAACAAAATATCCAAAAGGTATTCTGTGTAGCTTATCCTCTGCAACGCTTCCACAAAAAGAGGATGCCAGATGGCATCCTGCGGCTGTGGGGCGTATGCTGTTTTCCAATGTTCCAGCAGGCGCTGATAATCGCATAGCACCCGGAAACAATACCGTTCCGTTTCCTGAAATCTCTGCTCCGCTGATTTTTGCCGGGGCTGTGACCTGTTGTGACGCTTCCTATCTGGCGGCGCATTGCCGGATTTCTCATAGGAAACGCCGAAGTCCTCCGCAAGCCTGACCGCAGCTTCCCGTTTCCCCAATCCATGCAGCAAAGCGGCAAAGTCGATCACATCCCCGGAAGCCCCGCAGCCGAAGCAGTAAAAGCGGCTGTCCACTTTCATGCTGGGCGTGCGGTCATTGTGGAATGGACAGCAGACCATGCCGTTTCTCCCCACCCGGATTCCATAGAATGAAGCAGCCTGCCGTGTGGTAACAGACTGTTTCACCGCTTCAAATACATTCAAATGCTCCCTCCGTAAAAATACCGGTAGCGGTAAAGCTGCCGGTTATATCATAGCTCCATCTCATGTTTCTTTCTCTGTACTTCCTGTGGCTGCTCCCTCCGGCGCAGTGCGGTATCTACGGCGTTCTGCACCTGCCGCAGCCGTATGACTTCCTCCCGGAGTGGCTTGTGCTGCGGAGACAGTTCGGCATACTCTGTTTTTAACTGTGCGTATTCCTGTTTCCATGCTTTCAGGGCAATGGGTTTTCCGTCCAGTTTTTCTTTCAGAATACGGCGGGCGGCATAAAACAGCCGTAACTCCGCATCGTGGGATGTTTCAAATTTCTCCCTCTGTTTCTTAAACTTGATATTGTTCAATTCCGTATGGACAGGTTTTAGCCGCTGGTAATTCTCGCCCTCCCGTATCAATTCCTGCAATTCCTTTATCCTGGCAGATTTCTTTTTCATGGAGCCGCTTAATGCTTCAAATTCTTCACTGACAGAGGAAAGACGCTCCTGCAAATCCTCTAATGTGAGCAGCTTGTTTTCCGTCAGATAATTGACGGCTTCGGCAAACTGCTTTAAGTTTCCGGTTCTGGCTTTATTGCTCCATGCCCCTGCGTTGCGCTGGTTGTAATAAGCGATCAGCAGGTCGGCAAGGTTCGGTGTCTGCGGTTTGGAAAGTTCTTCTTTTACCTCTGCCATCCAGACAAACAGGGCTTTGATCTTCTTCCTCAAATCCTGCATGAGCCGGTTGGTGGCTTTAATCCAGCGGTTCAGTTCCCCTTTCTCGGTGCGGATGCCCTTTGCTTCCATCTGCCGGACATTAGCTCCCTCGTGGACAGTAGGTATCAGGTCAAGCCCCTGCCGCACATAGGAACGGTGGTCGATACGCAAATCCAGCCCTTTTTCCTCAAATTTTGTATTAACGGCAGCCGCCCACTGCTCCCGCCAGTGTTCCAGCGTTTCCGGCTCATGCCAGTCTGTTGTATGGACAGCGTTAAACATATAATCGCCGTTTTTATCCCGGATTCGGTTTCCATCTTCATCAAGAAGATATTCCCGACGCTGTTTTTGTCCCCATGTGCCATCCGGGTTCAAAGGGCGCATGGTTGTCATCACATGAAAATGCGGGTTAGGGATGCCGCCGTCCTCTTTCTCCGGGCTGTGAAAAGCAAGGTCGGCAATCATGCCTTTTGTCACAAACTGCTCCTGTACGAACTTCCTCGCCAGCTCCATGTTTTCTTCCAGCGTCAATTCATTCTGCATGGCAATATCAAAGGAATAGGCAAGCTGTGCTTTTGGATGTTTCTCGCAGTTCTCCACAGCATTCCAGAGGGTCGCCCGGTCAAGATATATTTCCGGCGCATGGGGCGGCAGCATGATTTCCGAAGCGATCACGCCGCCCTTTTTGGTGTAGTCGCTGACTTCTCCATAGTAGCTGCTGTAAAGACGCTCCCCGGCTCGATAGGCTGCGCTGGCAATGGCGCTCTGACCGGCGCTGCGCTTGATCTGTGCGATTGAAAAATGATAAAGTGCTATCCTTAGTCACCGCCTTTCTCCTGCCCGGAAATACGGGCGTGGTTCTCTGTGGCAGACCGGATGAAATGCTCCGCCTGCGGCAGATTCAAAATGCTTTCCATGAGGGAATAAAATTCCGCTTCGGATAGCTCCTTTGTCTGTGGTGCAATGCTCTCAATAGCTGCCCCACGGGTAATCAGCCGGTGCGTCCTCTGTTTCCGGGAACCGCTTTCCAGATACGCCTGCCGGTTTTTCAAACGCTGCATTTTCCGTTTTTCCTGTTCCAGCAGGACAGTGGTTTTTTCATATTCCTGCTTCAACTGTTCCAAAGATTTTTCCATGTTCTCACATCCTTTGCTGATAAGATAAAGAAAGACCATCCGCAGACAGTCCGTGTGTCAGTGCTTCTATAAAACCCGATGAAAAGGGAAAACCGCAGAGCGGATTTCTCTTTGCGGCGGGTACACAGGGGATAGCCGCTTTAGCGGCGCAAGGGGGTGTAGCCACCTTGTCGGAGCGAAGCGAACGCAGACCTCGGATTGCTGATTTTATCAGCGGCAGAGGTAAGCTCCGCAGGACGCACGATACATGGTCTTTAGACTATGTATAGAAGTGCGCCCTTAGTTCCTAAGGGATTTTGCCGTTTCCGGCAGTCTTGTCCTTTTTCTTGGAACGCTTGGAAAGATACTTCGGGCAGTCAACCACAACCGCCCGGAAGCTCTGTTTACATTCGTGCTGGCATTTCCGGCACAGTTCGTTGTAAGTGATACGGCTGCGGTCATTTAAGAAGAAAGACCATTCCAACCGCCGCTTGTTACTCATTCTTGCCATAACCGGCTCCTTTCTCCGTTTCTATCTGATGTACGCAGATAGGCTGTTTTGATGTAGCGTCTCGGTATCATTTTTAAGTTTTTTTCCCTCTGTATGCCCCTTTGGAAAGTGCGGCAGTATTGCAAGTCAGGGAATGATACCTCACGCTTATTTGTCGCTTCCCGGTACGGTTTCGGAGCCTTTTGCCATCCATTCAAAGAAAGCAATTTTGCTGACCTTGATAAGTCTGCCCCTGCGGAACGCTGGAAAGCCGGGTGTGTGTACCAGCTCATAGGCGCTCGCTCTTGAAATTCCCATAATCCGCTGAATGTCCGCCACATCCAGAACCAGCGGTAAATCCTCGTAGCTGTTCAATCTCTTTTTATCGTTCATTCTGTTCCTCCCATAAATCAAATAGGTTAAAATGCTTCCTGTTGCCGTTCTCCCCAAAAGCCGTTTTCCTGCCCCATTCCTGCGGTGTTTCCCTGCATTGGTGCGCCGAATGCGTCACTTCTCCTGCCGGTCATATCCCTTTTGGACGGTCATTCACTTGTCAAGGTACTGTGCGGTACGAAATTACCAACCGCAATCATCATAGCGTACTATCCTTGACAAAACAATGATTCTGCGATACCATGAGTGTAACGGATATAACTGAATTATATAATTACCATAAACAAAGGCAGGGGATAGGGATGGAGAATCAGTTTATACGGCATGAGCCATGTTTTGAGAGGATTTTGTTTGTCCTGACGCTGGACAGGAAGAAAATGAAAGAGCGGATTTTGATTGGGGAAGAACAGCAGATCCGCTTCCGTCTGAACGGGAGCCAAAACGCAGAGGTGCTTTGTGATATGACACGCCCACTGGGAACTTTTTTGATAAACTTTGAGCGTGACACGGACAGAGACTGGAACTTATACGGGCTTTCTCCGCTGCGGCAAGCTCTCCACTCCAACCGATGGAAACAGCCGGAGCTGGAGCAGGCGGCAAGCGAATTTCTTTGGGAGAAATATCTTAGCAACGACCCTCTGAAAATGTATGTGGCGTTCCGTATCTGGAACAGCTATCTGCTTGCCAGAGAACCCCGTGACCGTAACGCTGCCTGTGACCGCTTCATGGATAAAATGAGCAGACTGACCGGGGTATTCCAAAACGAAACCATGAGCTTTGACAGGGAGACAGGAAAACCGAAACAATTTCAAGCTGGCAGCCTTTATTTCAAAGGCGCACCGTCAGAAGATACCCGGCTTGACCTCTGGTTCCCGGACAACCGGCGCACAGAAGAATGTGTGTCTGCCCATGCGTCCCTCTACCCGTTGATTACCTATTATCTGAACAGGCTGAATGACTGGGGGCTTTGCTTCCGGCGGTGCAAGGTCTGTGGAAAATATTTTCTGGCAAAGAGCCAGCGGTATGAGCTGTGCAGCGACAAGTGCCGAAAAGCACAGGCGCTTCAAAACAAGCGGGAATTTGACGAGAGGTCAAGAGAAAATAACTATGACCTGCTTTATAAAAATGAATGCCAGAACTGGCGCAACAAAATAAACCGGGTAAAAAATACCGCAGGCTTTCCGGCTGACCGTCTGGAAAAAATACAGGCTTCCTTTTCCGACTTTAAGAAAGAAGCCTTACAGAGAAAAAAGGCTGTAAAAACAGGAACGGCCAGCCCGAAAGAATTTACGGACTGGCTGTATCAGCAGAGTAATGTAATTGTTGAGCTGACCGAGATATGAAAAACTTTCTATCGTCAATTTCGCATTATTGCAATAACAGATTGCTTCTTCCATGAATGGTAATATTATCATCAAACTTTTGGAAGAACTATAAATGTCCGAGGTGCCTTTGATTTCGACAGAAAAACAGGCTGAATTGTTACAAAGCTCGGACATTTCAAAAATTTTTTGAGAAATGGCGAAAAAAGCGGGGCAGCACACGCCGCCCCGCCGATCCCATACGGTTATTCCATCGCCCGCATTTGTTCAATCAGGGATTGCTTTTTCTGTCTGCGGATTGTCCATACAGACAAGATCAGTTCCATTCCGAACAATACCAGAATGAACAGTCCCATTTCCAAAACCGGGAATTTGTAAGGCACTACATTTCCGGCAAAAGCTCCTATACTCATTTTTCTGCAAGCAAAGATGGAAGCCGGAAGCCCAACGATCAGCGTCGCCAATGTTGCAAAGAGCGCATAGAACAGCCCCTCACAGATGTTCATTTTACATAGCTGTTTTTGTGTTAGGCCGATAGAACGCAGAATACTGTTTTCCTGCTTTCGGGCTATCTGGTTAGAGAGTGTCGTATTGATAAGGTTGATAACGCCAAAGAGAAATACCAACCATGAAAGTATCTCCATACTGCCAAACGCAAAAGAATTTGTCATTTCTTCATATTCAATCACTGTATTGATTTCATCTAAGGCAATATTACTATGGCTGGCAACAATATTTTTCAATTCAGCTCCCACATAGTCCGTTTTTTTAGCGTCATTTACAATGCTCCATGAATAGTCAAAAGAGGTGATTTCCGGGTGCAGTTCGTGGAACAACGCTTCTGGTGCAAAAAGAGTTGCCCCATCTAAGTGCATCCTGCCATGTCCTGAATATACCTTTGCAGGAGCGTATAACCCCGATATGGTAACAGAAACGGATGGCTGTTCTTCTCCCAAAGAAATCTCAACCGTTGAACCAACACCCATATCCTCATTCTGCTTTAGCACATTATAGTCAATTACAATACTACGGGAATCTGTTGGCATGGTTCCCTCTGTCAGAGCCGCTTCAACTGCCGCATAATTCTGGTCGGTCAGCATATCGCACATACCACCAGCTTGATGAATCTCTGTTTTATAAGTTGCATGGAGAGATTGCCTGCTTGGAATTATATCTGTAACGCCATCAATAGATAAGATTTTCTGCTTTAATTCCTCATTCAATGGATTTCCCGCTGCCATAACCTTTTCTTCTGTCATTTCAGAATCCAAATAAATTTTATAGTCGCCGTCTGGGAAAAACTGTCTTGCAAGCGCCTCTGGTGAGCGCAGCAAAACAATGGAGGATAGCACAAGCAGGATAATTCCGCCCAAACTCAATGAGGCTACAATAGCAACGGTCTTTTTTCGGTCACGCCTAAAATTTGCAATTCCCATTGAAACAGGATTGAGCTTGATATTCTTTTTCCGGCTGCGGATGTCCTTTTGCGCCGGGGTAAAACGGACGGCTTCAATGGGGGAAATCCCTGCCGCAATTTTCACCGGCTTACGGATGGAAACAGATATCATGATCCAACTGCTTATAAGCGTTAAAATAACCGTTGCCACATAGGAAACAGCGTTAAAACCCTTGGAAAACAGGAGGAAACCGCCGCATACGCCCAGCACTGTGCCAATCAGAATCCCGATACTGCCGAGTTTGCGTCCCTCGTTCTTTACAATCCGCTTGATTTGCTTTGGTGTCGCACCAATCGTCCGAAGCTGCCCGTAGCTTTGGATTTTGTCATTGATGGAGATACGGAAGATACTCTGGATCACAATATAGCCGCCAATCAGAACAAGGGCAATCACACCTGCCATCAGTGCAAAATCAAAGGATTTAGAAGCATAGGCAAAATACTTACTGTTCATTTTGGGCATAGGAAGCTGATATTCCTCCGCAATCTCCCTGCAATAAGAGGTCATCAGTTCTTCGCCCAACTGGTCGCTGTTTTTGAAATGGACATAGGCGCGATAGCCAGCCGGGTCAAACCCGTTCCATTCTGTCAGGGCAGCGTTGGAAAGAATGATAGCGCAGGTATTCGCTTCTTTTTCATTTACGCTGTCCGTAATGCCGGTAACGACATAATCACCATGAAAACTCTCTGTATCTAAGGTCACAGTGTCCCCGATCTTGGCATTGTTTCCATAGGTGGAAAGAAAGTATTCGCTTACAACAACTTCATTTGCTTTTTCAGGAACCCGGCCCTCTAACAACTCCATCTGCGCCTTGGCAATCTCCATCATTTGCGCGTCGCAATACACATAGGACGCATGATAGCCCTGTTCTGAAAGCTCCTCACCCAGCATATAGTAGCCGCCTACGCGCTCAAACTCCGGCAGTCCTTTCAGGGTTTCAATGTCGTTTTCCTCTACGCCCAGCCAGACCGCCTCATAAGTATCGACAACCTGATTGCGTTGCATTTGTGTCAGGGAAGTAGACACAATTCCCGTAAAGCAGATCAGAAACGCCGCCAGTGCAACGGCAATCACCACCATCAGATTCCGGCGCTTCTCGCTTTGCAAACTTTTCTTTGCCAGCTTCTTTGTAATGGCGCTGGTATCATTCTCAAAAGGCCATGTCATAGCCTGCCACCTCCTTACTCCACAATCTTGCCGTCCTCAATGCGGACAATCCGATCTGCAAGGCGGGCAATGTCGTTGTTGTGGGTAATCATCACAACAGTTTGCCGGAACTCTGCACTGGTGCGCTTGATAAGCCCCAGCACCTCGGCGCTGGTCTTGCTATCAAGGTTGCCGGTTGGCTCGTCGGCCAGAACAATAGCCGGTTTGGTAATCAAGGCGCGGGCGATAGCCACACGCTGCTGCTGGCCGCCGGAAAGATTGTTCGGCATATTTTTCAGTTTATCTTCCAGCCCCAGCAGGTGAACGATCTCGTCCAAAAACTTCTGATCCACCGTGTCCCCGTCCAGCTCCACCGGCAGGACGATGTTCTCATACACATTCAGGATGGGAACAAGGTTATAGTTCTGGAAGATAAAGCCGATGTTGCGGCGGCGGAAGATGGTAAGCTGTTCATCGTTCTTCTTTGCCAGTTCTTCGCCCCGGACGATCACGGTTCCGCTGGTGGGAGTGTCCAGCCCGCCCATCATGTGAAGCAGGGTGGACTTGCCGCTGCCGGATGTTCCCACAACGGCCACAAACTCGCCGTCCTCCACGGAGAAGTTCACACCGTCAAGGGCGCGGGTAATGTTCGGCTCTGTGCCGTAATACTTTTTCAGATCAATCGCCTGTAAAACGCTCATACTCAAAACTCCTTTCAAGGCTTTCTGCCTGTTGATAAGGCTATTGTAAAACCCAAATGTCCGCGAAATGTTACAGCGGCCAAAAAATTTCATTGAAAATCGGGGGTGAAATGTTACAACGCTCGGACATTTCAAAATTATTATTCAACTACCCTTAATCGAGCTACAATACTTGTTTTTCTAAAATAGCGAAACGAAACATGAGGAACTATAATCGCCACAACGCAAATAACAATTCCCTCTAATATCAACGGGAAAATCGTAGGCTGTATTGTAAACAGCCATAAGTCAGGTTGATTAAAGAAAGTAGGAAGAATTGTATTTGCAACAATAAGAGAGAGAGGTAAACCCATTACACAAATCAGAAATGCGTAAAACAATCCCTCCAATACGGTCAATTTGTTAATTTGTTTTTTCGTCATTCCGATGCTCTCTAATGTAGCAAATTCCCGTTGCCGGTTTATAATGCCCGTTATAATGATGTTGGAAAAATTCACAAGCCCGATACTTCCTAATAGAAACCCAATAAGGCCACCTATGATAAAAATAGTTTGTTTTAATCCATTCATAGTTTGTGCCAATGTTTCAGACGATGCGTATTCAACGGTAGGCAAAGAATTGATGTACTCGGTCGCTGGCAAAAAGTGTTCTTTTTCCACATCAAACACATAACTCATTATGGCTGGATTGTTATACAATTCCACAAACATCTCATTACTCATATAGAAAATAGGACAATCGCCGCCAACATCAGTGTAGCCAACATTCTTACCCGGAGATTCTACCAATGAAAAATCAACCACTGCACGCGCAATTACCGAAACCGTTTTATAAGGCAATCCATCTTTGTAAATGGTAACTTCCTGATTGAGCGGACAAAGAAATTCAGGAGATTCATTTGGGTTGATCGCTGAAATTTCTATAACATAGTTTCCACTTTCCAAATATGAGGTTAGTTGCTGTATATCTGTTTCTCCCTCAATGAAATTCAATTTAGGAAGTATTGATTTTTCTACCCCGTAAATATTGCAAAGAGGTCGATAATCAACACCGAGTTTTACTGGATAAGTTCTGCCATCAACCATACCACTTCGTATAAGGTGATTATCTTCTGTGTATTCGTCTAATACTTCCGTGACCAAACTACCATAATCATAAGTAACACTGACATCATCCAAAGTGTTTTTATAAATTCGACTTCCGTTCAGCACAGGAATATTATTTTCAATATCAGATATGATTTCATTACTAACAGAATCATCTTTAAATCGAAAACCTTGCACATTAGAAAATGTGTTTGGGCTTGCCACAACAAAATCAAATGAGGTAACAGAAGATACATATTTTTTAACATCAACACTATTTCCGATTGCGATTGCACTGTTTAGGAGAATAATGCAGAGTATCATGGATAAGACGATAAATATGGTACGCTTTGAATTTCTTCTTAAATTTCTCCATGCCATTTCTGTTATTCTATTCTTAAACGAAAGACGATTCTTGTTGGCACTATGATAATTGTCTTTTTCATAGTATCTAGTTGCCTCAATGGGCGAAATCGTAGCTGCAATTTTGAATGGTTTCTTTATACTCACCCAAACAGTAATCGCACTAAATATCCCGGCAACGACAAAAATAATAGGATTAAAACTCAAGTTCACAGAAAGATTGTGATACTCGCCTTTCATAAAATTAAGAATCCACGGAAGCATAAGTATTCCTACTATATATCCTAAAATCAACCCAATAGATATAGCAATTATAGACAGCCAAAATGCTTGCTTATAAACAATTCGCTTGATTTGCTTCTCCGTTGTTCCGATTGTTCTTAATAAGCCATATTTCTTTATTTCTTGAACAACAGAAATCTCAAAAATATTGCGAATGAGCAAATAGCCCGTTATTACAAAAATCATAATAAAAAACAGGGCTGCTATTATGGCAATCCAATTTACAGATGTACCAGTGGACGGGCTGGTTCCCCTAATTTGCAAAATAGTTGTCTGTATAGACTGGATCGCTCCAACACATAAAGTCGTTACAGAAGTAAAAAGCATTGATGTTAAAACGATTGCTATTACAGCAACAATATTTCGTAATTTGTTGGCTTTGAAGCTTCTTTGCGCCAGCTTCTTTGTAATGGCGCTGGTGTCATTTTCAAAAGGCCATGTCATAGTTGTATCACCTCCATATTTGATAAGGGTATTGTAAAACCTAAATGTCCGCGAAATGTTACAGCGGCCCAAAAATTTCATTGAAAATCGGGGTGAAATGTTACAACGCTCGGACATTTCAAAAAAATTTACGGCGGGCAGCCGGAAATGGCCGTCCGCCGCATTCTATTTTGTCGGCAGCATAATGGAAAATTCCGAGCCCTTGCCCGGCTCTGAAACCACTTTGATATAGCCGCCTTGCCGCGTTACGATCTCGCGGGCCAGATACAGTCCAATGCCCACGCCCTGCTGTTCGTGTACTTCTTCCTCACGATAAAAGCGCCGGAAGATAGCAGCCTGATTACTTTCGGAAATGCCCTTGCCGGTATCGGCTACTTTGATCTCCACATACATTTCCCACGGTATCACCGACACCGTAATTTTTCCACCTGCCGGAGTATACTTCACCGCATTGTCCAACAGGTTAAAGAGGGCTTCGGATGTCCACTTGCTGTCATGGGAAAAGGTCAAATTCTCCGGGCAGTCCACAGATACAGCGATTTTCTTTTTTTCCGCTGCATACACGATCCCACTCATGGCTTGCGCCACGGTATCAAAGAGGCAGACCGGTTTCTTATTCAACTGGATTACGCCCGTTTCCAACCGTGAGGTTTTCACAAGAGCCTGAAAGAGAAAGTCCAGTTTATCTGTCTGGGTGCGGATTCCACGGATAAAATCGGTACGCTCCGCCTCGGTCATAGGCTTTTCCAGCAGGGTGTCCGTCGCCATTTTCAGATTGCTTACCGGCGTTTTTACCTGATGGGAAATATCCGATACAAGGGTTTGTAACTCCTGCCGTTCCTCGTCCACCCGGCGACGGTTCTCCTGCATGATCTGGTAAAGTCTCGCCAGCCGGTGCCCGATTCTGGCGAGCTGGGTTTCGCTGTCCTCTGGCCGCTGGGGTGCTTCATTTCCGGCGATCATGTGGTCTAAGGTCTGGCACAGGTCAGTGGTAAACTGCGACAGTCGCTTTCCAAACGCCTGCGTCAGTACAAAAATCCCTACAATGGCGCACAGCAGCAGCGCCCCGCCTGTCAGCAGCACCGCCGTCTGTTTTGTCACAAGAAACAGGGCTATGGTGATCCCGGACATGGAGAGGACAAGCCCTATTGCCACCCGGCCAAATAGCCACTTTACCGATAGATTTTGAAACTTCATTTTGCCTCGCCTCCCGTCCATTGATAGCCCATACCGTAAACGGTCTTGATGTATGGCACACCTCCGTCGGCTTCAATCTTGCTGCGAATCCGGCTGATGGAGGTTGTCAGGGTGTGTTCGTCCACAAACCTCTCGTCTATATCCCACAGCTTTTCCAAAAGCTGCCCACGGGTCAGCACTTGCCGGGGATTTTTGCGGAACAGGTTCAGCATTTTGTACTCCATCGGGGATAGGGTCAGGGGCTTGCCGTTTAGGGAAGCCGTCTGCTCCGAGAAGTCCAGAAACAGCCGCCCGTCGTCGTAAATGTCCTTGGCCGGTTTGTGGTGTTCCAGCATGGCGAACATGGCTTTGATTTTCCGCTGCAAGGCCCCGATCACAAAGGGCTTTGTGATGTAGTCCACCGCGCCCACCTCATAGCCCCGTATCTGGTCGCTCTCCTGATCGTTGGCGGTTAGGAAAATCACGATGGTGTCCGAGTGCTGGGGCTTTATCAGCTTGCACAGCTCAAAACCGTTCCCGTTCGGCAGGTTGATGTCCAGCAGCACTAAATCAAATTCCCGCTGGCGGATGGCGTCGGCGGCGGTTCTGGCATTTAGGGCAGAAGTCACGCCGTAGCCGTCTGCGGTCAGGTTGTAGGCCAACATCTTATTCAAAAAACTGTCGTCCTCGACAATTAAAATCTGCTCCATATTCTCACTTCCTTTGCTTTTTGCAGATAGTATAACAGGCAAATGTCCGAGAATTGTTACAAGGACAAATATATTTATCATTTTACAGCTTTTTTATGTGTACTGCAATTTTATAAAAGAAAGGACAGCAGTATCATCAAATTGCTGTCCTTGCGGTTTATTATAGCTGGTAGTGTATAAGCGTGGGTTCATCATATTTGGTGTGGTATCTTTAACTATGGGAAACTCCCATTTCCCATCTAGACACCGCCTGTCTTGTTACTCCTACCATTTCAGCAAATTGTTCCTGAGAAAGCTTGTTATCTTGCCTTATCTTAAGAACTGCCTTTGCAATGTTTTGATTACTATCTTTTACTTTCCTCCTCCTTTTGTTTGATTGTATTATACAGTTGATATACCATTTGGGCAAGCAATACAACTTTACATTTTCGCAATTAACTATTGCTTTTTGTTTTTTCATTTATATAAACTTCTTATTTCCATTTTTTCTGTAAATCGGCTTATATATGAAGCAGTCATTTTTAGAGCAAGTTTCGCAATGTCGGACAAAAACCCCTGCGGGATTTTTTCTGACTTGCAACTTGATGGGGATTTCGTTTCCCCATACCCTCGACCGCAATCAAAGATATGTGTATTGGTTCCCATTTGCATGGTCACAGCGTGATGCTTTTTCATCACTTGCTTTCACAGCTCACTGTGAATTTTCTATTTTTCCTGCGGAACCTTTATGCCAGAAAGGAGCATTGAATGACACGACCACAAAAAGAAATGGACATGAAACGAGAACACCGGGTAACCATCCGCCTGACTGATATAGAGTTTTCCATCATAGAAAATGCAGCGGAACAGGCAGAAATGAGCATTTCAGAATACATGAGGACTCAAACTATGGAAGGAAATGTAACTGCACGATTTGAAATTGTTGCTGATGTTGATGAAATCAAAAAACTAATCGGTGAATTTGGCAAGATTGGAAGCAACCTAAATCAGATTGCCCGATATTTTAATCAAGGTGGAATTATCTCTTCTGAAATGAGAAATGAAATCCGAAAGTCTCTCCGGGACATTTATGAAATGAAATATAAAGTAATGAAAATGGCAGGTGATTTCCGTGGCAGTAATTAAACATATTGCAAGCAAAAATGCTGACTATGGAGAATCGGAACGTTATCTTATCTTCCAGCATAATGAATATACGCAAAAACCGATTCTTGATGAGGAAGGGCATATGATATTGAGAGAAGAATATTATCTGGACGGTTTGAACTGTGATCCATTCTCTTTTGCATCTGAATGTCAGGAATTGAACATCTACTACCACAAGAACAAAAACTTCAATGAGATAAAATCCCATCACTATATCATCAGCTTCGACCCGAAAGACAGGGAGGAATGTGGATTGACCGGTGAACGTGCCCAGCAACTTGGATTGACTTTTGCAAAGAAAAATTTTCCCGGTCATCAGGCTTTAGTCTGTACTCATACCGATGGTCATAACGAAAGTGGAAACATCCATGTACACATCGTAATCAACAGTCTCCGTAAATATAACATACCGCAAGAACCCTATATGGAATTTGACTGTGAATCAAAAGCCGGATACAAGCACCATCTAAGTACAGCATATCTTGCACATCTGAAACAGGAAGTCATGAATATGTGTAAAAAAGAAGGACTACATCAGGTTGATCTGCTCACTCCTGCTGAAAGAAAAATCACAGAAAAAGAATATTGGGCACAACGCCGGGGACAGGAAAAACTCGATAAGTTGAATCAGAAAATGAAAGAAGATGGAATCACGCCAAAGGAAACACGTTACCAGACAGAGAAACAATTTCTTCGTGACGCTATTGATGATGCTGCAAGTACCGCCCGATCACCAGAAGAATTTTCAAAAATCCTTGATGAAAAATATCACATCATCTTCAAGATCAGTCGAAACCGATATAGCTATCTTCACCCTGGCAGAAAAAAATATATCACTGGAAGGAATCTCGGAACCAGATACACAGAAGATTTTCTCTTGAAAGCATTTGAGGAAAACACGAAATCCCATAGAGAACAGAAAGAAGAAATTCTGGAACAGCAGACTCCAAATACTTCCACAGATTTGCCAACTGTTCCTTTTTCCGATACTTCTGCTATCCCTGCACCATTCATTTTCATAAAATCAGATCTCCGACTTGTCATAGATCTACAAACCTGTATTAAAGCACAGCAGAGCGAAGCCTATGCTCAAAAAGTAAAACTCACCAATTTGAAGCAGATGGCTCAGACTGTTGCCTACATACAGGAACATGGCTATGATTCTCTTGAGGATTTCCATGCAGCACTCAATCAGGCATCAGACCAGACCAGTGCTTCCAGAAAATCTTTAAAAGATACTGAACAGCAACTTAAAGATGTGAATGAGCAGATTCATTTTACCGGACAATATCTGGCATATAAAAATGTGTACGCCGATTATCGTAAAAATCGAAACAAAGAGAAATTTTATGAAGAACACCGGGCAGAACTTTCCCTGTATGACACAGCTCTCCGAACACTCAAAGAAAAATCTGGCGGGAATAAATTGCCTTCCATGAAAGCTCTCTATGCTGAAAAGGACCAGCTTATTGAATTAAGGGATAGACAGCGTGAAGATTTTTCTAACCACCGGGATTATGAACGGGAACTTCGCACTGTGTCGGCGAATATTGAAATGATTCTTGGGAAAAATCGTGAGCAGGAACAACAGCTTGAAAAGAATCAGGATTTATAATGAGACTATGAAAAAATCTCTGTAAATAGGATTCTTCTATGATAAGAAAGGGTGAG
>NZ_JAAITI010000021.1 GCF_013304735.1 Blautia luti
GAATAGTCCCTTATAGGGACAGAGCAAGCCACCCGCTAAGCGGGTGGTCTTGACTCAGACTATGCGGGACACGCTTGCAGAGCCAAAACAGAAACTGATTTCTATGGACGATGTAACTTCTGTGATTGCCGGACAGATTGGGCAGATTCTTCCGATGGACGAGGAAACGGCGGAACAATTCCGGCAGTTGGCGAAGAAAATGATTAAACAGGCAGAGAAAGGGTGAAAATGCTGTGGCACAATCAGAAATAAAGAAAATAATCAGGCAATTAAAGAAAAAAGAGATTAGAGTTTTTGATGTTTCAGAGGAATATGAGAATGAAATTCAGATTGTAACTTTTGAACGAAAAGCGGGATTGCGCATAACTGGAAAAAAAGGATTCGATATTATCTCAAATACCTTTTTTGTTGAAGAAACCTTAATTCACATTGATACAGATAGTGAACAACGAAAGAAAGATATTTTCTTATCCTTTGATGATTTTGATTCTTATTTTGATTTTTTAAACGGAGATATTTATGAAAATGCTTGCTATACATTTTGTCCTTTTTCGAAGCTCTCTACTTCTAAAAGAATTGATGCAGAAAAGTTAATGGCAAAAAAAGCATTTATCGAAGATACAATAGATGATTATTCATTGTCATTATCGAATAAAGAACAAGAAGGTTATGAGAAAGGCAAACAAATTCATAAATCATGTCAACAGTGGAACAAAAAATTTAGTAATTGTAATAGCTATGATGAATTAGTAAAAGTCGTGGAGAATTATAAAAAATCTAAGATTTCTTCCATTGTAGATGTCAGCTTTTTCTTCTTTCAATACATTTTTGCAGATGTTGAGAATAAAAAAAGATTCTCTATTATTATGGAATACATGTCCTCCGGTGCTTATCCTGAATACAAAATGATAAATGCTTTATGTTCAATATATGATCCTGATGATGTTATGCAATCGTTTAATTATTCTTTAGGAGCAAAGGGAACAATATATAAGCATAAGAAGAAATTAAAAGAGTATATTGATCTCTTGAAAGAGGGAGAAATTGATTTTTATTCAGAAGCATTGTTTGACAAGGAAACGCACTACTATTGTGAAAAAACTAAAGGATATCAAAAGAATAATACATATTTTCCAATCACAACAATTTATAGGTATTTTGAAACATTTGATGAGTTTGTTAATTATCGAAATGGGGATTTGACATATTGCGATTTATCAGATGCACTTGAATGTAATGCGGATTTTTCTAAGTATATCGTTGATGAAACAACAAAGCTTCCGATTCATGCAAATATGGATGTCACATATTCTGTAAAGAAATACTATCATAACAGAAAATTTTATGTAACACAGAAGTGGCTCAATAAATCTGGTAGTATACTTAAAGAATATAATCATACATTTAACTATTTTTTTGATTTTGTTGCTTTTCTTAAAGGAAATCTGTCCAATGCAAATTTGCTTTTTTGTGATGGAATTGACAATTTAGATCAGTGGGATTTTATTGACTTTACAGGTGCAAAACTGAAAAGCAGCTTGTGTGAAAAGTTTGGTTTACAATATGATACTTATACAATTAACTTGAATGTTATAGAATCCTTTGAGTGTATTGAAAAAAATGAATCCGAAACTGCTTTAGTTCTTCAATCTTCGAGAGATTTGGTATCGGAAGTAGCAGGACGAGACTTATCATATTTCGATTGGGCTTTTGATAACAAATGCCAAAGAGTTCACTATATTTCAGATCTTCATCTTATGCACAGAATACAAAATGCAGGCTGTCGTTCAAAAGAAGATATTATATATGTAATTCAAAGAATAGTTAATACTATTGCTAATGAAGCAGGATGCTTATTATTGATTGACGGTGATGTGTCATCAGATATTGGAATATTCCAGTTATTTGTAAAGATGCTTTCCAAAACATTACGCCGAAACACACAGGTTGTGTTTACGATTGGAAATCATGAGTTATGGAGTTTTCCGGGCTTTCAAATAGAGCAGATTGTTTCAAAGTATCGAACTATTTTGGAAAAGCATGGTATGTATTTACTTCATAACGATCTTCTTTACAAAGAAGATTGTAGTTTGCTTGCTGATCCGAAAACAGGAATACACCTGATTAAATACCATGATTTGTGCAAAATGAATGAACTGCAAATTGCTGACCGCTTGCGAAGTGCAAGATATGTGATTCTCGGCGGATTGGGCTTTTCAGGATATAATACAGAGTTTAATGCTGATAATGGCATTTATCGAATGACTATGGACAGGACTACTGAAATAAAAGAATCTAAAATTTTTGAAGATTTGTATAATCGGTTATGCCCTATTCTTGCAAATAAGAATGCAATTATTTTAACACATACACCCAAAAAAGATTGGTGCAGAGAAGCAGAACCTGATAAAAATTATGTTTATGTAAGTGGACATACACACAGGAATTTTTTCCATGACGATGGTGAATATAGAGTTTATTCAGACAATCAAGTTGGATACCATATCGAAACCCCTCACTTGAAAACTTTTTTAATTGATAACGATTATGATTGCTTTTCTGATTATGAGGATGGTATATTTGAGATTACGAGTGAGCAGTACAATGACTTCTACCGAGGGAAAAATATATCAATGACTTTCCAACGAGAAGTAAATGTACTCTATATGTTAAAAAAGAATGAGTATTACTGTTTTATTCACAAATCAAGAAGTGGTAGTCTTACTATCCTTAACGGTGGCACCATGAAAAAATTGGAAATTCAAGATGTTCAGTATTATTATGATAATATGGATACCATGATTTCTACGATAAAAACGCCGCTGGACAAGTTTACTTCATTTCAAAAACGAATTGCAGATATGGTAAAACAAATTGGTGGAATTGGCGCAATTCATGGTAGCATAGTTGACATTGATTTTTATAATCATATATATGTGAATCCATTTGACTTATCAATAACAGGGTATTGGGCATCAGATATAATTAACAAAATTGTATATCCGTCTATTCCTGCCTTATTAGAAAAAAATTGCCCTATAATGTTTGGCGAATATGTTAAACTTCTTAAAGGTAATAGTGAAAATCCATTAGCGTTGAAACAACAAACAAATATTACAGTATTACCACAGACATATCTTGATACGGATATTTACAAGGCTTCAAGAGAAATAAAGAAGATGCAAAAACTTAGTTCAAACATATTAACTTCTTGGTATGAAGATACTCTACATAAAAGAACTAAAATTGAACTTACATAGAAAGTTTTGCTTATTGGGACTTATGAAAAAATGCGATTGTAAATCATGGGAGTAGGATAAGCGAAGCTCCCTTCATATACGCCCTGTCTGCTGATGAACCCAACCCTGTGCTTGCTGCTTCAAATGCTCTTGCCCTCCCGGTTGGCAACCTCATTTTCGCAGCAACGCCGACAGAGCGTATAACACACTATACTTTGCAAGCAAAGTCGTGTGCCAAAGGGGTACCCTTTGGAAACCCTATTTTAGAGGAAGCGTGTAGCCACACTTCCTCCAAAATGAAAAATAAGCGGTCACAATCTGCTGTAAAACCACAGTCGGATTGACCGCTTATTTTGTTGTAACCCTCCCCGTTTTCTTTATCCGCTTTACGAGTATATTCCTCAAAAATATGCTCAATACGGGTTGGAATAAAACCTTAAAAATGATATACTACGCATAGAGGAAACAAGGAGGTTACAGCCCATGAAAGAATTAGGAGAACGCCTGCGGAGATTGCGGGAAAGTGTGAAGCTGTCGCAGGTAAAGATGGCAGAACTTTTGGGAGTGAAGCAGTCCAGTATCAATCGTTATGAGCAGGGGCAGTCGGCTCCCTCTTTGGAAACGCTTGTAAGGTATGCGGATTATTTTGATGTATCATTGGATTACCTGCTTGCCCGGACAGACAATCCGCAAGGCAAGCTATATGAACACCGTCCGAAGATTGCGCCGGGGAGTGAGGAAATGAAGCAGTTTATTGAAATGTGTTTTGATCCGCAATCTCCGCTGAATGAAAAATTAAAACAGACGCTTCTTGAAATGATGAATGATAGGAGGAAATAATTATGGCAATAATTCCGGAATTTTTTATAAATTCTGTTACATCAATCGGTGTACGTAATGGTGCTGGTATTTCATGGACAGGTACAGGATTTTTTATAGTTAGAGTGTTTGATGCAGAAGGAAACGCACGTCCGATGCTTGTCACTAACAAGCATGTACTGGCAAATAAATGCAGTATTGTACTACGGTTGAAAAAAAGAGACAATAGTACATTAGATATTGTAGATGCAGCACTTTATGAGAATGGAGTAAAATTATATTATGAACATCCAAATGCAAATGTCGATATAGCTGTTCTTCCTTTAAATGGGAAATTTATAACAGATAACAATATAGAATTTGCAGCATTTGATATTGATAAACATGCAATGACATCTGAAGAATTACGATAAGAAGGGGTTGACGAAGGAACACTGATACATATGTTGGGGTTTCCTATGGGACTTGTAAATATAAATTCTAATTTACCTATTTGTCGTTTGGGGTGTATTGCTAGAATTAGTGCTGCACAAATACTAGAGTCTTATAATATTCTTGCTGATATACAGAATTTTCCGGGCAATTCGGGAAGCCCAATTGTCACTAGACCAGAAATAGTTTCAATAGAAGGTACGAAATCGTTGAATAAATCTGTATTAGTTGGAATTGTTCATTCGTATATTCCGTATAGAGAAAATTTAATCAATAGTCAAACCCAGCAAGTTGTAGAAATACGAAGTGAAAATAGTGGAATTGCATTAATTCATCCAGTTGAATTTATTAGAGAGGTTGTAGATGAAATCGTAAAGCCTTTCAATGAGAAGGCTAATTCGCAAAACCAAACGGAAGAAGAATAATTGGAGAGATGCAAAATGAAAGGTGTTATCTATGCCCGCTATTCTTCCGACAATCAGAGAGAAGAAAGTATTGAGGGACAGTTGCGGGAATGTAAGGAGTATGCAGAGCGCAACGATATTACAATTTTAGGAACTTATATTGACAGGGCATTGTCAGCAAAAACAGATAACCGCCCCGAATTTCAACACATGATTAAAGACAGCGCAAAAGGCTTATTTGATGTTGTCCTTGTATGGAAATTAGACCGCTTTGCCCGGAACCGTTACGACAGCGCACGATATAAAAATCTTTTGAAAAAGAACGGTGTGAAAGTCATTTCCGCAAGGGAAAATATCTCCGAGGGCAGCGAGGGAATTATTCTGGAAGCCATGTTGGAGGGATATGCGGAATACTATTCTGCGGAGCTCTCTGAAAAGGTTATCCGGGGACTGACCGACAATGCGCTGAAATGTAAATACAACGGCGGTACTGTTCCGATGGGATATTATATTGACGAACAGCAGTATTATCAAATCGACCCCAAGACTGCCCCGGTGGTACTGGAAATGTTTACAAAGTACAGCGAGGGGGCAACCATGCAGGAGCTTGTTAATCTATTGAACAGTCGGGGTATGCGTTCCATTCGTGGCGGGAAAATTACGCTGAATATTATGAACCATTTGTTGAAAAACCGCCGCTATATGGGCGAGTACAGTTATCGTGATGTAGTCAAAGAGGACGGTATTCTAGCGATTGTCCCGAAAGAATTATTTGAACGGGTACAGAAACGGCTGGCGAAGAACAAAAAGGCTCCTGCCCGTCACAAAGCCGAGGACGATTACCTTTTGACAACGAAGCTGTACTGTGGGAAATGCGGCTCCTTTATGGTGGGAGAAAGCGGCACAAGCCATACGATGAAAGTACACCGTTATTATCGCTGTGTGAATACCAAGAAAAAGAAGCTCTGCGACAAGAAAGCAGTCAAGAAAGACTGGATTGAAGATTTGGTTGTCAACTATACCATGAAAGCAATTATGAATGATGCAGTCATGGAACGGCTGATTGATATGCTGATGGAGTTGCAGAAGAAAGAAAGCACCGATCTGCCCCTTTTGAAAAAGCAGCTTGCAGAAACGGAAAAAGGTATTAACAATATGCTCAACGCCATTCAAGCAGGAATTTTTACCCCGTCCACCAAGCAAAGACTGGACGAGTTGGAGGAAACCAAAAGCCAACTTGAAGTCAGCATTTTGCAGGAGGAAATGCACAAGCCCCTGCTTACAAGAGAACAGATTGCATTTTTCATTTACCGTTTCCGCAAATTTGATGTGACAAAGCGGGAACAGCGGCAAAGACTGATTGACAGTTTTGTAAATGCGGTGTATCTTTATGAGGACAAGATAATCCTTACTTTCAACTATAAGGACGGTTCTAAGACTATCACACTGGCGGAAGTTGAGGGTTCGGATTTATCCGTACTCGGTGCAGTGATCAAGAGGCTTTCTATAAATCTGATTTATGGAAAGTCTTTTAATTTTTAGAATTATATTCACAGAAAAATGCCACATATGCATAATGATATGTGGCATTTTGACGCTATCGAATTTCTTAAATGACGTTACAGTTTCTCCCCTTCATTCACTTCCTCAATAAACACCTTCCCTTCCGCCTGCTGTTCCGCAAAATGAAATCGCAGTACAGCCTGAGGCCAGTTGAGTGTGATGATGGCTTTTTTGTCCCGTGTCTTTCCTGCGGCCTGGATCTGATCTACAAGGTCTGCGAGGACTTCACGGGTGAGATATCCGCCTCGCCAGTGGAAGGTGAATTCGCGGCCTTTTTTTGCAGCCTGGAGGGCACGTTTGTATACGTCTTCCAATTTGGTGAAGGACAGCTTTTTCTCGCGGTAATAAAAGTGGTTTCCATCCGGGCAGGGAGGTGCCGGAGCGATCAGTGGTTCATGGTCACGGAAGATGTTTTTGTCATCCAGATTAAAATAATCGTAACGGATACTG
The DNA here is from genome assembly GCF_013304735.1 of Blautia luti. Lineage (GTDB taxonomy): Bacteria > Bacillota > Clostridia > Lachnospirales > Lachnospiraceae > Blautia_A. The sequence goes on from NZ_JAAITI010000021.1 coordinate 6,908, forward strand.
GTTGAGCCGTCTTCGTTTTTGCCCAGAGTATTATCGAAAGTGGCATCCAGATGATAGTACTGTCCGTTGATCCGGACGATGTTCCAGGTATGACGGTATTTGATCCCTTTTTCCGGATTGTTCCCGCAGATGGCGATAATACACCATACACCAAGGGCATCACAGAGGACCTTTACGGATTTGGCGATTCCCTCGCAGACACCGACACCATGGCCCAGAGGCCCGATGATCTCGTGGGAATATGGCTTTTTCAGTTTGTCGTAGCGGATATTTTCGCAGATGAAGTCATGGACATATTTTTCCTTATCCCACTCGGAAAACTTCATGGCGGTGCGCACAAGCTTGTCTACGCGGGCTCCCAGGGCTTTCTGATGCTTCCGGATTTTATTTTTGTCGAAGATATATTCAGGGATCAGTATCAGATTTGGCGAGTCCTTGTAATAACGGTATTTAAATCCCACAGCCCAGAAAATCTCCGGGTGATCCAGACGAAGCTGGAAAAATACATCATAGAGCCAGTTTCCATCGGTGGTTGGTACCTGCGGGATCAGGAACTCGTCGGAAAGCTCCATAAGCCCGTGAAGCATTGCACGGTACACGTTTTGTTTATCTTTCGACATTTTGCCGTAGTAATATTCTTCAGTTTGTTTCATATATAAAAATACGGAGACTCCTTTCCGGAAAAATAGATTTCAATCAAAGATTATAGCATAAAAAAACATGCAGGACTATCAGAAAAGATACACCCTGCATGTTTTTGGTATTGAATATTTTAGATCGAAAATAACTGTGAGCCTGGATCAGCCGTTATACAGCTGATAATACCGGCCCTTCTGTGCAAGCAGCTCCTCGTGGGAACCACGCTCGATGATGTGTCCCTGCTCCAGGACCATGATGCAGTCACTGTTGCGTACTGTGGAAAGTCTGTGGGCGATCACAAAGGTCGTTCTGCCTTCCATCAGCTTATCCATACCATCCTGTACAAGCTTTTCGGTACGGGTATCAATGGAGCTGGTGGCCTCGTCCAGGATCAGGACGGGTGGGTCTGCAACAGCTGCACGGGCAATGGAGAGAAGCTGTCGCTGGCCCTGACTTAAGTTTGCACCGTTTCCGCGGAGAAGGGTATTATAACCCTGCGGAAGCCTGCGGATGAAACCGTCGGCGTTGGCAAGCTTTGCTGCTGCGATAACCTCCTCATCTGTGGCATCCAGCTTTCCGTAGCGGATATTTTCCATAACGGTTGCTGTGAACAGGTTGGTATCCTGAAGAACGATGCCCATGGAGCGTCTGAGATCATCTTTTTTGATCTTGGTGATGTTGATGCCGTCATAACGGATCTTACCCTTCTGAATGTCGTAAAAACGGTTCAGAAGATTGGTGATGGTGGTTTTCCCGGCGCCGGTAGAGCCTACAAAAGCGATCTTCTGGCCTGGCTGTGCATACATGTTGATGTCATGGAGAACGATCTTGTTGGAATTATAACCAAAGTCTACATCCTCCAGGACCATATCACCCTTCAGCTCGATATAATCAGTGGTACCCTCAGCTTTGTGGAAATGCTTCCATGCCCAGCGGCCGGTACGTTTGTCGGATTCGGTAAGAACACCGTTTTCCTCTTTTGCATTGACGAGAGTAACGTAGCCTTCATCCACTTCCGGTTTTTCATCCAGAAGATCAAAGATACGTTTTGCACCTGCAAGAGCCATAACAATACTATTGAACTGCTGGCTGACCTGGTTGATAGGCATGTTGAAGCTCTTATTGAAGGTCAGGAAGCTGGCAAGCCCGCCAAGTGTGAAGCTGCCGATGCCGTTGATAGCAAGGATACCGCCCACCATGGCGCAGATTACATAGCTGACATTTCCAAGCTGTGCGACCACAGGCATCAGGATGTTGGCAAAACGGTTTGCATTGTCTGCGCTGGTGAAAAGCTGGTCGTTCAGTTCATCGAATTTCCGGATGCTTTCGTCTTCATGGCAGAAGACCTTGACAACCTTCTGACCCTCCATCATCTCTTCGATATAACCATTGACAATACCAAGGTTGGTCTGCTGCTCCAGGAAATATTTTCCGCTTAAGCCCGCAAGTTTCCGGCTGGCAGTCAGCATAATGGCAACCATAAGCAGAGTCACGAAAGTAAGCGGAACGTTGAGGATCAGCATACTTACAAGAACACTGACAATGGTGATCACACTGGAAAGCAGCTGTGGGAAACTCTGGCTGATCATCTGGCGCAGGGTATCAATGTCGTTGGTGTAGATGGACATGATATCACCGTGTGCGTGGGTATCAAAATATTTGATGGGAAGTGTTTCCATTTTTGCAAACATGTCGTTTCGGAGGTTACGTAAAGTTCCCTGGGAAACATTGATCATGATACGGTTATAAGTATAGGTGGCAATAACACCGATGGCGTAAAAACATGCCACACGTGCGATTGCAGCAGTTAAAGGCCCGAAGTCCGGTGTATCTGCCTTAAGAAGAGGCGTGATATACTGGTCAATCAGGGTTTTCATGAACATGGTTCCCTGTACATTGGCAAGAACGCTGACAAAAATGCAGATCACCACGATCACGATATGGATACTGTAGTTCTTAAAAATATAACGGGAAAGGCGTCCCAGAAGTTTTCCTGGCTGTTCCGGCGCTCCCATGCCTTTTGGTCCAGGACCACCCGGACCTTTCATGTTCTGTTTTTTCAAGCCGGATCACCTCCCTCGTCAAAATCACCGGCACCGCCGGTCTGTGAATTGAATACATCCTGATAAATGGCGTTGGTCTTAAGAAGTTCCTCATGGGTACCAAATCCGTTGATCTCGCCGTTGTCCATAACGATGATGCGGTCTGCATTCTGGATACTGGAAACACGCTGGGCGATGATCAGCTTGGTGGTATCCGGGATCTCTTCTGCAAAAGCACGGCGGATTTTTGCGTCTGTGGCAGTATCTACCGCACTGGTGGAATCGTCCAGGATCAGTATCTTCGGTTTCTTCAGAAGAGCACGGGCGATACAGAGACGCTGTTTCTGACCTCCGGAAACGTTGGAACCGCCCTGTTCAATGAAAGTATTGTATTTATCCGGCATTTTTTCGATGAAATCATCGGCGCAGGCAAGCTGGCATGCACGGCGGCATTCTTCTTCCGTGGCGTTTTTGTCACCCCAGCGGAGATTTTCCAGAATGGTTCCTGAGAAGAGGACGTTCTTCTGAAGGACAACGGAAACCTGGTTCCTGAGAGATTCCAGGTGGTATTTGCGGACATCGATGCCTCCCACCAGAACAGAACCGTCCGTTACGTCATAAAGACGGCTGATCAGGTTTACAAGACTGGATTTGGCACTTCCGGTACCGCCGATGATTCCGATGGTCTCGCCGGAGCGGATGGAAAGGTTGATGTCTTTTAAGACCGGTTCTTTGCTGTCTTTCTTATAACTGAAGTTTACGTGGTCGAAGACGATGCTTCCGTCCGGAACTTTTGTTACCGGGTTCTCCGGGTCAGTGATATCAGCAGTATCGTTGATGACTTCCGTAACACGCTCGGCACTGGCAATACTCATGGTCACCATAACAAAAACCATGGAGAGCATCATCAGGCTCATGAGAATGTTCATGCAGTAAGTGAGAAGGCTCATAAGCTCACCGGTAGTAAGCGTGCTGCCCACGATCATTTTTGCGCCAAGCCAGCTGATTCCAAGGATGCAGGCGTAAACGGTAAACTGCATCAGAGGCATGTTCATAACAACGATCTTCTCGGCACTTAAGAACATTTCGTATACTTTGTTACAGGCTTTCTGAAATTTGCTGATCTCGTAGTCTTCACGGACATAGGCTTTGACAACACGGACGGCACCGATATTTTCCTGGACACTTGCGTTCAGGTCATCGTATTTGCGGAACACAGTCTGGAAATATTTCGTTGCTTTCCGCATGATAAAGATCAGACAGGCACCGAGGAAGATCACCGCGATCAGATAAATGCTTGCAAGTTTGGCGTTGATGAGAAATGCCATGACCATGGCACAGATCAGGCTGGCCGGTGCACGGGTACACATACGCAGGATCATCTGATAGGCATTCTGCAGGTTGGTCACATCTGTGGTAAGACGGGTGATCAGGCCGGCAGTGCTGTATTTGTCGATGTTGGAAAAAGAAAAGGTCTGGATGTTGGTGTACATGGCTTTTCGGAGGTTTCTGGCAAAGCCTGTGGAGGCCAGTGCTCCGTATTTTCCGCCCATGACGCCGGACCAGAGTCCGCACAGGGCAAGAACTACCATAACTCCACCCATCCGATAGATATGGCCGATATTTCCGGCTTCCACACCCTTATCAATGATGGAAGCCATGGCCAGGGGGATCAGAGTCTCAAAGAGAACTTCCAGGATCATGAAAAAAGGCGTGAGAAACGAGGCCTTTTTAAACTCCCTGACCTGGGCCAGAAGGGTTTTGAGCATAAAAAATCTCCTTTCTTTTACTGTTCAAAAAGATAGCACCCCTGGAAAAAAGTTCCGGGCTGCTACAGAACAGATGTATTGTTCAGATACTATTATCAGGTAAAATATTTTTAATGTCAAGACAAATATGTGTGAAATACTTGACATAACATCATTTAAGCGGTATATTAAAAGTTAATATTCACCTGTGAAATAGGGGCGAGAATGCAATTCAGATCCCTTTAGAGGGTCTATATAGAGTTTAATTTTTGTAGGGAGGATTTTATATGGAAATCAGACAGTCAGCAGAGGATTACCTGGAATCAATTCTGGTTTTATCGAAGAAGGGCGGCGGGGTTCGTTCCATTGATATTGCTACCAGACTTGGCGTTTCCAAGCCAAGTGTCAGCCATGCGATGAAGCTTCTCCGTGAGGACGGATATATTGCCATGGACCGTTACGGTACTGTGACACTTCTGGAGAAGGGCGCAGAGATCGCCAACCAGATCTATGAGAGACACACCGTACTTGCCAAGATGCTGGAGGGACTTGGAGTTCCGGCAGAGATTGCACTGGAAGATGCCTGCAAGATGGAGCACGATATCAGCCAGGAGAGCTTTGAGAAGATCAAGGCGCATTATAATAACTTTATTAAGAGAGACGAAGCAGCAGCGGAGTAAATGAAGTGACCGGCCAGTATCCACACGGGGCGGCAGTGAAAGCCAATGAAAGATAAAAAAGAAGTGCATGAGAAGCGTGATAACTTTTCATGCACTTTATTGTTTATCTGCCTATTTCGCAGAAGATTTCTCCGGCAGCTGTGCCAGGATGATAGCCGCGAACATGATGACGCATCCAAGAAGCTCTTTTGCGGAAAGCTTCTGTCCAAGGATGACCCAGCCTGCAAGTACGGAGATACAGGATTCCAGGGAAAGAATCAGAGAAGCTACCGTTGGATTGACATTTTTCTGGCCTACGATCTGCAGAGTGTAGGCAACGCCGCAGGACATGATTCCGGCATATAGGATGGGAAGCCATGCGGTGAGGATGGAGGAAATCTGCGGATGTTCAAGGATAAGGGCCGGGATCATGGACAGGATCCCGCAGATCAGAAACTGGATGCAGGAGAGTTTTACCCCGTCCGTTTTCGGGGAAAAATAGTCAATGACCAGAATGTGCAGAGAAAAAAGAAACGCACACACCAGCACCAGAATATCTCCGCGACCAATGGAAAAACCATCCGTGATGCAGAGAAGATAAAGACCGATCAGAGCCATGACAACGGCTGCCCAGATAAAGGGACTGCATTTCTTTTTCAGGAAAAGTCCGATAATCGGGACAATGACAATATAGCAGGCAGTGATAAAACCGGCTTTTCCCACCGTTGTATATTTGATGCCGAACTGCTGGAAGTTGCTGGCTGCAAAAAGTGCTATGCCGCAGGCGATACCGCCGATCCAGAGATCGCGGGTTTTGTATGGAGAAGATGTGGTTGTTGATGTTGAGGGATCTGCCGCTGCAGAAGCTGTATCTTTGGAGCGGTTTAAGAGAAAGATCACCGGCACCAGAACAGCAGCACCGATCAGGGAACGGACGCCGTTAAAAGTAAAAGGACCTACATATTCCATGCCTACACTCTGGGCGACAAAGGCGATTCCCCAGATGGTAGCGGCCAGAAGCAGGCAGAGAGAATTTTTCAGAGGCATTTTCTGTGTGTTCATGATAAAAGAATCCTTTCGCGTATTATGTGGTCAAAGCGATATATAAGAAAAGACCCCGGGGAACTTCAGATAGCTTCCCGGGGCATTTTTATGATCTGTCGGAACCGTGTCCGGCAAAATTAGTTCTGATTCTGGTTGTTCTTAACTTCTGCAAGCTTCATAGCACGAACTTTCAGCGGCAGACCGAACAGAGTGATGAATCCGTCAGCGTCGTGGTGGTCATACATATCACCGGTTGTGAAGGAAGCAAGGGACTCATTGTAAAGGCTGTATGGAGAAGTTGTACCATTCTTGATGATGTTTCCTTTGTAAAGTTTGAATTTAACTTCACCGGTAACATATTTCTGAGTGGATTCAACAAATGCCTGGATAGCCTCACGGAGTGGTGTGTACCATTTTCCCTCGTAAACAACCTGTGCAAACTGGCTGCCCAGTTTCTTCTTGGCTTCCATTGTCTCACGGTCAAGGATCAGCTCCTCAAGCTGGTCATGAGCTGCCATCAGGATTGTTCCGCCAGGAGTCTCATAAACACCACGGGATTTCATACCAACAACACGGTTCTCAACGATGTCAACGATACCGATACCGTTCTCGCCGCCAAGTTTGTTCAGCTCAGTGATGATCTCGGAAACTTTCATTGCCTTTCCGTTGAGAGTTTTCGGAACACCCTGCTCAAATGTCATGGTAACTTCTGTTTCTTTATCAGGAGCTTTCTCCGGTGTTACGCTTAATACAAGCATGTCATCGTAGTTCGGAGCCTGGGAAGGATCCTCAAGTTCCAGTCCCTCGTGGCTGATGTGCCAGAGGTTTCTGTCACGGCTGTAGCTGTGGCTTGCATCGAACGGAAGAGTGATGCCGTGAGCTTTACAGAACTCGATCTCATCTTCACGGGACTGCATGGTCCACAGATCTGTCATACGCCATGGAGCGATGATTTTGATGTCCGGAGCAAGAGCTTTGATACCAAGTTCGAAACGGATCTGGTCATTTCCTTTACCTGTAGCACCGTGGCAGATTGCAACAGCGCCTTCTTTACGTGCGATCTCAACCAGTTTCTTGGCGATAACCGGACGAGCCATGGAAGTTCCGAGAAGATAGGAATGCTCATATACAGCACCGGCCTCTACACATGGCATGATGAAATCATCGCAGAACTCATCAACAATATCTTCAATATATAATTTGGAAGCACCGGACATTTTTGCTCTCTCTTCAAGACCGTCCAGCTCATTTCCCTGTCCGCAGTTTACACAGCAGCAGACAACGTCATAATCAAATGTTTCTTTCAGCCACGGGATCAGGGCTGTGGTATCAAGACCACCGGAATACGCTAAAACAACTTTTTCTTTCATAATATATGTCCTCCTGGGATTTTTTGAAATTTTGTATCGCTCCGGACATTTCCGGGACGGTGAATTTTTTTACGTTATCTGGAAAAATTATGCTGTTTTATAACTTTACCAGAGTGAATAAATATTCATGCGTGACAAAACAAAATTTTCGGCTGTCCTGTCGACATGGCTTAATATACACCAGATTTTATAAATATGCAAGAGATAATTTGAAAAATATGAAAAATTTTTTGCATAAAAATGCATCGAAAAACGGGCAATATTATAAGAAAATACATAAAAAACAGAAAAGACCGTGAAAAATCAAAGAAAATGACTATTGCATAATATGCAGAGAAGATGTATAATCTATCCATTGACAAGGCGGACATATGAGGAACGCCTTTTTACTTAAGCCGTAAGAGATACGGCAGAGGAGGAATGTGAAAGATGATTAAAGCAGGAATTATCGGTGCGACAGGATACGCAGGAAATGAGATCGTAAGACTTCTTCTTGGACACAAGGACGTTGAGATCAAATGGTTCGGTTCCCGAAGCTACATAGATCAGCAGTATGCAGATATTTATCAGAACTTTTTCAAACTGGTGGATGCCAAATGTATGGATGACAATATGGCGGCACTTGCAGATGAGGTGGACGTGATCTTTACCGCAACCCCGCAGGGCCTTTGTGCATCCCTTATTAATGAAGAAATCCTTTCCAAATGTAAGGTGATCGACTTAAGCGCGGACTTCCGTATTAAAGATGTGAAGAAATATGAAAAATGGTACGGAATCGAGCACAAAGCACCGCAGTTTATTGATGAAGCAGTTTACGGTCTCTGCGAGATCAACCGTGAGGATATCAAAAAGGCACGGCTGATCGCCAACCCGGGATGCTATCCGACATGCTCCACACTGTCTATTTATCCGCTGTTAAAAGAAGGCCTCATTGATCCGAACACTATTATCATTGATGCAAAGTCCGGAACATCCGGAGCAGGAAGAGGAGCTAAAGTTCCGAATCTTTACTGTGAGGTAAACGAGAGTATTAAAGCTTACGGCGTTGCCACACACAGACATACACCGGAGATTGAGGACCAGCTTGGATACGCATGCGGACAGGAAGTGCTGATCAACTTTACCCCGCATCTTGTTCCGATGAACAGAGGAATCCTGGTAACTGCATATGCTTCCCTGACAAAGGATGTTACCTATGAGGAAGTAAAAGCGGCCTATGACAAATATTATAAAGATGAGTTCTTTGTACGTGTGCTGAACAAAGATGTATGCCCGCAGACAAGAAACGTGGAAGGCAGCAACTTTGTAGATGTAAACTTCAAGATCGATCCGAGAACTAAGAGAGTTATCATGATGGGCGCCATCGACAACCTGGTAAAAGGTGCCGCAGGACAGGCCGTTCAGAACATGAACCTGATGTTTGGATTCGACGAGAACGAAGGACTGAAACAGATCCCGATGTGCCCGTAAAACACAGAGGATTTCAGACGAGAGGAGACATAGAATATGAAGATCATCGATGGCGGCGTTACAGCCGCAAAAGGTTTTGAGGCAGCGTCAACTGCAGCAGAGATCAAATATAAAGGCCGTACCGATATGGCCATGGTATTCAGTGAAGTTCCCTGTGTGGCTGCAGGAACATTCACGACCAATGTGGTAAAAGCAGCTCCTGTAAGATGGGATCAGGACATTGTATACAATCATCAGGGCGCAAGAGCCGTGATCTGCAACAGCGGAATCGCCAACGCATGTACCGGTGAGGAAGGATTCGGTTACTGCAGAGAAACAGCCAAGGCAGCATCCGAAAGCCTTGGAATCCCGGAAGACAGCGTGCTGGTAGCATCCACAGGTGTCATCGGAATGCAGCTTCCGATCGACCGTATCGCAAACGGAGTAAAAGCCATGGCGCCGAAGCTTGAGGGAAGCCGCGAGGCAGGCCTTGAGGCAGCAAAAGCCATCATGACAACCGACACCGAGAAGAAAGAGGCAGCTGTAGAGATCGAGATCGGCGGAAAAACCGTAACCGTAGGCGGTATGTGCAAAGGTTCCGGAATGATCCACCCGAATATGTGCACAATGCTTGGATTCATCACCAGTGATGTGGACATCTCCAAGGAACTTCTTCAGGAAGCACTCAGCGAGGACATCAAAGATACCTACAACATGGTATCTGTTGACGGAGACACCTCCACAAACGACACGGTTCTCCTCCTGGCAAATGGTCAGGCCGGCAATCCGAAGATCACAGAGAAAAACGCAGATTATGAAGAGTTCAAAAAAGCCCTCAACTACGTAAACACAACCCTCGCCAAAAAGATCGCAGGGGACGGAGAAGGCGCAACCGCGCTCTTCGAGGTCAAAGTCATCGGCGCAGCCACCAAGGCAGAAGCCGTAACCTTAAGTAAATCCGTAGTAACCTCTTCCTTAACAAAAGCAGCCATCTACGGCCACGACGCAAACTGGGGCAGAATCCTCTGCGCCCTCGGCTACTCCGGAGTCCAGTTCGACCCAGAAAAAGTGGATCTCTACTTTGAGAGCAAAGCAGGAAAAATAAAGATCATTGAAAATGGAGTTTCTACAGGATACAGTGAAGAGGAAGCTACAAAGATCCTCTCTGAAGACGCTGTGACAGCCATTGCTGATATGAAGATGGGCGAGGCCAGTGCAACCGCATGGGGATGCGACCTTACTTATGATTATGTAAAAATCAATGCGGATTATCGTTCTTGATGTAAGAGCTCTGTAGAACGGTTTTTTATGGTGGATTTTATATGTAATTTTGTTTCAGTTTGTAAGCTGAGAAAACCCTTAGGGGGAGCGAGCTCGGAGTTGCGAAGCCCGCACGCTCCCCCTAAGAACCCCCTCCGTTGGGCACGCTTGGTTGTGGTGTGTTGAACGTTAGTTGACGAAGACTGAGTGACGAACATGAGAAACTTCAGGGCGGGAGCTTGGAAGTTGAGCCATGTTAAACGTCAGTCGCCAAAGGCAGACTGACGGGCTGTTCGCCTTCGGCGAAAGCGCGTCGGAGGTGGCTGCCTGCGGCAGCCTATCCGCAGCAGGCGCTTTGCCCGCGGTGCGGGCAACAGCCCGTTCTCCGTGGCCGGAGGGGAGGAGCGCGAGGAGGGGAAACGGCCTTCGGAACTCCGAGTGCTTCCCCTCCTCGCAAATCCCACAGCTATCAGCTGAGACAAAACTATAATTTATAAAGAAAAAACGTCCAACATACAACAAAAAAACCTTTTTCAACCCATATCATTTTTCAAAAAAAGGAGATACCCATATGGTGAATCAGAAATATCTTGACAAAGCAGAGGTTCTCATAGAAGCCCTGCCATACATTCAGCGGTTTAACCGCAAAATTGTAGTCATCAAATACGGCGGAAGCGCTATGCTTGATGAAGAATTAAAACGTAACGTCATCAAGGACGCAGTCCTCCTGAAGCTGGTTGGCTTCAAACCGATCATCGTCCATGGCGGCGGCAAGGAAATCAGCCGCTGGGTGGGCAAAGTTGGCATGGAGCCTCGTTTCGTAAACGGTCTCCGTGTAACAGACAAAGACACCATGGAGATCGCAGAGATGGTTCTCGCAAAAGTCAACAAAGAACTTGTTACTTTAGTAGAATCTCTCGGCGTTCAGGCTGTAGGTGTCAGCGGTAAAGACGGTGGTCTTCTCCAGTGCAAAAAGAAACTTTCCAAAGGCGAGGACATCGGCTACGTAGGTGAAGTCACAAAAGTCAATCCAAAGATCCTCCAGGACCTTCTGGAAAGAGACTTCCTTCCGATCGTATTCCCAATCGGTTTTGACGAGAATTTTGATTCCTACAACATTAACGCAGATGATGCAGCCTGCGCTATTGCAGAGGCGGTCAATGCAGAGAAACTTGCCTTCCTTTCCGATATTGAAGGTGTATACAGAGACGCTTCCGATCCGTCCACTCTGATCTCCGAACTTCGTGTAGATGAGGCTGAGAACCTGATCTCCGATGGTACTGTCGGCGGCGGAATGATCCCGAAACTGAAAAACTGCATCGATGCCATCGAGCATGGTGTAAACAGAGTCCATATCCTTGATGGAAGGATCCCGCACAGCTTACTGCTTGAGATCTTTACAAACAAAGGTATTGGTACCGCAATTTTAAAAGATGATGGGGAGAAATATTACAATGAGCATGAATGAACTGATGGAAGAATCAGAAGCCAGTATTCTTCATACATATAACCGTTTTCCGGTAGTTTTTGAAAAAGGCGAGGGCTGCCACCTCTATGATTCCGAAGGAAAGGAATATCTGGATTTTGCAGCAGGTATCGCTGTAAATGCACTGGGGTATCATTACCCGGGCTATGACGAAGCATTGAAAGCCCAGATCGACAAACTGATGCACATTTCCAACCTGTATTACAATGAGCCGATCATTGATGCAGGTGCCAAACTTGTACAGGCAAGTCATATGGAAAAAGCATTCTTCACAAACAGTGGTACAGAGGCTATCGAGGGTGCTCTGAAAGCTGCCAAGAAATATGCCTACGAGAGAGATGGCCATGCAGATCATGAGATCATTGCCATGAACCATTCTTTCCACGGCCGCAGCATCGGTGCACTTTCCGTGACAGGTACTGCACACTACAGAGAGCCTTTTGAGCCTTTGATGGGTGGCGTAAAATTTGCGGATTTCAATGACCTTGAGAGCGTAAAAGCTCAGGTTACAGACAAGACCTGTGCCATCATCGCCGAGACTGTACAGGGCGAGGGAGGTATTTACCCGGCTACCAAAGAGTTCCTGGAAGGCTTGCGTAAGCTCTGTGATGAGAAAGATATCATCCTGATCCTGGACGAGATCCAGTGTGGTATGGGACGTACAGGACATTATTTCGCATGGCAGGCATACGGCGTACAGCCGGATATCATGACCTGTGCCAAAGCTCTTGGCTGCGGTGTTCCGGTAGGTGCTTTTGTTCTGAATAAGAAAGCAGCGGCAGCATCCCTGAAGCCAGGCGATCATGGAACCACTTACGGTGGAAATCCGTTTGTATGCGCGGCGGTCAGCAAGGTATTTGATATCTTCGAAAAAGACCAGATCCTTTCTCATGTACAGGGCCTGACCCCGTATCTGGAGGAAAAACTGGACGAACTGGTTGCAAAACATGAATGTGCGGAAGTAAGAAGAGGCAAAGGCTTCATGCAGGGTATCGTGATCAAAGGACGCCCGGTAGGAGATGTTGTGAAAAAAGCTCTTGCAAAAGGTCTCCTCGTGATCTCAGCAGGAAGCGACGTTCTCCGTCTTGTTCCTCCCCTTGTGATCACAAAAGAGGATATTGACAAAATGGCCGAGATCCTTGACGAGTGCATGGAATAAATAACAGAGATCTTCTGGCGAGGGAAGCCCAAAGCAGGCTTCAGGAGCAGAAAAACGAAAGATCATAGTTCAGGGAAATCCTGATACAGGACAGCAGTATTTTTTGGTTGGCAGATAACCGGCCAGGGAAAGATACTGCTGTTTTTTTGTTCCACAGAAAATGGTGTCCTGCAGTAAAAACAGGATTTTGGATATGAGGAGTCATGCCTGCCGAAACGTAAACACATCACAGCATCAATATATATATAATATATAACAGACATATCAAACAGTATTCAAAAATCTGGTTGTGTGTTAAAAAATAAACAAAAGTCGTCACGACACACCAACAAAATGCACAAAAAAATGAGCAGATCTGAGTATAAATTGCACATCCACACAGTTGATTTTAAAACGCCATATGTTATAATTTCACTGGTTAAAAAATTTATGTGAGGGGTGAATATTTTGAAAAAATTATTAACCGTCATGTGTACTTTTCTGACAGTAATCCTGTCATGCCCTGTGGGTGTATGGGCGGCTGGAAACGGTGAGACAGTATCAAGCGTGCCGGTGTGGCTTTGTATTCCTTTTGCGGGCCTTCTTCTGTGTGTTGCAGTGATGCCGCTGGTAAAAGGTGAGTGGTGGGAGTCACATCAGCCGATCGTGGTTGCGTTCTGGATCGTTCTTATGGTTATTCCGTTCTTATTTGTATACGGCGCCGGAAAAACTGCGGAAACAGTACTTGAGTGCGTAATTAATGACTATCTTACATTTATCATCCTGTTATTCGGATTGTTCTGTGTATCCGGTAACATTACGGTTGAGGGCGATTTTGCGGGTTCGCCAAGAGTAAATGTAGGACTTCTTGCACTGGGAACTCTGCTTTCCAGCTGTATTGGAACCACCGGAGCCAGTATGCTGATGGTGCGTCCGGTGATCAAAATGAATTCCTGGAGAAAGAGAAAAGGCCACATTATGATCTTTTTCATTTTTATGGTGTCAAACATGGGTGGCTGCCTGACACCGATCGGTGACCCGCCCCTTCTGATGGGATTCATGCGGGGAGTTCCTTTCTTCTGGAGCCTGCACCTTCTTCCGGTACTGCTCTTTAATATGGTGATCCTTCTGTTTGTGTTCTATCATCTGGACATGCGCTCTTACAAGAGAGATATCGCAGAGGGACGTAAACCGGACATCAGCAAACCGGGAACAGAGTTCAAGATCGATGGACTTCACAACATCATTTTCCTTGTAATGATCGTTGTAGGCGTTATCTTAAGTGGTATGCTTCCGAGTATGCCGGCATTTCAGGATGCAGCAGGCAATGTAAGAGGAATCCATATTTTCGGTGAGGTTACATTAAGCTTCCCGTCAATCATTGAGATCATCCTGATCCTGGCAGCAGCATTTCTGTCCTTTAAGACAACGGACAAAAAGATCCGTGTGCGAAACCATTTTACCTGGGGTGCGATCAAAGAAGTTGCGGTACTTTTTATCGGAATCTTTATCACCATGCAGCCTGCCCTGATGCTTCTGAAAGCAGTGGGACCGAATCTTGGAATTACCGAGCCGTACCAGATGTTCTGGGCGACAGGAGCACTGTCCAGTTTCCTGGATAATACACCGACCTATCTGGTATTTCTGACTACAGCGGGAACCCTTGGATTTACAAGTGGAATCGCAACCACACTGGGAACGGTTCCTGTAAAACTTCTTTCCGCGATTTCCTGTGGTGCCGTATTTATGGGTGCCAATACATATATCGGCAATGCTCCGAACTTTATGGTCAAGACACTTTCTGACGAAAATGGTATCAACATGCCGTCCTTCTTTGGATACATGGGATGGTCCATTTGTTTCCTGGTACCGGTGTTCATCATCGATATGCTGGTATTCTTTTTATAAGGGAGGAGGATCAATATGCAGGATAATAACATTCGAGAGAAATGCAGAGAACTTGCTACCAGACTTTATGAACTGGATGGCGAGGTTTATAAAAGCGTAGGATCTTCCCTTGGACGTACCTTTACCGGTGACAGAGAAGGTACCATCCGTAACTTAAGTGCCCTGATGTATACCAAACCGGACGGGCATCTTCTTCGAAGCGAGATGGCCCTGATCAGTAACATGGCCAGAACCATCAAGGATAAAGACGAAAAAAGCCGTCTGATGAAGAAATATGATGAGATCTTTCAGGAGATCCTTACGCTGCCGGAGACCTTTGTTGCTACGGATATCATGGATAAGGAACGTGTGGCGCTGAATCATATGATCAAGCGCAGGGAAAAAATTTCCGAGGACGATCATCTGGTCATCTGTATCAGCCGTACACAGGGAAGCGCCGGCAATGATATCGGTTTCGGTCTGGCAGATAAACTTCGAATCAACTATTATGATGTGGAGATCTTTGACCAGGTATTAAGACGTCTTGAGGCGGAAAAAGGTGCAGTCAACGATGCGGAATATTTTGCAGACTTCAATAAATATGAGAAGAAGCATAAATTTGACCCCAAGGGCTGGTTCCGGGAATTTAACCGTTATCACGGTCTTCCGAAACAGGATGCGGTATTCTTTAACATGAGTGACCTGATCTGTGACCTGGCATCAAAAGAGGACTGCATCATCATGGGACGATGTGCGGATGCGATCCTGAAGAACAATCACATTCCACATATCAGCCTGTTTATCACGGCGCCTTTTGCCATCCGTGTCCAGCATGTCATGGATGTAAGAAAGATGAATATGAAGCAGGCGGTCCGCTTCCTAAAGAAGATGGACAGCCAGCACAGAAAGTATTATAACTTCTATGGTGGAGCCCACTGGGGCAAGCCGGATAACTATGACCTGTGTATCAACAGTGCAAGTTATGGAATCAATGAGACAGAAAATCTGATCCTGAAGCTGCTGGATGATCAGATCCATTAAAAGATAATATCAGAAAATTATAAAAGAATTCCTGTAAAAAGAGAAGTGCCTGTCCGGCAGGTAGAAATATCTCAAAATACAGGAATTCTTTTTATGCTTTTTTTATAAAAAATTTAATCTTGATTAACTTTTTTCATTTTGGGGATTGACATTCGAAAAAACTTAGTATACACTAACCTATGAGTTAGGGTTAACTAATTAGACTGAGTTAATTAATAGAAGGAAACGGAGGGGATTCCATGCAGCCGATTTTATTTTTGCAGTCAGGCGATACCGGTACAATCAAGCGTATTTCCGGAGCGGAAGACACAAGAAGATTTCTTGCAGGTCTTGGCTTTGTTGAGAACGCGGAAGTAACCGTTATTTCCCAGTTTGACGGCAATCTGATCGTAAATATCAAGGATTCCAGAGTTGCGGTTAATAAGGAAATGGCCAGACACATAATGGTGTAACCGGACTGTGTGCGGCAGCGCCCGGTAATAGATTTGCCCAAGACTGTATGAAGTACAGTTGAGGATAGATTATGGATGTGAAGTGCCGTAAGATGAACGCGGCACGTTCCGTAAAATGAACAGCAGACAGACCGGAGGGGCCTGTTTTACTGTAACTGCTCCGGGAGATGAGCAGTTTTTATGGTCTCTGGAAGCGAAAGCAGACGGAGATCATCATATGGATTTGGAATATAAACAGGGAGGAAAAGAGAAATGACTTTACGTGATGCAGCAGTAGGTTCTACAGTAGTTGTTTCCAAGATCACCGGCGACCCGGCTTACAAGCGCCGTATCATGGACATGGGAATCACAAAAGGCAGCGAGGTTTATATCCGCAAGGTAGCTCCTCTTGGAGATCCGGTTGAGATCACCATCAGAGGTTATGAGCTTTCCCTGCGTAAGCATGACGCAGCATGTGTGGAAGTAAAGCAGAAATAAACTTCGAAAAAATGACAGAGCATAAGGCTCTGATCTGAAAAAAGGAGGATGAAAAATGTCTGTAACAATAGCTCTTGCCGGAAACCCGAACTGTGGTAAGACTACAATGTTCAATGCTCTTACAGGCGCTAATCAGTACGTTGGTAACTGGCCAGGTGTTACTGTAGAGAAAAAAGAGGGTAAACTGAAAAACCAGAAGGATGTAACTGTAACAGACCTTCCAGGTATCTATTCACTTTCCCCGTATACACTTGAGGAGGTTGTCAGCCGTGATTACCTTCTGAAAGAAAAACCGGATGTGATTATCGACCTTGTGGATGCAACAAACATCGAGAGAAACCTGTATCTTGCAACACAGCTTCTTGAGATCGGTATCCCGGTTGTTATCGCTCTTAACATGGTGGATCTTCTGAAGAAGAACAACATCCACATCAATGTAAAAGGTTTAAGCTCCGCACTTGGATGCCCGATCGTTGAGACATCCGCCCTTAAGGGAACAGGACTTAAAGAGGTTGTTGATGAGGCAATCAAATGTGCAAACCAGCACAGAGTACCATCCAAACAGATGGAGTTCCCGAAGGCAGTTGAGAAAGCTGTAAACGAGATCGAGAGCCTTGTTCCTGCAAACATCTCTGAGGAGAACAAGAGATGGTATGCAGTAAAACTTCTCGAGAGAGACAGCAAGGTAAAAGAAGGTCTTAACCTTCCGGCTTCTGCTCAGTCCAAGATCGAGGAGATCGCTTCCAACCTTGAGAAGGCAGAAGATGATGATACAGAGAGTATCGTAACAGATGGAAGATATCAGTACATCCAGAAAGTTGTTTCCGCAAACGTTAAGAGAAGCGGAAATAAGATGACAGTTTCCGATAAGATCGACCGTATCGTAACAAACCGTATTCTTGGTCTTCCGATCTTTATCCTCACCATGTTCATCGTTTATTATGTATCTGTAACAACAGTTGGTACTATGGTAACAGACTGGACAAACGACAGCTTTGTTGGAGGTATTCAGGGTGTCGTATCGGATGGGCTTGGTAATGCCGGCGTTGCTGACTGGCTGATAAGCCTTGTATCTGATGGTATCATCGGTGGTCTTGGTGCAGTACTTGGATTCGTTCCGCAGATGGCGATCCTGTTCCTGTTCCTTTCCATCCTTGAGGACTGCGGTTACATGGTTCGTATCGCATTCGTCATGGACCGTGTATTCCGTCATTTCGGACTTTCCGGAAAGAGCTTTATCCCGCTCCTTATCTCCTCTGGTTGTGGAATCCCTGGAATCATGGCTTCCAAAACAATCGAGGCTGATAACGACCGTCGATTAACAATCATGACAGCAACATTTATTCCTTGTGGTGCTAAGCTTCCTGTTATCGCTCTTATGGGTGGTATCATGACAGCATATGTAACTGGTGACTATGTAGCAGCTGGTTTCATCACACCACTGATGTACTTCATCGGTGTTGTAGCAGTTCTTGTATCTGCCATCATCCTGAAGAAAACAAAACCGTTCTCCGGTAAACCTGCTCCGTTTGTAATGGAGCTTCCACAGTACCATATTCCGTCTGCAAAGACAGTTCTGCTTCACGTTTGGGAGAGACTGAAAGGCTTCATCATCAAAGCCGGAACAATTCTTTTCCTTGCAACTGTTATCATGTGGGTTCTTTCCAGCATTGGCAGCACAGGAAGCGGAATCGGATTTGTTGAGGACAGCAACGACAGTATCATGGCTATCCTTGGTGGTATCCTTGCTCCGATCTTTGCTCCTCTTGGATTCGGTAAATGGCAGCCGGTTGCAGCATCCATCTCCGGATTCTCCGCAAAAGAGTCCATCGTTAGTACAATGGGTGTTCTTGCAAACGTAGCTGGTGATGATGCAGAAGATACCATGATCGTTGGTGCAGCGATCAAAGCATGGTTCCCGTCAGCAGTAGCAGCATTCTCCTTCCTGCTGTTCAACCTGCTTGACTCTCCGTGTCTTGCAGCTATTTCTACAATGGCACATGAGATGCAGTCCAGAAAATGGTTCTGGTTTGCAATTCTCTTCCAGAACATCTTTGCTTATGTTGTAACACTTTGTGTATACCAGATTGGTCTTGTTGTTACAGGTGCCGGATCCTTCGGAATTGGAACGATCGTTGCTCTGATCCTTGTGGCAATCATTCTCTTCCTTCTGTTCAGACCAGATCCGTACAAGAACCAGAACGATGTTACAAAGAGATCTGTTCAGGCAGCAGAGTAATCGTAAACCGGTCATACAGTTAAGATCCGGTACATATGATAACTTTGAAATGATGCTGTGAAAACAGCGGAAATGATAAGAAACATAAGGAGGCCGGGTATGTAAATACCTGGTCTTCTGTGTTATAATAAGCCTGAAGAAACATAGGAATTTTTTACAAAATTATTCATCGGAAGCTGACAGCGTCTTAACTGCTGTGCAGCGAAAGAAAGGGTGACAGATATGAGTATAGTAGCGGATATTATTGTACTGGCGCTTGTGATCGCATATGGTATATTTGTGATCAGTTATCTTTATTCAAGAAAGAAACAGGGGCTCAGCTGTGTTGGCTGTGCCGGTAATACACGTACCAACGGCTGTGGCGGCGGATGCTCCGGTCATTGCTCCGGATGCTCAGGCTGCAGCGGAATGCAGAAGTAACCAGGAGGTAGATCATTATGGCAAATGCAATCGTTGTCATCGTTGTTATCATCATTATGTTGTTTGCCGGAAAAGGCGCATATAAACATCTGAAAGGTGAGGGTGCCTGCTGTGGAGGCGGCAGCAAACCGGAAATCCCGAAGAAGAAACTGGACGGAACGAAGCTTGGTGAGAAAACTATGAAGATCACAGGAATGCACTGTGAGAACTGTGTAGCCAGCGTCACTAGAGCCATCAACCGTATTGACGGAGCGGCAGCCAAAGTCAGCCTGAAAAAAGGTGAGGCAGTGGTTTCCTATGACAGAGAGATTTCCAACGAAGAACTGAAAAAAGTTGTTGAAGATCGTGGATATCACGTAGTTTCTATTCAGTAAGGATCCATCAGAATAATACGTTTGCCGGAGCTTCCCATCCGGCAGAGCAGAGAAAAGACTTCTCGTCGAAATGCTTAAAAATATTTCGATAAGAAGTCTTTTTTTGTGTAAGAAGCCAGAGTTACAATTGACTCACTAATGACTGCCATTGTATAATAAAAACAGAAAAATTCAGACGGAATGAATGTTATTATAAATTTTTTTCTATCCGAATGATGTGTTATGAAAGCCAAATAGAGAGGTAACAGACTTTGACGGCAAGGTATGATCCGAGCGGGAATTGTTGTTCATTTAGCGTGGCTTTAACTGCTTTATGAGCGGAATACGGGACTCTTTCACCTTGTGTGGTGAAGGAGCTTTTTTTATGTAAATGCCTGCAGGAGCAGGTGCATTCAGTAAGGGAGGATTTTATGCTGAAGGTAGCAGTATACGGAAAGGGCGGTATCGGAAAGTCCACAGTGACTTCCAACCTGGCGGCGGTTTTTGCGGCTATGGGAAAAAGAGTGATCCAGATCGGGTGCGATCCAAAAGCGGATTCCACCATCAATCTTCTTGGTGGAGAACCCCTCCGGCCGGTGATGAATTATATGAGGGAAGAAGATGAGGAACCGGAGAAACTGGAAGATATATCGAAGGAGGGTTTTGGCGGTGTTCTCTGTATTGAGACAGGAGGCCCGACGCCGGGACTTGGATGTGCGGGACGAGGGATTATCGCCACATTTCAGCTTCTGGAGGATCTGAAACTTTTTGAAACCTGGAAGCCGGATGTGGTACTTTACGATGTGCTTGGTGATGTGGTGTGCGGTGGTTTTGCGGCGCCGATCCGGGAGGGCTATGCGGAAAAAGTCCTCATTGTCACATCCGGGGAGAAGATGGCACTCTATGCAGCCAACAATATTTCCAGTGCTGTTCGGAATTTTGAGGACCGCAGCTATGCGAGGATCTTTGGAATCGTGCTGAACCACAGGAATGTGGAGAATGAGACCGAGAAGGTGCAGGCTTTTGCGGAAAAAAGCAATATCCCTATTGTTGGTGAGATCCCGAGAAGCGATGAGATTATCCGCTGGGAAGATCAGGGGAAAACGGTGATCGAGGGTGATGAGAATTCTGAGATCAGTGAGAAATTTTTTGCTCTGGCCAGGAAGCTGCTGGAGAGTGAAGGAACGGAGATGGAGGGCGTATGAAAAAGGAAGCGTATTTTGCAACTGCAGAAGAACTGGAACGGCTTGGACCGGAAGCGATCCCGCCGCAGATGATCTCCGGGAAACATCTGATCTACAGTTCTCCGGCAACGCTGGCATTTAATTCTCCGGGAGCGGAAGGCTTCGGGGTAAAACGTGCGGGGCTTGCAGTGCCGGATTCCATTATGCTGATCGTGGCGCCCGGATGCTGTGGAAGAAATACTTCTCTTATCAGTTCCATGCCGGAGTATAATGACCGTTTTTTTTACCTGATGATGGACGAGACAGATATTGTCACAGGCCGTCATCTGAAAAAGATCCCCAAAGCGGTAAAAGAGATCTGCGACTGCTGTGAGAAGAAGCCGTCGGTGGTGATGATCTGCATCACCTGTGTGGATGCGCTTCTGGGAACGGATATGAAACGTGTCTGTCGGAAAGCAGAGGAAAAAGTGGACATTCCGGTGCGTCCCTGTTACATGTATGCGCTGACACGTGAGGGCAGGAAGCCGCCCATGGTCCATGTGCGCCAGTCCTTATATTCTCTTCTTAAGCCTCAGAAGAAAAAAGGAAATGTGGTCAATCTTCTGGGATTTTTTTCACCGCTGGTGGATGACTGTGAGATCTATGAGCTGCTGCATCAGGCAGGCGTAAAAACCATTCATGAGATTTCCAGATGTAAGGATTACGAAGAATATCAGACCATGTCACAGGCCAATTTTAATCTGGTGCTCCATCCGGAAGCAAGGTTTGCGGCAGAGGATTTTCATAATCGGCTGAAGATCCCGTTTATTGAGCTTCGAAGGCTTTATCAGATGGATAAGATCGAAAATCAGTACCGTGCCCTTGGACAGGTTCTTGGCGTTTCTTTTGACCAGGAATCCTGTAAGAAAGAGGCGGAGGCAGCTGTGGAACATTTCCGGGAAGTCTGTCCGGATGCCTCTTTTGCAGTAGGGGAGTGCATGAACGGAGATCCATTTGAGCTGGCACTTGCACTGGTGCGGTATGGATTTCAGGTGCCGGAGATCTATGGAACCATCTCTTCTGAGAATTTTGTATACATACGGCATCTGGCCGCGTTGAGCCCGGAGACAAAGATTTTTTCCAATATGGAACCTACCATGCTGTATTATGATCCGGCAGAGAGTGGTGTGAATTTTACCATCGGTAAGGATGCTGGATATTATCATCCGGATCAGCCCAACGTAGTCTGGAATCAGGACCGTCAGCCTTATGGATATGCCGGGGTCCGGAGATTGTTTGAGGCGCTCCTTGAGACTGTGGAGCAGGATGAGCGAAAGGGGGAAAGAGCATGAGAGGACTTCGGAAATATCTGACACCCTTTGCCCCGGATCAGTCAGGCGCTGTATCGGTTTTGTATGAGCTTGGCGGGATCATCGTGATCTGTGATGCCGGCGGATGCACGGGAAATGTCTGCGGTTTTGATGAGCCAAGATGGTTTGAGCGCAAAAGCGCCGTGTTCAGTGCGGGACTTCGGGACATGGATGCCATCCTGGGACGGGATGACCGCCTGGTTGCCAAACTTGTGGATGCAGCAGAAAAGGTGGAGGCAGGTTTTGCGGCAGTGATCGGAACGCCGGTGCCCGCCGTGATCGGAACGGATTATCAGGCACTGAAGCGGATGTGCGAGAAAAAAACAGACCTTCCGGTACTTGCGGTAAATACCGATGGAATGGAGCTTTATGACGGGGGAGAACGGAAGGCTTATCTGGAACTTTTTAAAGTTTTTGCCCGGGAAAAACTGCCGGTGGAGACGGGCAGGGTGGGCATCCTTGGAATGACGCCACAGGATGTCAGTGACCTGAAGGCGGCAGATAAGCTCCGGGAAAAATTTAAGTCTCAGGGGCACCAGGCAGTCTGCTACGGAATGGGAGATGGGCTTGATGAAGTAAAAAAAGCCTCCTCTGTGGAAAAAAATATCGTGGTTTCTCCGGCGGCACTGGAATGTGCCAGATATCTTGAGAAAACTTTCGGAACGCCTTATGAGGTGGGATATCCGCTGGTGGAGGAACTGGTGCCGGATATGGAGTATGCGGGAAAAAAAATCCTCATTGTGCAGCAGCAGGTGATGGCAGGTTCCATAAGAGCGGAACTTCGGAAACGTGGCGGTGACGGAAAGATCACAGTGGCAAGCTGGTTTTCCATGGAAAAAGATCTCCTGGAAGAGGGGGATGTGTCATTAAAAGATGAGGAAGATTACATGGAGCTGGTGGAAAAAGGCAGATATGATGTGATCTTTGCAGATCCCTGTATGAGGCGGATGACGAAAGATTTTTCAGGCGTGTTTGTGGATGCGGTGCATTTTGCGGTATCCGGAAAGTGCAGGTAGACTTAAGAGCAGGGCATAAAGTTACATACATACTGTAACCGGATCAGGGGGAGCTGGTTACAGGGAATGGAGAACATATGGAGTGCGAAATTACAAAAATGATCCGTGTTTACGGAATCGTACAGGGGGTGGGGTTCCGCCCTACGGTCAGCCGTCATGCCATGGCAAGGGGAATCCGTGGCAGTGTGTCCAATAAAGGACCCTATGTGGAGATTTTTGCCCAGGGCAGGCAGCAGGATGTGGACGGTTTTATCGGAGATATTGAGAACAGGCCGCCGAAGCGTGCGGCCATCCTGAAGCTTCTGGTGGAACCGGTGGAGGAGCCGGAGGAATTTACGCAGTTTGATATCATTGAAAGCGAGAAGACAAAGGGCGAGATCTTTGTTTCTCCGGATATTGCCATCTGCGACGAATGTAAGGAGGAGATGTTTGATCCGAAAAACAGGCGGTATCTGCATCCCTTTATCAACTGTACCTGCTGTGGCCCAAGGCTTACCATCCTGGATTCCCTTCCTTACGACCGGGAACGGACCAGCATGAAAGAATTTCCCATGTGTCCGTCCTGCGCGGATGAGTACCATAATTCGGACACCAGGCGCTATGATGCTCAGCCGGTGTGCTGCAATGACTGCGGGCCGGAGGTTTATCTCATCGGAAGAGAAGAACGGGGCCGGGAGGCCATCACTTATACGAGGAAGACCATTGCTTCCGGCGGGATCGTGGCCATCAAGGGAATCGGTGGTTTTCACCTCTGCTGTGATGCCACCAGTGAGGGGGCTGTACAGCGGCTCCGGAAACTGAAACGGCGTCCGGTGAAACCTTTTGCGGTGATGGCACAGGATCTGGAAACTGTGAAAGAAGTCTGTCAGGTCAGTGAGGAGCAGGAGAAGATCCTTACCGGGCATCAGAAGCCGATCCTTTTGCTGGATAAGCTGATAAATCAGCCAAATAAGCAGGAAACTGAGGGAAAACTCTGTGAGAGCATCGCTCCCGGTAATCCAAAAGTCGGTGTGATGCTTCCCTACGCACCGGTGCAGCTCCTTCTTTTTCATTATGACGATGGAATTGAGATGCCGAAGCTTCTGGTGATGACCAGCGGAAACACATCCGGGGCGCCGATCTGCAGAGACGATCATGAGGCTGTGGAAGAACTTTCTTATTTATGTGACTGCATCCTTTCCCATGACAGGAAGATCCGGATCCGGGCCGATGATTCGGTGATGGATTTTTATAAGGGAGAGCCATATATGATCCGGCGTTCCCGTGGATATGCACCTCTGCCCTTTATGGTTTCCACACCCTGGAAGGGACAGGTGATCGCGGCAGGTGGAGAGCTTAAGAATACATTCTGCATTGGTGTGGATAACCGTTTTTATCCGTCCCCTTATGTAGGTGATCTGGAGGATCTTCGAACGGTAAAAGCCCTCAAAGAAACTATAGGGCGGCTGGAAACACTTCTGGAAGTGCAGCCGGAAGTGGTGGTCTGTGACCTTCATCCCAAATATAATTCCACAGTGGTTGCAGAGGAACTGGGACTTCCCGTTTTGAAAGTGCAGCATCATTACGCCCACATTTTATCCTGCATGGCAGAAAACGACTGCGAGGAAAAAGTGATCGGTGTTTCCTTTGACGGAACAGGATATGGAACAGACGGGACGATCTGGGGCGGTGAGATCCTGATGGCAGATCATCAGGGATTTACAAGGATTGGAAGTATCGAACCTTTTGTGCAGGTGGGAGGAGATGTTTCCGCAAAAGAAGGCTGGCGGATCGCAGTTTCCCTGATCTGGCAGAATACAGGAAATATGGAGAAAACTCTTGATACTGTCCAAAAACTGGGACTTTGCACAGAGCAGGAAGCAAAAGTACTGGTGACGATGGCACAGAGAAAGCTCAATGCAGTGACTTCCACCAGTGCAGGAAGGCTCTTTGACGGAGTCAGCGCGATCTTGGGGATCCGGAGAGCGTCCACGTTTGAGGGGGAAGCTTCCACAGCGCTGGAGTTTGCGGCGGAAGCGTGGAGAGCGCAGGAGATACAGAAGAAAAATGTGGATATAAGAGTGAAAAGCCTGAAAATGTGGATGACAGAAAAAAAAGATATTCCGGAAAATCCAGGCACCTCAGCATCATCCACAGAGGAACGGAAATTTGTTTTAAATACAGGTGACATCGTTGCACATCTGGTTCAGGAAAAACTGGCAGGGGAAGATTCCGGGAAGCTGGCTTATGAATTCCATCGGGCACTGGCAGAACAGATCCTTGCAGCCTGTGAGGCAGCAGAGCAGGAGACCGGAATTAAAAAAGTGGCATTAAGCGGTGGCGTATTCCAGAACCGGCTGCTTCTGGAACTGGTAGATGACGGACTTGCAGAAAGAGGTTTTGAAGTTCTGAAACACAGCCTGATCCCGCCAAATGACGGAGGAATCGCACTTGGACAGGCGGCCTATGGAATGGCTTATGTGAACAGGAGGAAATAGAGTATGTGTGTAGGATTATCAGCAAAAGTAGTAAAGATCAGTGACGGAACCGCAGTGGTAGACGCAGGCGGCGCAAAGAGAGAAGTTTCCGCCCAGCTTCTGGGAGATCTGGAGCCGGGAGATTATGTGATGGTACATGCTGGTGTTGCCATTGCAAAGATCACTGACGATGACGAGGAAGAGACAGACCAGCTGATGGAGGAACTGCTGTGATGGAAGAGAAGAAAAAAACAGCAAGAGAGATCATAGAAGGATATCAGGGGCCGCCGGTGCGGATCATGGAAGTCTGCGGAACCCATACTCACGAGATTTTCCGTCTGGGGATCCGCAAGCTTCTGCCACCGCAGGTGGAGCTGATTTCAGGCCCGGGCTGCCCGGTCTGTGTAACACCGGTAGGCTTTATTGACGAGGCGGTTTATCTGGCTCTGGAAAAACAGGCGACTATCTGTACCTTCGGTGACCTTGTCCGTGTACCGGGGACAAAGAAAAGCCTTGCAGATGCCAGGGCAGAAGGAGCCAGGATACGTATCGTCTATTCACCGGCAGATGCGGAAAAATATGCGAAAGAACATCCGGAGGAACAGGTGGTATTCCTTTCCGTTGGTTTTGAGACCACCACACCTGCAGGATGCCTTTCTGTAAAAAAAGCCAGAGAGGACGGCCTTTTAAACTATTCCCTTCTCGTGGCGAACAAGACCATGCCGCAGGCTTATCAGGCATTAAAAGGCAGCGCGGATGTGTTCCTTTACCCTGGCCATGTCAATGCCATCACAGGAACGGCGCTCTGTGAACATCTGGCAGAGGAAGGTGTCAGTGGTGTGGTGGCAGGATTTACAGCGAAGGAGCTGCTTACCGCACTGGCAGTTGCACTGGTACGTTTCCAGGAGGGAAAGCCGTTCTTTGTAAACTGTTATCCGCGCGTGGTAAAAAGCGAAGGAAGCCCGGAGGCACAGACACTGATCGAGGAACTGATGGAACCCTGCGATTCCGAATGGCGTGGACTGGGTGTGATCCCGGGATCCGGCCTGGTGCTCCGGAAAGAATGGGAAGCTTTTGATGCCAGAAAAAAATATGCGGTGCCGCCGATCAAAGGCAAACCAAATCCGGCCTGTCGCTGTGGCGATGTGCTTCAGGGAAAATGCAAACCGTCGGACTGCAGGGTATTTGGAAAAGTCTGTACCCCGCAGCATCCGGTAGGAGCCTGTATGGTATCCAATGAAGGAGCCTGTTCCGCATATTTTATGTATGGAAATTAACTGTCCGGTTTAATGGACTGTAATTAACAGAAAGAAGATGAATATTATGGATAATAAAACAGTAACCATGGCACACGGTGCCGGAGGCCGCCAGACCTCAGAACTGATTGATGAAGTATTTAAAGCACATTTTGCAAACCCGGATCTCACAGCTGATGATGCGGCAGTGCTGGTTCCGCCGACAGGAAAAATGGCGGTATCCACCGATGGATTTATCGTTTCCCCGGCGTTTTTCCCGGGAGGAAATATCGGTAAGCTTTCTATCTGTGGAACGGTCAATGACCTTGCCTGTATGGGAGCGAAACCGATGTATCTCACCTGCGCTTTTGTGATCGAAGAAGGTTTTCCCATGGAGAAGCTGGAAGAAATCGCCGCAGCCATGGAAAAAACAGCGAAAGAAGTCGGTGTGCGTATTGTTTCCGGCGATACCAAGGTAGCAGGAAAAGGCCAGGTTGACGGCGTGTTCATCACAACAACCGGAATGGGCGAGATTCAGGATGGCGTGAAGGTAGGCGGCGAGCTGGCAAAACCGGGAGATGCCATCATTGTGACCGGTGATGTGGGAAGACATGGATGCACCATTCTTCTGGCAAGAGAGGATTTTGGCATTGACGCAGATGTGACAAGCGACTGTGCGCCACTGTGGGGAACTGTAAAAGAAGTGATGGATGCAACTCATAACATTCATGTGATCCGTGATGCAACAAGAGGCGGCGTTGGAACGGTTCTCTATGAGATTGCAGGCCAGAGTAACGTGGGAATCCGTCTGGATGCACCATCTGTTCCGGTAGCGCCGGAAGTAAAAGGTGTCTGCGGCATGCTTGGACTGGAGCCGCTTTATCTGGCATGTGAGGGCCGTATGGTCATCATGGCACCGAAGGAAGAGGCGGAAAAGATCGTGGAAGCACTGCGTAAATGTCCGTACTCCAAAGACGCTGCCATTATCGGCGAAGTGACCGAAGACCAGCCAGGAAAAGTTGTCATGACTACGGAAATTGGAACTCAGGCATTACTTCCGCAGCCAGGCGGGGAACTTTTGCCGAGAATCTGCTGACAGCAATGAATCATACCGGAAAGGAGAGTCTGACGTTATGGATACAAGAGTGGCACTGATCTCGATCATTGTGGAAAACAATGACGTGATCGATGACATCAACCGTTTTCTTCACGAAGCGGGAAAATATATTATCGGGAGAATGGGAATCCCCTACCGGGAAAAAGGAATTAACATTATCAGTATTGCCATTGATGCGCCACAGGATGTGATCAGCTCCTTATCCGGAAAGATAGGCCGCCTCAAGGGAGTTTCCGCAAAAACGGCATATTCCAATGTGATCACAAAAGTGGAGGACAGAAAATGATAAGAGTTGCGGTATACGGAAAGGGCGGCATCGGAAAATCCACCACAGTTTCCAATGTGGCAGCTGCCCTTGCGGAAAAAGGAATGAAAGTGATGCAGATCGGCTGTGACCCCAAGGCGGATTCCACCATTCTTCTCCGGCATGGAAAAAAAGTCCCCACAGTGCTGGATCTTTACAACGAAAAGCGCCAGGACCTGAAACTTGCAGATATGGTGCAGATCGGATACGGCGGTGTAGTCTGTGTAGAAGCCGGCGGCCCTACACCTGGACTTGGATGTGCGGGAAGAGGTATCATCACTGCACTGGAAAAACTGAAAGAAACCGGAGCCTATGAGACCTATAAACCGGACATTGTTCTCTACGATGTACTGGGAGATGTTGTCTGCGGCGGTTTTTCCATGCCCATGCGAAAAGGGTATGCAGATAAAGTATTTATCATCACTTCCGGGGAAAACATGGCCATCCATGCAGGAGCGAACATTGCCATGGCGGTGGAAAACTTCAGAAGCAGAGGCTACGCATCTCTGGGAGGTCTGATCCTGAACCGGCGGAATGTGCCAAGAGAAGAAGAAAAAGTCCGGGAGCTGGCAGAGGATTTTCACACCCAGGTAGTAGGAACTCTTTCCAGAAGTGACCTGGTTCTTGCGGCAGAGGAGCAGGGAAAAACGCTTCTGGAAACTTATCCGGAAAGCGAGATGGCAGGAGAATACCGGACGCTGGCAGAACAGATCCTGAATGCATGCAGGGAGGATGGCACATGTTAAAAAGAGTTGGCGATCGGGAGTTTCCGGGAAAAACAGAAGTATTTATAAAAGAAGCTTCTTTTCCGGTGCCCTTTCAGCCGGGGCTGGAATTTAATTCCCCGGCCCACGGAAACTGGAATATCGTACATACGGGAATGCTGGTCCCGGAAGCACATCAGATATATGTCTGTGCGGACAATTGCATGCGTGGTGTTGTTCTGACTGCGGCGGAAATGAATGCGGCAGACCGTTTTTCCTTTGTGATCGTGGAGGAAAAAGATCTTCTTGGAGGAAACCTGGAGGATGTGACCATCGAAGGGGTAACGGACGTTCTGAACCGCCTGGATAAGAAACCAAAAGCAGTGCTGCTTTTTACGGTATGTCTTCACCATTTTCTGGGAAGCGATCTGGACCGGATCTACGGAGAATTGGAAAAAAGATTTCCGGAGATCTTTTTTATGCGGTGCTTCATGGATCCCATCATGCAGAAAACAGGCCCCACACCGGATCAGAAGCTTCGCCTGGCCATGTATGATGCCGTGCAGGAGAGAAAGGCAGATCCAAAATGCGTGACGGTTCTGGGCAGTGATTTTGCGCTGGATGAAGGTTCGGATATCTGCCGGATCCTGAAGAAAAACGAAATCCTGCTCCGAGAGATACCGACCTGTGAAACCTGGGAGGATTATCAGAACCTGGGAGAGGGAAGTCTGATTCTGAACTGTTACCCTGCCGGAAAATTCGGGGCAGAAAAACAGGCCGAAAGACTTGGAAGACCGTTTTTGTATCTGCCGGGAAGTTTTGATTATGAGGAGATACAGGAACAGGAAGAGAAGCTGCTGGGAATGTTGGAACAGCAAAACAACAGGAAAACAGGGGAAATCAAGGGCCTGGATATCGAAAAAGAGATCCGGGAATGTGAGGAGGCTCTTTCCTATGCACACCAGATCATCGGTGACACTCCCATAGCAGTGGATTATCTTTTTCATCCAAGGCCCCTGGGACTTACAAAGCTTCTTCTTACTCATAAATTTCAGGTACAGTCCGTTTTTCTGGACAGTATCAGTCCGGAAGAAAAAGAGGTATTTTTCTGGCTGAAGGAAAATTATCCGGAGCTGAAACTGATCTCTACCATCCGTCCGGAGATGAGGGTGCGGACACGGCAGCAGTCCGAAAAAATCCTTGCTATCGGCCAGAAAGCAGCCTGGTTTACCGGAAGCCGAAATTTTGTCAATATGGTACAGGGCGGCGGGCTCTGGGGATTCGACGGAATCAGACATACCGCGCAGCTGATGGTGGAAGCATTTCATGAAGAAAAAGATCCGGAAGATCTGATCGTTCGAAAAGGATGGGGGTGCGAAAGCTGCATATGAGACAGGCATATCGAATTATACCGATTTATACGGCAGACGTGTCCGGTGTCTGTTCCGCTTTGTATGAGCTTGGAGGAATGACGGTGATGCATGATCCTTCTGGCTGTAATTCTACCTATAATACCCACGATGAGATCCGTTGGTATGACCAGGACAGCCTGATTTTTATCTCAGGCCTTACGGATATCGATGCGATCATGGGAAATGATGAGAAATTTCTCCGGGATATCGAAGATGTGGCGGAGGAACTGAAACCGAAATTTATTGCTCTTGCAAGTTCCCCGATTCCCTTTATGAACGGAACAGATTTTCCTGGACTTGCCCGTGCACTTACGGCCGAGACAGGGATTCCGGCGTTTTCGGTTTCAACCAGTGGTATGCATGATTATGTGTATGGAGCAGGGCTGGCACTCTCTGAGATTGCCAGACATTTTACCGGCGCTGCAGAGAAGAGAAAACGGAAATTAAATCTTCTTGGAGTAACACCCCTGGATTTTGGCCCCCAGCCGATGGTAGATGCCATGAAAAGACGTCTGGAAAAATATGGGTGGGAGATCCTTTCCACCTGGGCTATGGGCGATACGCTGGAAGATCTGTCCCATGCCGGTGAGGCGGAGGTAAACCTTGTGGTATCTTCCGTGGGAATCCCGGCTGCCAATGTTCTGAGAGAGAAATTCGGGACACCATTTCTTGTGGGAACTCCGGTGGAAGGCTATGAGGGAGAGATTTCGGACGCACTTGAGAAGGCAGCGGAGAGCCCTTGCGAAGCGTTTGAGGATAAAAAAGAAAACTCCGCGGAAAAAAGTGGAGCGCAGATTTCCGGTGAACAGGAAGAGTTGTGGAAAGTAACTCCGGATCAGGTGATCTATCTGAGAAAAAAAGACAGCCCATTGTCAGGATTTATCCCCACTCCGGACATCACCCTCATCGGTGAACCGGTTACCATGGGCTCTCTGGCAGCTGTCATAGAGCAGAAATATAGAAAAAAAGTTCAGCTTCTCTGCTCTCTGGAGATCACAGAGGGACTCCTCCGCCAGGAAGATGAAGTCATCCGCGGTGAAGAAGCCATGGAAGAAAAACTGAAAACTGCCAGAATCATCGTGGCAGATCCCCTCTACCGCCCAATCTGCCCGGAAAGTGCCACTTTTTATGAGATGCCGCATATTGCATTCTCCGGAAGAATCTATCTCAAAAATTTGTATAATTTCAGAAAAACCACATAAACTATAAGAAACCGGAAAGGCGTTGCAGAAATATGCAGCGCCTTTTTATGGCGGTAAAACTGGTGAACGGATCTTATATGGAGGGATTTTTATGTGGGGATTTCTGTCGGCGCTGATTTCGGGCGCACTGATGAGCATTCAGGGAGTATTTAACACAAATGTAACAAAACAGACAAGTCTGTGGGTTTCCACCGGATGGGTGCAGTTTTCCGCATTTCTGGTCTGTGTGGCTGCATGGCTTTTTACAGGTAGGGAAAGTATCGGTGCACTGTGGCAGGTGGAGAATAAATATACGCTGCTTGGAGGCGTGATCGGTGCGTTCATTACCATTACCGTGATCCAGAGTATGGGCAGTTTGGGGCCAGCGCGGTCAGTTATGCTCATTGTGATCTCCCAGCTTGCAGTGGCTTATCTCATAGAACTGATGGGACTTTTTGGAGTGGAAAGAGCGGATTTTCAGTGGAGAAAGCTGTTTGGAATGCTGATCTGCATTGCAGGTGTGGTCATTTTCAAATGGAAATAGAAATAAAAGTATTGTAATATTTGTAATACTTCGTTAAAATAAGGTATGGTTTTGTATGAGTAACGGGGCACCTGCCATCACATCGGCAAAAAGGAGTGAACCCCTGACCCATGAAAATAAAATCACATATCAGAAGTGTTCAGCTTATTTTTTCCATATTTATATTCCTGATCTTTGCAGGACTGACAGGCTGTAAGGATGATGGAGCAGAGTTTCTGGAAAAAGAACTGGTGCAGGAAGAAAGTGTGGAGACATCCGGGAGGGATGCGGAACAAGAAGATCCTACGGACACGGAAAATGGAGTATCTGAGAAGAAGTCTGCACAGATGCAAGTGGATACAGGACAGGAAACGGCAGCTGCGAAACAGCAGCCGGAGACTTCAGAGATTCCAGAAACAATCTACGTAGACATCTGCGGAGCGGTAACCAGCCCCGGAGTCTATGAACTTCCATCCGGCAGCCGTGTTTTCCAAGCTATTGAGAAAGCCGGCGGATATCTTCCGGAAGCTGCGGCAAGTTATCTCAACCGTGCGAAGGGACTTTCCGACGGACAGCAGATCTATGTGCCCACCCAGGCAGAAGTGGACAGCCAGATGATCCAGGTTACTGAGAATGGACAGGAAGCCACATCAGAAACCGTCCCCGGAAATAACAACGGAGAGGAATCTGCCGGAGAAAATACCAGTACAGACCAGAAAATCAATCTGAACACCGCTGATGTATCCCAGCTTACCACTCTCACAGGTGTAGGGGAGTCCAAAGCCCTGGCGATCATCGCTTACAGGGAAGAAAACGGCCCTTTTACTTCCACAGAAGACATTATGAGCGTGCCTGGTATCAAGGAAGGAACCTATGAGAAGATAAAGGATAAAATAGCAATAAAGTAAGGAGCGTTAAATGAGCAGGAAAGTATTGGTAGTAGATGATGAGAAACTGATTGTCAAGGGACTTCGTTTCAGTCTGGAGCAGGATGGAATGGAAGTGGACTGTGCCTATGACGGAGAGGAAGCTCTGGAAAAAGCCAAGGCAGGAGAGTACGATATAATTCTTCTGGACCTGATGCTTCCAAAGATGGATGGTCTTGAGGTATGCCAGCAGATCCGTGAATTTTCCAATGTCCCGATTATCATGCTTACAGCAAAAGGTGAGGATATGGATAAGATTCTGGGCCTGGAATACGGAGCAGACGATTATGTGACCAAACCGTTTAATATTCTGGAAGTCAAGGCCCGTATCAAGGCGATCATCCGCCGTGCAGGCAGCAACCAGAACAAACAGGAGAAAGCCAAGACCGTGGAAGTCGGAGAACTGAAGCTGGACTGCGAAGGACGCCGTGTATTTATTTCCGGAAAAGAGATTAACCTTACAGCCAAGGAATTTGATGTGCTGGAACTTCTGGTATTCAACCCGAACAAGGTATACAGCAGAGAAAATCTTCTGAATATCGTATGGGGATATGAGTATCCGGGAGATGTCCGTACAGTAGACGTACATATCCGTCGTTTAAGAGAAAAAATTGAGGCCAATCCCAGTGAGCCGAAATATGTACACACCAAATGGGGTGTGGGCTACTATTTCCAGGCATAAGCTGTGAAGATCAAAAAAAGCGGCAAGTTTTTTAAAAGTCTCCGCTTTCGTATTCTGATCATCCTGATCATACTGGGAATCGTACCAAGTGTCATTGTAACGGAAATGGTCATTGCCAACTATGAAGACCGTGCCATTGCCAACCGTGTGCAGAGCATGGAAAATATCTGTGACATCATGTGCGACCTGCTTATCAAAGAGAATTATCTGAATGACTCCAGCTCGCAGACAGTAAACAGCAAGCTGGAGTTGTTGTCTAATATCTATGGAGGAAGAATTCTCATTGTAGACAGGGATTTCAGGATTATTAAGGATACCTATGGCGTGGATGAGGGAAAAACTCTGGTATCCCAGAAAGTAGTAAACTGTTTTAAAGGGGAAGATGCCTACCGATATGATTCCGACAGCCAGAAGCTGATCCTGGCTGTTCCGGTAAAAAGCCCGGAAGTAAATCAGGTGCAGGGTGCCATGATGATTATGGCTTCTTCCAGTGAAGTGACGTCAACCATCCGGGAACTGGAGCAGAAGGGAATTCTGATCATTGGAATTATTGTGGTTCTGGCCATATTCCTGGGATATATTCTTTCCACAGTACTGGTAAAACCTTTTGCCAGGGTAACAAAAGCCATCGAAGATCTGACAGACGGATATCAGAACGAAGAAATTTCCGTACCGGATTATACAGAGACAGCGCTGATTACGGATGCATTTAATAAGATGCTTTCCAGAATGAAAACCCTGGATGAATCCAGACAGGAGTTTGTATCCAACGTGTCTCATGAGCTGAAAACACCGATGACTTCCATGAAAGTTCTGGCAGATTCCCTTGTAGGACAGCAGGGAGTTCCGGAGGAACTGTATCAGGAATTCCTTTCGGATATTACAGAAGAGATCGACAGAGAGAACAAGATTATCA
This sequence comes from Blautia luti, assembly GCF_013304735.1. GTDB lineage: Bacteria > Bacillota > Clostridia > Lachnospirales > Lachnospiraceae > Blautia_A. The sequence continues at coordinate 41,617 of NZ_JAAITI010000021.1, forward strand.
CAGATCTTCTTTCCCTTGTAAAGATGGACAAAAAAGCGGCAGATATGAATATTACCAATATGAATATCAATGAACTGCTGGAAAATATCCTGAAACGGCTTCGGCCGATTGCAGATCAGAGAAGCATTTCCCTGATTCTGGATTCATTCCGCCCGGTCAATGCAGATGTGGACGAAGTGAAGTTTACGCTTGCCATCAGCAATCTGGTGGAGAACGGAATCAAATATAACGTAGATGAAGGCTGGGTTCGTGTAACACTGGATGCGGATCACAAAGATTTCTTTGTAACCGTTGAAGATTCCGGACTTGGAATTCCTGAAGAATCTATTGAACGGATTTTTGAGCGTTTTTACCGTGTAGACAAATCCCATTCCAGGGAAATCGGAGGAACCGGTCTTGGGCTTGCCATTACCAGAAGTTCCATAGCCATGCATCACGGTATCATAAAAGTATCCAGCAAAGAAGGAGAGGGAACCACATTTACCGTGAAGATTCCTCTGTCCTATATTCCGTCCTAGGAGGTACAGCATGAAAAAAACGATAAAGATTATCTGCGTGACTGCTGCCTGTATCTTTCTTGGGCTGATTGCCTACATCAGTTTTGCGGGAAGAAAAGAGAAAAATACAGAACAGAAGTACAGCTTTTATTATATCAACAGTGAAGAAACAAAACTGAAAGAAGAGAAGTATACACCGGAAAAAGAAACTGCAGAGGTGATGCTCCGGGATTTTTCGGAGAGCCTGAACAACCGCGAGACAAGGGAAGATGGAATTTCACTGTTTCCGGAAGACGTAAAAATTTCTTCCTATTCTATAAAGGATGGAATTCTGCGTCTGGAATTTAACGAGGCCTACAGTAAGATGTCCCGCACCAGGGAACTTCTGGTCCGTACCGGCGTGGTGAAAATCTTTATCCAGATTCCGGGAATTGATTCTGTGGAAATCTATGTGGAAAAAAAACCTCTTACGAATTCCAAAGGAGAAGAAGTCGGAGCTATGAACAGTGACACTTTTGTGGAGTTTTCCGGATCTGACGGGGACGTCTACAGCTATGACACTTTTACCCTGTATTTTACAAATAAGAACGGTGACAAGCTGGTAGAAGAACAGAGAAGTGTCCGTTACAGGCGGAATCTTCCAAAGGCAACCGTAGTACTGGAACAGCTGGCAAGGGGACCTCTGGAAAAAGATCATTATCCGACCATTCCGGAAAATTCCGAAGTGCTTTCTCTGACAAAAGCCAACGGAATCTGCTATGTAGATTACAATTCTGTATTTCAGGATTATGCGTTAAATGTTTCCGAGCAGATCCCGATTTATTCTGTTGTAAATACACTGATTGCGGCAACGGATGTGGATAAAGTGGAGATTTCCATTGAGGGAAACAAAGAAGTGACATTTGGCCAGAATATGCAGCTTTATAAGTTCTATGAATGGAATGACAGCCTGCTGGCCAGCGCAAAAGCAAAAAAAGAACAGAACTGATCTTAACAGAATATCTATATAAACGGGAGAACATGTATGACAAAACGGCCATTATGTTTTCTGTGTTTTCTTATGGTGCTAGGTTTAAGTATTATGAATTTTACGGGGATTCCTCTTCTTGGGGGGAATCCCCTTCCTGTAACGGTACAGGACTGGATCGAAGCACATCCTGGCTCTGTGATCTGCGGGGAGGTGGAGCAGTATGAAAATACAGAATTCTCCCAGTCTGTTTATCTGAAAAAAACATATCTGATTTATCAGTCAAAAAAATTTTCCATTGAAAATGTAAGAGTGTTTCTGAAAAAAGAAGAAGACCTGAAACCGGGAATGAAAATTCTGGTAAAAGGAACCTTAAAAAGAGTGGAGGAACCCTCAAATCCCGGTGGCTTTGACAGTCAGCATTACTATGCCTGCCGTCATATCTATTATTTTATGAAGAAAGCTGTGGTCCGGAAAAAAACAGAATCCTATTCCGGATACAGACAGCAGCTTTTTAAGGTAAAAGAAAAATGCAGGCAGATTCTTACGGAATCGGCAGGAGAAGACGCGCCACTTTTCTGCGCGATGGTGCTTGGGGACAAACAGGATCTGGATCCGGAAATGCGGATGCGATATCAGCTGGCCGGGATTGTACATATTCTTGCCATCAGCGGGCTTCACATCAGCATTCTGGGAATGGGGCTTTATAACCTTCTGAAAAAAATCGGTCTTGGAATCTGGCCTGCGGGAATTTTTTCGCTGGGGGTAATGCTGCAGTACGGGATCATGACCGGAGGGAGTATTTCCACCATGCGGGCGGTGACCATGTTTCTCATTGCCATGGGCGCCAGGATCACTGGACGGATTTATGACATGATGACTGCGCTTTCGGTAACAGCTATGATGATTCTTCTGGAATCCCCGGCGTATCTTCTGGACAGCGGTTTTCTTCTGTCCTTTGGCTGTGTTCTTGGAATCGGTGTTGCAGCGGAAAAAATCTGTGCTCTTGCAGGTGCGGAGAAAAAATGGACGAAGGCACTGGTAAGTTCCATAGCCCTTCAGCTGGTGACACTGCCCGTGATGTTGAAATTTTTTGGAGAAGTATCCCTTGCCGGATTTTTTCTGAATCTTCTGGTGCTTCCCAGCGTGGGCTTTGTGTTGACAGGAGGAATGGCGGCACTGTTGCTTGGGATTTTCTGTATTCCTGCTGCAAAACTGGCAATTTTGCCGGCAAGAGGATTGCTGCTTTTTTATGAATATCTATGTAGCCTTGCAGGAAAATTAAGGTGGAGCACCTGGATCGGAGGGGAACCGGAAATCTGGCAGATTCTGGTATATTATGTTTTTTTGATTACAATCCTGTTTATGGGACAGTATATAAAAGAACCGATGAGGCGGGAACAGGAAGCGGGTATGAAATCAGAGTTATCCAGCCGGGATAAAAGAATCCCGGGAAAGATCCAAAGGAAACTCCGGACAGTCCGGGCAGCAGCCGGCGCATTGATGATAACAGGAATTCTGATCCTCGGGTTTCATCCGGCAGGAGACCTGAAAGTGACCTGCCTGGATGTGGGGCAGGGAGATGGCATCCTTGTAGAGACTCCGGATAATCACCATTTTCTTATTGACGGAGGAAGCAGCAGCCAGTCGGACCTTGGAAGATACTGCCTTCTGCCGGCTCTGAAAAGTCAGGGGATTTCTTATTTGGACGGGCTTTTTATTTCCCATACAGACAAGGATCATATCAGCGGGGCGAAGGAACTTCTGGAATATATGGGAAATGGACTCACGACCATCCGGGCAGGATATCTGGTGCTTCCTTCATGGGCGGAAAGGCCGGAGGCCTGGGAGGAACTCTCGGATGCGGCACAAAAAGCCGGAATAAAAATTGTGACAGGAAAAAAGGGAGATGAGCTGCATTGTGGTCTGGTATCTTTTTCCATCTTGTGGCCGGAGAAAAACGCCACAGGAAAAGATGTGAATGAGGAGGCAATGGTGATGGAACTCTCGTTTGGAGAATTTCAGATGCTTTTTACCGGGGATATCGGAGCAGACACGGAGAAAAAGCTTCTGGCGTCCGGGATATTAAAGGATGTGGACTGTCTGAAAGTGGGACATCATGGTTCCCGTTATTCTACCACGGAAGCGTTTCTTGAAAAAATAAAGCCGGAACTGGCGATCATTTCCTGTTCTTCCACCAACACTTACGGGCATCCGTCGCCGGAAACCGTAGAGCGTCTGGAAGCGGCCGGAAGCCAGGTGGAATATACCATGAAAAACGGTGCCATTACTGTGGAAACCGATGGAAAAAAGCTTAAGATATATAGGTTTCGGAGGGACTGAAAAATTTTTTCAAAAACCGGAAAAAACAGGTGACTTTTGTACACACTTGTTGTAGAATAGTCAGGGTTTGTGCGAAAACGAAACATTGAAAACAGGCAACACAAGATAAGGAGTTTTTATTTATGAAATATGACGTACTGATCGTAGGAGCAGGTCCTGGAGGAATCTTTGCAGCCTATGAGCTGATGAATAATGATCCGGAGAAAAAGATCGCGGTTTTTGAAGCCGGCCATCCTCTGGAAAAAAGAAAATGTCCTATTGACGGAAAGAAAGTAAAATCCTGTATCCACTGTAAAACATGTGCGATCATGAAAGGATTTGGCGGTGCAGGCGCTTTCTCCGATGGAAAATATAATATCACCAATCAGTTTGGCGGAACGCTGTATCAGCATATCGGCAAGGATACAGCCACAGAACTGATGGAATATGTAGATAAACTGAATCTGATGCATGGTGGAGAGGGAACCAAGCTTTATTCCACCACAAACAGTGAGATCCGTAAGCTCTGTCTTCAGAACGGCCTGCATCTTCTGGATGCATCTGTCCGCCACCTGGGAACGGATATCAACTATGTAGTACTTCAGAATCTCTATGACAAGATGAAAGCCCATGTAGATTTCTATTTTGACGCGTCCGTTGACAAAGTGGAGAAAACAGAAGACGGCTATGCAGTTGTTGTAGGTGATGAGCGTTACGAGGGAACTTACTGCATCATCTCCGCGGGACGAAGCGGAAGTAAATGGATGGAGACTGTATGTACAGATCTTAAGATCCCCACACTTTCCAACCGTGTGGATATCGGTGTCCGTGTGGAGCTTCCGGCAGAGGTGTTCAGCCGTCTGACCGATGAGCTTTACGAGAGCAAGATCGTTTACAGAACCGAGAAGTTTGAGGATATGGTCCGTACTTTCTGTATGAACCCGAGAGGTGTTGTGGTTAATGAGAACACCAATGGAATCATCACAGTAAACGGCCACAGCTATGAAGATCCTGCAAAACACACCAACAATACAAACTTTGCGCTTCTGGTATCCAAACATTTCTCAGAGCCGTTCCATGACAGCAACGGATATGGTGAGAGCATCGCAAGACTTTCCAACATGCTTGGCGGTGGTGTTATGGTACAGCGTTTCGGAGATCTGATCCGTGGAAGACGAAGCACAAAAGCACGTATTGAGGAAAGCTTCGTAACACCGACTCTTTCCGCAACACCGGGAGACTTAAGCCTTGTTATGCCGAAGCGTATCTTGGATGGAATCATCGAGATGATCTATGCTCTGGATAAGATCGCACCTGGAACAGCAGATGACGATACTCTGCTTTATGGTGTTGAGGTTAAATTCTACAACATGGAAGTTGAGATCGATGAGAATCTGGAAACCTGCCACAAAGGTCTCTTTGTTATCGGAGACTGCAGCGGTGTGACACATTCTCTTTCCCATGCATCCGCCAGCGGTATCTATGTAGCCAGATACCTGGAGCAGGAGTACTTCAGTAAATAATATGAGCGGCCCTTTTCTGCTGTCACAGTGATGGCGGAAAGGGGCAGCTTTTATGTTGTAGGAAATCACTGTACCATAAATAAAAAACATAAATCATATAAAACCATGCATAATGTGCATGAATATTGAAAGGAGTATGTTGAAAATAACTGACAGATGCAGGGGAAGCACCATAATTCGTCCGACAGCAATCTTGACAATTTTGTGATTTTGTGGTAAAAGAATAAGTAACCAGGTAAAATCGAATATGTACAAATGTTATGGCAATAAGGTTGCGTCCAGTCGGATGTGCAAAAGAGAATCCGGTGAGAATCCGGAACGATACCGTCACTGTGAACGGGGAGCTGTTTTTAAATACCACTGGGAAACCGGGAAGGGAAAGCAGTGTGGAACCAAGTCAGGAGAACTGCCTTATTGTGAGATCCAGGATTCGCGGTCTACGAATCTGTATTCTCAATAACAATACAGAACTTCTTTTTATGTGTATTGCGAGAGAATCGTGTGTGAGCAGGCGGCCGCAGAAAGCAGCCGTTTTTTTGTACATATCAGTATTCTGGAAATACATGAAAAGAGGACGATAAGAAATGAAAAGAAAAACAATGTTAGCTCTGATGCTCGCAGTTTCCATGACATGCTCTATGGGTGCAGCTACAACAGCAATGGCAGCAGATGATTCCGCTACAGAAGAGAGCGCAGATGAGAGTACTGAGGCAGCTGATACCACAGAGGCTTCTGATGAAGACCAGAAAGCAGCTGACAATGTAGCAGCTCTGATCGACAAGATCTATGTTCAGGAGAGAACTGACACAACAGATGAGGACTGCAAGGCAGCCAAAGAAGCATGGGATGCTCTGACAGACGCTCAGAAAGAACTGGTAGAGGGCGAGAACGCTGATCCGGATTACTTCGGACGTGACACAGGAGATGCTTCCAAGGACGATCCGCGTAACCAGGATGAGATCGGTGAGAATGAACTTCTTGTTGTAAGCTTTGGTACTTCCTTCAATGACAGCCGTGCAGAGGATGTCAAAGGAATCGAGGATGCTCTTGCAGAAGCTTATCCGGACTGGTCTGTAAGAAGAGCATTTACAGCACAGATCATCATCAACCATGTAGAGGCAAGAGATGATGAAGTGATTGATAACATGCAGCAGGCTCTTGACCGTGCAGTAGAGAATGGTGTTAAGAATCTGGTTGTACAGCCTACTCATCTGATGCATGGTGCTGAGTACGATGAGATGACAGAAGCGATCAATGGCTATAAAGATAAATTCGAGTCTGTAGCTATCGCAGAGCCAATGCTCGGTGAGGTTGGAGACGATGCAACCGTGATCAACGATGACAAGAAAGCCGTTGCTCAGGCAATCACAGATGAGGCTTGCAAAGAAGCCGGATTTGACAGCATGGATGCAGCAGCTGAGGCTGGCACAGCATTCGTATTCATGGGACATGGAACATCTCATACAGCTAACATTACATACGATCAGATGCAGACACAGATGGAAAACCTTGGATTCAAGAACGCATTCATCGGTACTGTAGAGGGTAAACCGGAAGATACAGCCTGCGACAAGGTTATCGAGAAGGTAAAAGAGGCAGGATACAAGAACGTTGTTCTTCGTCCGCTGATGGTTGTTGCCGGAGACCATGCAAACAACGATATGGCCGGTGATGATGAGGATTCCTGGAAGAGCCAGTTTGTAGCATCCGGAAACTTCGAGAATGTTGATACACAGATCGCAGGTCTTGGACGTATCGAGGCTGTTGAGCAGCTTTATGTAGATCATACAAAAGCAGCTATCGACTCCATCGGAAGCACAGATGAGTCCGCAGATTCTGACGCAGCAGCAGATACAGAGGCTGATTCCGCTGAGGATTCCGCAGAATAATAAATATGAAACGATCTGAGTGAGCTCAGATACCTATAAGAAATCCATGTAACTGCCCGGAAAGATCAGGAAGACTGTCTTCCGGGCAGATTGCTGTATCTATGGAAGGGAGAAGATTATTATGAAAAAACGTTATGTAAACTTAATCCTTGCAATGGTAAGTGCATCAGCCATGGCCCTTGGCTCTGTGCCTGCAATGGCTGCAACAGATTCCGCAAAAACCGAATCTGCCAAAAACGATTCCAAAGAGGATGCAGAAGCTTCCAATGAGAAAGAGGCAGACGCAGCCAAGACAGATACCCTAGAAGATGGTGTTTATACAGCAGAGTTTGACACAGACAGCAGTATGTTCCATGTAAATGAGGCCAATGACGAAAAAGGAGAGCTTACGGTCAAAGATGGCAAGATGACCATCCATGTAAGCCTGGTTTCCAAGAAGATCGTAAATCTGTTTGCAGGAACTGCAGAAGATGCACAGAAGGATGGCGCCGAGATCATTGAACCTACCACAGATACAGTAAAATACAGCGACGGTTATACAGAGGAAGTTTACGGGTTTGATATCCCGGTACCTGCCATTGATGAGGAATTTGATGTGGCACTTCTGGGAGAAAAAGGTAAATGGTATGACCATAAAGTCAGCGTCAAAAATCCTGTAAAGACAGGTGATGTGGAAGAAACAACTGATGATACAGACAAAAAAGAAGACTCCTCCGACAAGGAGAACGCAGAAAAAGCAGATGTTTCCAAAGATGAGAAAACTTCCGATGACAAGAAATCTGAGGGAAAAAAGCTGGAAGATCTGAAACTGGAAGACGGAACTTACGAATTTGATGTAACCCTCACAGGCGGAACCGGAAGAGCAACGGTAGAATCTCCGGCCAAAGTAGAGATCAAAGACAAAGAAGCTACAGCAACCATCATCTGGAGCAGCCCGAATTACGATTACATGATCGTGGATGGCGAAAAATATGAGCCGGTGAACAAAGACGGAAATTCCACATTTGAGATTCCGGTGACTGTTTTTGACACAGAGATGGAAGTGACAGCAGATACCGTAGCCATGAGTACACCTCATGAGATCGACTACACATTAAATTTTGATTCTTCAAGCATGAAAAAGGCAGAAAAATGAAAAAAATAATTTCATACATATTTCTGACATTGACGCTTGTTCTGGGCTGCGCGTTTGCCGTGCAGGCAGCGGAGACAGAACATAAGCCTGCGGATATTCCGGGCCTTACTTTCGACCACAGCATGGAACTATCCTATGCGAAGGAATTCAATGTGGATTATTACAACGATGGCTATGCGCTGATCACCATCGATCAGGAGGGACAGTTTCTTGTAGTCCCCGAGGGAAAAGAAGCTCCGGAAGGGCTGGACTCTGATATTGTGGTCTTAAAACAGCCGTTAAATAACATTTATCTGGTTGCAACCTCAGCCATGGATCTTTTCCGGGCCATTGACGGGATCGACAGTATCAAACTTTCCGGAACCAAGGAAGATGGATGGTATATCCAGGAAGCCAAAGACGCCATGGAGCAGAAAAAGATGATCTATGCCGGCAAGTACAGTGCGCCGGATTATGAGCTGATTCTGAACGAAGGCTGTGACCTTGCCATTGAATCCACCATGATCCATCACAATCCGGAAGTCCAGGAGAAACTGGAACAGTTCGGGATCCCTGTAATGGTGGAACGTTCCAGCTATGAAAGCCATCCCCTTGGAAGAACTGAGTGGATGAAACTTTACGCAGTCCTTCTTGGAAAAGAAGATGTGGCAGAAAAAGTTTTCAAAGAGCAGACAGACAAACTGGATAACGTGCTTACAGCAGATAAAACAGATAAGACCGTAGCGTTCTTTTATATCAACTCCGTAGGCGCGGTAAATGTAAGAAAAAGCGGCGACTATGTTTCAGAGATGATCTCCCTTGCAGGTGGAAATTACGTTCCGGAAGATACGGGAGAGAGTGACAATGCCCTTTCCACCATGAACATGCAGATGGAAGAATTCTATGCCAAGGCAAAAGATGCGGATTATATCATCTACAACAGTACCATTGACGGAGAGCTTCAGACCATCGATGAACTTCTTTCCAAAAGCGAACTTCTTGCGGATTTCAAGGCAGTGAAGAGTGGAAATGTCTGGTGCACAGGCAAAAACCTTTTCCAGGAGACCACAGGACTTGGAACCATGATCGAGGATATCCACACCATGCTGACCACGGATGATGATTCCCTAGATAACCTGACTTACATGCACAAACTGAAATAAACGAAAATACGGCTTTACACGAATTACACCACAGAAGAGGAGTGTACCAGAAAAAATGAATGACAGAAAACGAGCGGTCCGATATGGGATCTCTTTTGTGATCCTTGCGGTACTTTTGATCTTTTTATTTATATGGAATGTAAATTCCGGAAGTATCCACCTCTCTGTGCAGGAGATCCTGAATATCATATTCCGGCATCAGGGAGATGAAACTTCTTATAATATTGTCTGGGAGATCCGTCTTCCAAGAATTCTGGCAGTTATCATCCTCGGCGGAGCACTTTCTGTTTCCGGATTTCTGCTGCAGACCTTTTTTAATAACCCTATCGCGGGACCTTTCGTGTTGGGAATTTCTTCCGGAGCCAAGCTGATTGTGGCTTTTCTGATGATCTTTCTTTTGAGCAGATCGGTATCCATCGGTTCCGGAGCCATGATCCTAGCTGCTTTTGCCGGTTCCATGATCTCCATGGGCTTTGTGCTTCTTGTGGCAAAAAAAGTCCACAACATGTCCATGCTGGTCATCAGTGGTGTTATGATCGGCTATATCTGCTCGGCCATCACGGACTTTGTGGTGACGTTTGCGGATGATTCCAACATCGTGAATCTTCACAACTGGTCACTGGGAAGTTTCTCCGGTATGACCTGGGGGAATGTGCGGACTATGGCTGTGGTGGTATTACTTACCATGGTGATCGTATTTTTTATGTCAAAACCCATCAGTGCCTATCAGCTGGGTGAGACTTACGCACAGAATATGGGCGTCAATATCAAAGTATTCCGCATACTTTTGATCCTGCTTTCCAGTATTCTTTCTGCCTGTGTCACTGCATTTGCCGGACCGATCTCCTTCGTGGGAATTGCCGTACCTCACATTGCAAAAAGTCTCTTAAAGACTGCAAAGCCACTGCTTGTGATTCCGGCCTGCTTCCTGGGTGGTGCGGTGTTCTGCCTGTTCTGTGACCTGATCGCAAGAACCGTATTTGCACCGACGGAGCTGAGCATCAGTTCTGTGACGGCAGTTTTCGGAGCACCGGTAGTTATCTATATCATGATTCGCAGACAGCAGAGGATATAAACGATGAAATCATATTTTTTTTATACGGATCAGCTGACCGTAGGCTATGACGGAAAACCGCTGATCAAAGAGATTAATATTCAGCTGAACAAAGGAGAGATCCTGACTCTGATCGGTCCCAACGGTGCCGGCAAATCTACCATTCTGAAGAGTATCACAAGGCAGCTTTCCCTGATTGGAGGAACTGTATATCTGGAACAGGAACAGATGAGCCGCATGACGAACAAAGAGGTTTCCAGGAAACTGGCCGTAGTGCTCACCGAGCGTATGCGTCCGGAACTTATGACCTGTGAGGATGTGGTGTCTACCGGACGTTATCCATATACCGGAACTCTCGGAATTCTTTCTGCGGAGGATAAGGAAAAAGTTAAAAATGCCATGGAGATGGTACATGCCTGGGATCTGAAAGACCGGGATTTCACAGCGATCAGTGACGGACAGCGCCAGCGGATTCTTCTGGCGCGCGCCATCTGCCAGGAACCGGAGATTATCATCCTGGATGAACCGACATCTTTTCTGGATATCCGTCATAAACTGGAACTGCTTGCCATTCTGAAAAAAATGGTGCTGGAAAAACAGATGACTGTGATCATGTCCCTTCATGAGCTGGATCTTGCTCAGAAGATTTCTGACCAGGTGATCTGTGTGCATGGAGACCACATTGAAAAATACGGAGCGCCGGAAGAAATTTTTACCTCGGATTATATCCGCAGACTTTATGGAATTACCCGTGGAAGTTACAACGCAGAGTTCGGCTGTGTGGAAATGGAACCACCGACAGGGGAACCTCAGGTGTTTGTAATTGGAGGAAACGGAAGCGGAATTCCAGTGTACCGGAAACTGCAGCGACAGGGAATCCCCTTTGCAACGGGAATTCTTCATACCAACGATGCTGATTATCAGGTAGCAAAAGAGCTGGCTGCAGAGACTATTACAGAGAAGCCGTTTCAGTGTATTTCTGAAGAAAATTACAGAAAAGCACTGGAGGTTATGGAAAAATGCCGGGAAGTTTACTGTCCTCTGAAGGACTTTGGCCCTGTAAATGAGAAAAACCGGGAATTAATAAAAAAAGCAGAACAGATGGGAAAATTACAAAAACTGTGAAAATATCTGCAGGAAAATAAGAGAACATAAATTACAAATTCCCGTATATCTGTGTTATAATATGAAACAGAAAAAACGGCAGTCCGGAATTTATATATGGAGGGAAATTTCATGAAGAAAAGAAATCTGATTGCAGCAATTCTCTGCAGTGCATGCCTTGTGGCAGGGAGTGTAAATCCTGTATTTGCGGATGCATCAAAAGTAGTAACACTGGGTGCGGACCTCACAGATGCCCAGAAGCAGACCATGATGAAATATTTTAATGTAAGTGCGGATCAGGTGCAGATTATGACCATCACCAATCAGGATGAACATAATCATCTGGATAATATCGCACCGCAGTCACAGATCGGTTCCAGAACCTTAAGCTGTGCTTACGTAAAACCTACACAGTCCGGTGGAATCAAGGTTCGTACAGCCAATCTGAACTGGGTAACCGGAAATATGATTGCCAGTTCACTTTCCACATCCGGAGTAAAGAACTGTGAAGTTGTAGCGGCATGCCCGATGGAAGTATCCGGAACAGGTGCCCTCACAGGTATTCAGATGGCCTATGAAAAAGCCAGCGGACAGAAGCTGGATGAGACTAAGACCAAGCTTGCCAATGAAGAAATTGTCACAACCGGTGAGCTGGCAGACAAGGTCGGAAAAAATGAGGCAACAACTGTTGTAAACCAGTCCAAGATTGATGTCATCCAGAACAATGTACAGAATACACAGGAAATTCAGAACATTGTTGTCAATGTGGCACAGGAGAACAATGTCTCTGTAAGCCAGGAGGAGATTGACAAGATCGTATCTCTTCTGGAAAAAATTGCAGAGCAGGGGTATGATTACGACGATGTGAAGGATACACTGGAGCAGGTAGATGCCAACACCACAGGCAAGACTACTACTGACGATTCCCTGGACGGTGAGAATACAGACGAAACAGTAGATCCCAATGAAGCGACAGATGATGATGACGATATCATGAATAACGTAGATGAAAGTGCTCTTGGCGGAGATGTAATTCAGAGTTCCACAGAAGATCCGGATCTTGAAAAGGAGACCGGAGATTCCGCAGACAGCAGTAATGAGACCGGAATTCCGGAAGCAACAGATGATGGAACTTATGTCGGTGAAGACAGTACGGATGAGAGTACCGATGATACAGTTACTGTAGATGAGAGTACAGCTGATGAGTCCAATGCAGATGAAAGCACTTCAGAAGAAACTGACCAGGATGAAACAGGAATTCCGGAAGCAACAGGGGATACAGACAGTTCTGAGGAAACAGAAGCAGCCGGAGAAACCACATCAGCAGAAACAGACAACACAGAAGTTGACACTTCGGTTCTTGGCGATGAGGCAAAGAACAACTATGACAGATTTGCCCTCTTTGCGAAGGGAGAATACGAAGGGGATGCAGACTCTCTTCTTGCGGCAACTGAGAATACAGAATCCACAGCCACAGTTGTGCTGGATGAGCAGACCGGAAAGAGCCTTGCAGATACCGTTGAGAAGGATTATTACGACGTTCTGAAGGACGGTGCGGCATCTTATGTGGCAGATGGAACAGAAACATATGTCAGTGCAGAGCTGAATATGATGGATCAGAAGCTGAAAAAACTGTTCGGCATTGATGCTACGGAAGAAAACATAGACGTTACCGACGAAACTGCAGTTCTTCTTGCGGATGTACCGGAAGAAGACAAACAGACACTGTATAAGGATACCATGAAATTCCTTGCAGGTCTCTATGGAGAAAATACAGACGCCACAGAGGAGTCAGCAGCAGAATAAAAATATATCATTGCCATCAGAGAAACCGGAAAATGACAGAGCTCCGGTTTCTCTGGTGGCTTTTTTGTGTGAACGGGAAATAAAAAGATCATGAAAATTCTGTGATTTATCTTAAGGATTCGGGTAAGCACTGGAAAAATGATTTTTTCTGTGATAGAATTGACCATAAATCGGTTTTATGGAATTCATACACTGTAAACCGTCACAGGGAAATGAGAAAGGGAAAAGGTAGAATTTATGAGCCTGGCAGTAGTAACATTAAAAAAAGGCGAAGGCAGATTCCTGAAATCAGGAGGCCTCTGGGTATATGATAATGAAATCGCAACCATTATGGGAAGTTTTGTAAACGGAGATATCGTTCTGGTTCATGATTTTGACGGATATCCGATGGGAAGAGGATTTATCAACACCAATTCCAAGATCACGGTACGTATGCTTACCAGAGATGAACATAAGGAGATCAACGAAGAGTTTTTGAGACAGCGTGTCCGTGACGCATGGGAGTACCGCAAGAAGATTGTGGATACAGGAAGCTGTCGTGTGATTTTCGGAGAAGCAGATTTTCTTCCGGGACTTGTTGTGGATAAGTTTTCCGATGTGCTGGTAGTACAGTCTCTGGCACTTGGAATTGACCGCCTTAAGGGAACCATCATTGATGCACTGAAGGAGATTCTTGCAGAAGACGGAATTCAGATTCGTGGTGTCTATGAGCGAAGCGATGCCAAAGTCCGCCGCCAGGAAGGAATGGAACTTACCAAGGGATTTATCGGAGAAGAGTTTCCTACCCTTGTCCAGATTGAAGAAAACGGCGTGAAATACGAAGTAGACATCAAAGACGGACAGAAAACAGGATTTTTCCTGGATCAGAAATACAACCGTCTGGCAATTCAGAGACTCTGTAAAGATGCAAAGGTTCTGGACTGCTTCACACATACCGGCTCTTTTGCCCTGAATGCGGGATTTGCAGGGGCAGAAAGTGTTCTTGGTGTGGATGCATCTGAGACTGCCGTAAATCAGGCAAGAAGGAATGCAGAACTTAACGGGCTGGAAGGAAAAGTGAAATTCCTCTGCGAGGATGTGTTTGAACTTCTTCCGGAACTTGAGGAAAAAGGTGAGAAATTTGATGTGGTAATCCTTGATCCACCGGCATTTACCAAGTCCAGAAGTTCTGTCAAAAATGCCATAAAAGGATACCGTGAAATCAATCTCCGGGCTATGCGCCTTGTAAAAGACGGAGGTTTTCTTGCAACCTGTTCCTGTTCTCATTTCATGACCTACGAACTGTTTACACAGACAATTGGTCAGGCTGCGAAGAATGTTCACAAGAGACTGCGCCAGGTGGAATACCGCACACAGGCTCCGGATCATCCGATTCTCTGGTCGGCAGATGAGTCCTATTATCTGAAATTCTACATTTTCCAGGTATGTAATGACCGCTAGGAAATGTCCGTGAATCTCTTTGGAGAGCCTGGACAGTTATGGCGGCAGTGAAAAGGAGAAACAGATTTTATGAGAGACAAATTCAATAAATTTATGCAGGGACGCTACGGAGTGGATGATTTTTCCAGATTTATTATGGGAGTTGCGCTGACTCTGATTATACTGACCATGGTTGTTACCATGTTTAACAGAAATGTTGGCAGTATTCTGGATTTCCTTGGAATTGCGGCGATTGTATATGCGTATTTCCGCATTTTTTCCAGAAATATTCAGCAGCGTTATGCAGAAAATCAGAAATATCTTCAGGTGACATCGAAATTCCGTCTTCGTTTCAATAAAGAAAAAAATCTGATGAAACAGAGAAAAACTCACCATATCTACAGCTGCCCGGGCTGTGGACAGAAGATCCGTATCCCCAGGGGAAAAGGAAAGATTGAGATTGAATGTCCGAAGTGCCACACCAAATTTGTAAAGAGGAGCTGACATGTTCGGATATGTGACAGTTAACAAACCGGAAATTAAATTCAAAGATTTTGACATGTACCGTTCTTTTTACTGTGGGCTTTGCAGAGAACTCCGTGAGAGATATGGAATACCGGGGCAGATTTCGCTGACGTACGATATGACATTTGTTGTGCTTCTGCTCAGCGGGCTGTACGAGCCGCCTACGCAGAAAGGAACTTCCCGGTGCGCGGTTCATCCGCTGAAGCCTCAGCCGGTACGCCGCAATGAGATAACCACATACTGCGCGGATATGAATGTAATTCTTTCATATTATAAATGCATGGATGACTGGCAGGATGAGAGAAAACCTCTGCGGTATGCCTATGCCAGACTTCTGAATGCAGGCGGAAAGAAACGCATGGCCGGTTATCCGGAAAAAATCCGGAAAATTCAGGATGCCCTTCTTAAGCTTTCACGTCTCGAAAAACAGGGCGAGACAGATGTGGACCGGGTGGCAGGATGTTCCGGACAGATTATGGAAGAGGTTTTTGCGTTCCGTAAGGATGTGTGGGAAGCTTCGCTGCGGCGGATGGGATTTTATCTCGGGAAGTTCATTTATATCCTGGATGCCTATGATGACGTGGAAAAAGACGCGGAAAACGGAAATTACAATCCATTTCTTGAGAAATATAAGATGGAAGGGTTCGAAGAAGAGATACGCCGGATGCTTATGATGATGCTTTCAGAAAGTTGCAGGGAATTTGAAAAAATGCCGGTGATCCGATATGGAGATATCCTTCGAAATATTTTATATTCCGGCGTCTGGTGCCGTTTTGCGGCCATCGGGCAGAAACGCAGGGAAAAACGGGAGAAAGAGAAAAAATGTTAGATCCATACAGTGTGCTGGGAGTTCCCAGAAACGCATCTGATGATGAAATAAAAAAGGCATACCGGAAACTCAGCCGAAAGTACCATCCGGATGCCAATATTAACAATCCGAATAAGGATCAGGCTGAGGAGAAATTCAAGGAAGTGCAGCAGGCTTACGAGCAGATTATGAAAGAACGTGAGTATGGAGGCAGTGCTTCCGGAAATGGCTATGGAAGTTATGGCGGTTTTGGCGGCTATGGCAGCGCAGGATCAAGTACTTACCAGGACGAGGAGAGCATGCGGAGACGTGCGGCTGCCAATTATGTGCAGAGTGGCCATTATCAGGAAGCTATGAATGTGCTGAATTCTCTTGGACAGAAAAACGGCGAATGGTATTATCTGGCTGCCATGGCGAATATGGGGCTTGGGAATAATGTGACGGCTCTGGATCAGATCCGCGAGGCGGTCCGTCAGGAACCAAATAATATGCAGTACCGCATGCTTCTTCAGAGAATGGAAGGCGGCGGAGGCTGGTACCAGCAGCAACAGGATCCGTTTGGAGGAATGCCCACAGCAGGGGGAGATATGTGTGATGCCTGCTGCAGAACTATGGCCTGTGCCATGTGCTGGCC
This sequence comes from Blautia luti, assembly GCF_013304735.1. Lineage (GTDB taxonomy): Bacteria > Bacillota > Clostridia > Lachnospirales > Lachnospiraceae > Blautia_A. The sequence goes on from NZ_JAAITI010000021.1 coordinate 58,442, forward strand.
GGGCGGAATTTTCTGCTGCTGATAAAATTTGCCGGTTTTGTCCGGGGATTGACAACAGCAGAGAGCATTAAATTGTTTGTGAGGTGGATCCTGCAGATCTGCTTTGCGATATAGAGTGCAGGTTTTCCTGCAGAGAAAAAGAGGAGGAAATCGTTATGAGCATAAGAATTGGTATTTTAGGCTATGGAAACCTTGGACGCGGCGTGGAGTGCGCGATCAAACACAATCCGGATACAGAGCTGGTTGCAGTATTCACCAGACGTGATCCGGAAACAGTGAAGATTCTTACAGAGACTGCCAAGGTTTATTCTGTAAAAGATGCAGAGAAAATGAAAGATGAGATTGATGTTCTGATTATCTGCGGAGGAAGTGCTACCGATCTTCCTGTTCAGACACCGGAATATGTAAAATATTTCAACGTTGTGGACAGCTTTGATACACATAAGAGAATTCCGGAGCATTTTGCAAATGTTGACAAAGCAGCAACAGAGAACGGTCATGTAGGAATTATCTCTGTAGGCTGGGATCCGGGAATGTTCTCACTGAACCGTATGTATGCAAACGCAATCCTTACAAACGGAAACGATTACACATTCTGGGGCAAGGGTGTCAGCCAGGGACATTCTGACGCAGTCCGCCGTATTAAAGGCGTAAAAGACGCAAAACAGTACACAATTCCTGTAGAAGCTGCACTGGAAGCTGTAAGAAACGGAGAAAATCCTGAGCTAACCACACGTCAGAAACATACAAGAGAGTGCTTCGTTGTTGCAGAGGAAGGTGCTGATCTTGCACGCATCGAGGAAGAGATCAAGACCATGCCGAACTACTTTGATGAGTATGACACAACGGTACACTTTATTTCCCAGGAGGAGCTGGATCGCGATCACAGCGGAATTCCGCATGGTGGTTTTGTAATCCGCAGTGGAAAAACCGGCTGGAATGATGAGAACAGCCATGTAATCGAGTACAGTCTGAAACTGGATTCCAATCCGGAGTTTACCTCTTCTGTTATCGTTGCCTATGCAAGAGCTGCATACCGTATGAATCAGGAAGGACAGAAAGGCTGCAAGACGGTATTTGATGTTGCACCTGCATATTTAAGTGCACTTGACGGAGCAGAGCTTCGCAAAAAATTCCTGTAAGAAACAGACTGTAACAGAGTTGTTACAGAAAGCAATATTTTTATAAATGCTCGGATCCCCGGAATATTCAGCAGGTATTTCTGATATTCCGGGGATCTTTGCGTGGATAAGAGGGTGTATGACAGGGAAAAAGCCGGAAAGAGTTGACGACAGGTAAAGAATGGTATATAATATGGACGTAAATTTGTAACAGAATTGTAAAGAATTGAATGCTTTACACATGGTTCACAGGATGGGCAGTGAAGATAACAATCAGCCGGACTTCAGAAATAGTAAATATCAATTATCTATCAAAGGAAGGTATGTATGCGAAAATTAAGCAAAAAATGGAAACTGTGGGGACTTTTTTTGATCTTGATGTTTTTTGCAGCTGGAGCGACTGTACATACAACTGCAACAGATGTACAGGCCGCAACCAAAAACGGCTTTAAAACAGAAAATGGAAAGTCCTATTATTACAAGAATGGTAAGAAAGTAAAAGGCTGGCTTACCCTCAATGGAAAGAAGTATTATTTCAATGCCTCCACAGGTGTTCAGGTAAAAGGCTGGGCAAAAGACAGCAAAGGCAAACGCTATTTCTACAATGCCAACGGTGTAAAAGGCTATATGGCAACAGGCTGGCTTACAGACAGCAAGAAGAATACCCGGTATTTTAATACCAGCACCGGTTATATGACAACCAAATGGGCAACCATCAGCAAGAAGAAATATTATTTCTACAGCAATAACGGAGTTGCAGCCAAGAGTAAATTCCTTACAGATTCCAAGAATGTGACCAGGTATTTTACAAGTAAATGCTACATGGCAACAGGCTGGGCAACCAATACCAAAAAACAGAAACGTTACTTTGATCCGACCACAGGAGCCATGTATAAAGGCTTCAAGAAAATCGGCAGCAATACCTATTATTTCTACAGCTCAAGTGGAATTATGGCTACCGGCTGGGTGGAGAATACATCCAAGGGTTATAAATATTATTTTGACCCATCCACAGGTGTAATGGCTACCGGAACCAAGACAATCGATGGCAAAAAGTACACATTCAGCAGTAGCGGAGTCCTTCAGGTCAACAATAACCCGAGTACAACGACACCGACCAGGTCACGTACAATTAAGAATTTCCTTGCAAATGCACTGAAACCGGTTGGACAGACCCTTTATGTATGGGGCGGAGGCCACAATACTTCGGATGCCACCAGAAAAGGCGTAAGTTCCAGATGGAAAAAGTGGTATGACAGCAATTCCAGCTCTTATAACTATAAGAACTATATGGATCTTACAGAAGCTACAGAACAGAAAGGCCTTGACTGCTCCGGATATGTAGGATGGTCTGTATATCAGATTATGCAGAGTAAATCCGGCGGAGTGAACTATACAACAGTTTCCGGAGATATCGGTTCCTTATATACCAGCAGAGGAATGGGAACTACAATTTCTCAGTCACAGCTTTCAAGCTCCGGCTGGAAACTGTATCCGGGAGATATCGGATACAATGACGGACATACATGGATGGTTCTTGGACAGTGTGCAGATAAGAGTGTTGTGATCCTGCACTGTACACCGAATGCGGGTGTTCAGATTTCCGGAACACCGACACCGGATGGAACATATGGAAGCCAGGCAATCAAGCTTGCAGAGCTTTACATGGCCAAATATCCAGGATCCAGCAAATATGATTATCACGAATCAAGTGGTAACTATATCCGTAATGGTGCTTACTTCAGATGGAACAGAAGTACACTTTCCGATCCGGATGGATACCTGAACAAGACCGCAAATCAGATTCTTGCAGACCTGTTCTGATTAGGCAGGAAGAGAAGTACCGGAAGAAATTTCTATGTAATAATTAAATAGAATTAAGAGAAGGAGAACCTGTAAAATGCAGAGTTCTCCTTCTTTAATGTCAAATTCATTAATAAATGTTACAGAATTTTGAACTAAATAATAGAAAATCCTTGCAAACCAGAGAACACTGTGTTAATATATAAAAAGATTGAAATAAGATATTGCAGAAATGTTACATTGATTTGCTGAAATGAAAGAACAGCAGAAATGAGTAAACGAGGGCAGGTGATATGTGATCTGCCGAATAATCAGAATTCAAAATCAGATTGCGAGGGTGAACAGTCATGAAGAAAAGAATATTATGTCTGACACTGGCGCTCCTCATCAGTGGAGCACAGGTAGTTAGCGTAAGTGCAACAAGAGAAGATGAGGCAGCGCTTCAGCAGGAAATGGATGCAACCAATGAACAGCTGAATGCAACTTATTCCAGATTGGATGAGCTTTCCGCACAGAAGTCACAGATCGAAGGAGAGATCTCCACTCTTGATGCCAATCTTGTAAACGTGATGGTTTCGATCCAGACACTGGAAGGAGATATCTCCAATAAAGAAGCCGACATTGCATCTACACAGGCCAACCTTGAGAAAGCCAAGAATGCCAAGACCAAACAGTATGAAGCAATGAAAAAACGTATTCAGTATCTTTACGAGAAAGGCGGAGACGACGCATGGTTCCAGATGATGCTGAATGCAGAGAACCTGTCTGATCTTCTTACAAAAGCTGAGTACACACAGAAGACATATGAGCAGGACAGAAAGAGCCTTGAGAAATATTCCAACACCATTCAGCAGGTAGCTAACCTGGAAGCTCAGTACACACAGGAGAAGGCAGAACTTGAGGGAATGAAGCAGGAATATGAGGCAGAGTCCCAGAACCTTCAGGCACAGCTGGATGAGAAGCGTGCAACATCCGCAGATTATGACAATGAGATTGCTTATGCACAGCAGCAGGCTACAGACTATGCGAACCTTCTTGCAGAGCAGACTGCAGAGCTTCAGAGATTAGAGGCTGAGCGTATCGCCGCAGAAGAGGAAGCAAGACGTCAGGCGGAGGCTGAGGCAGCAGCAAGAGCGCAGGCAGAGGCAGAAGAGGAAGCAAGACGCCAGGCAGAGCAGGAAGCACAGCAGGATGAGGCGGACGAGAGCGAAGACGTACAGTACGATGAGGACGGCGACGTGATCGAGAATGCAGATGAGGATACTGCAGAAGATGACACCGAGGATGTGGATGAAGATGCAGACAATGGTGAGAATGATGATGCGTCCGAGGATACTGAGAATACAGAGGATAATGCAGACGCAGATTACGATAACAGCACAGACGCATCTGAAGAAAGTGCAGAGGACACATCTAATGCAGAGGATACATCTTCAGACAGTGACAGTTCTTCTTACAGCAGTGGTTCCGGATCTTCTGTTGTGAATTATGCTACACAGTTTGTGGGAAATCCTTACGTATGGGGCGGAACAAGCCTTACCAATGGTGCAGACTGCTCCGGATTTGTACAGAGTGTCTATGCGAACTTCGGAGTCAGCCTTCCGAGAACCTCCTATGAGCAGCAGAATGCAGGTACTGAGGTATCTTATGCAGATGCACAGCCTGGAGACCTGATCTGTTACGGTGGACATGTGGCTATTTATATGGGCAACGGACAGATCGTACATGCATCTAACTCTCAGGATGGAATCAAGATCAGCAACGATGCGACATACAGAACTATCGTTTCTGTAAGACGTCTTGTATAAGGCGAACAGACAACAGAAAATAAAAGTACAGCAGCCTGGCAGCAGTTTGCCAGGCTGTTTTTTTGCGTTTACAAATGTATCGGAAAAATATGATTAAAAATATGTAAATATGATGGAAATAGTATTGACATATAATTAACAGGGTGTTATTATAATGTCAGTATAATTCCATATTGAACATAGCAAGTGCTGAGGGGATCTGACAGTCATTGATTATCAGATGCCAGCAGAAAAGGGAATCAGGTGTGAAACCTGAGCGATCCGGTCACTGTAACGGAGGAGCGAATCTCACAGTCCATTGTACTTAGGTATGAGAAGGAGAGACAAGCCATGATTCCGGAGCCAGGAAACCTGCTTGTTATGGCGAGGTTAAACTTCCGTGTAAAGTGTAACAACCATTTCAGGGACTCCGCACCCCTGGGACGTTGTCTACTTTTTTACGAGAGTAGGCATTTTTTTATGGAATACGCCTGTTCATATGAATTATACATGATTAAATGGCAGGCGATACTACTCCGGATACATTCGTTCCCTCCGCGCACTCATGAACGGATTATATTTCTACCCCGGGGTGGCATCGCTACCTCTTTTTTTATGGGAAAATTAAGAGGATATATGATCCGGGAGGAGATAAGAATCATGGAGAAACCATATTGGGAAGGAAAAGAGTATTCCTATTTCAGCCACAAAAAATGCGAGTATTTTCCATGCCATAAAGGAGTAGATCCGGAGAATTTCAACTGCCTGTTCTGTTATTGCCCGTTGTATGCACTGGGAGATAAATGCGGCGGTAATTTCCACTTTACAGAAAGTGGGATCAAGGACTGCACGGCGTGTAAACTTCCTCACAGAAGAGAAAATTACGGATATATCACAGGGAAGTACCAGGAACTTGCGGATATGATAAGAAAACAGAGAGAAAATTCTCAGGCAGATGAGAAGAGATAATAGAGCCTGCAAATAAAAAGTCAAGGCTAAATTGAAGAACATTGAAAATTTTATACAG
>NZ_JAAITI010000022.1 GCF_013304735.1 Blautia luti
CCAAATCGGTAAAACATTCGATTGAAGATGCCTGTACAGCTTTTTCAAGATTTTTCCATCATCAAAGTGGTTTTCCACGGTATAAGAAAAAAGGACGATCGAATGTAAAAATGTATTTTGTAAGAAACAATCCCAAAGACTGTCTTTGCGAAAGGCACCGGATTAAGATTCCGACGCTTGGATGGGTAAGGCTGAAAGAGAAAGGTTACATCCCAACATCTAAGGATGGATACATAATCAAAAGCGGAACTATTCAAATGGAACTGTCTATAGAAATATTAATAAAACAGCACGAATAAGAAAACTTGAAAAACAATTAAGGCGGGCACAGCGAAAGCTCTCCCGTAAATATGAAAATTTAAAGAAAGGAGAGCCCACTCAAAAAGCAAATATACGTAAACAAAAGCTTAAAGTACAGAAGCTTCATCAGCGTCTGGAAAATATTCGTACAGATTATATCAATAAGACGATATCTGAGATTGCGAAAACCAAGCCATCTCATATAACGGTTGAGGATCTGAATGTATCCGGGATGATGAAAAACCGGCATCTTTCAAAAGCAGTTGCATCACAGAAATTTTACGAATTTCGCACAAAACTGAAGACAAAATGTGAGGAATTTGGAATTGAATTACGGATAGTCAGCAGATGGTATCCTTCTTCAAAGATCTGTCACTGCTGCGGACACATCAAAAAAGACCTGAAACTTTCAGACAGAGTCTACAAATGTGCATGCGGTTATACGGAAGACAGAGATTTCAATGCAGCACTGAATCTGAGAGATGCAGAAACTTACGAAATTGCATGATCCCGCAAACGTAAGCATGTACCGAAGGCTATTTCGGGAATTTACGACTGTGGAGTGTACTTAGGATCTGTGAGTAGAGATAACTCCGGTTGCTCAAAAACATACACGAAGAAACAGTAAGTGGTATTCGAGAGAAGCCACATTATCTCAATGTGAGTATATTTAATCATATTTTGAGTGGCAGGCATCATGAAAAAAACACAGCATAATTCCGGCACCAGCCTTTTTCTCATGGAAATGATCCTGGCTCTTTTATTCCTGTCCCTTTCCTCTGCTGCCTGTATTCAGATTTTTGCGGCAGCCCGGAAAAACCGTATTCAGGCAGAACAGTGGAACCAGATCCAGGCACTCACTACTTCCGCCGGGGAAGCACTGGAGGGTACCGATGGTTCTCCGGCAGAACTTCTGTCCCTTCTTCCAGGCGGCATCCAAAAAGAGGACAATCTGATCTGGTATTATGACGACACCTGGCAAAACTGCTCCGAAAAAAACGCGTCTTATGAAATGATTTTTTCTCCGGATACTTCCTCTTCTGAAAAATCCGGAGAGCTGTCTTTCCTCCAGGTTTCGGACAAGCATATGATTTACCGGATTCCCTTAAGTTTTCCGGCTGAATACAGCGAAAAGGAGGGTTCCTGATGAAACAGAAGCATACTTTTTTTGTAACCGTGGGAATTCCCTCTCTGTTTCTGATTTTTTCTGTTCTGTGTCTCTGTGTACTGGCTCTTCTCACTCTTGGAAGTTCACGGTCTGGCCTGAACACCGCCAGGTATTCCATGGAACAGACTGAAAAATATTATAACGCCTGCAGCAAAGCCACAGAAACCGTATCTGAAATTCGAAATGAGCTGTCTCAGTACGCAGATAACGCTTCTGATGAAGCAAAATATTTTTCCCTGATACAGGCAAAAGCAGATACTGACAGGAATTTTTCCTGGGATTCCACGAAACATACCTTAACTTTTTCTACTGAAATCTCAGATACCCAGCAGCTTTGTACTGTACTTGAAATTTTTTACCCAGCAAAAAACAATGGTTCCGTTCTGGAAATCCGGCAGTGGAATACTGATCTTACCAATTCCTGGGATCCGGATACACGCCAGAATCTTTTTAAAGGAGAGTGAAATTATGGATATAGAAACCCCTATTCCCGATTTTCTGACAGAAGCAGCCAATAAACGCGTTTCTGATATCTTCATCATTGCAGGCCGCCCTCTGGCCGAAAAAATCGACGGTCATCTTCTAAGCAGTGGAGAACGACTGATGCCTGCGGAAACCGAAAATCTGCTTCGCATCATTTACAAACTTGCCGGAAACCGTGATATATCCCGGCTTCTGGAAACCGGTGACGATGACTTTTCGTTTTCCATTCCCGGCGTCTCCCGTTTCCGTGTCAACGCTTATAAACAGCGTGGTTCCCTGGCTGCCGTGATCCGTGTAATCGCCTTCAAACTGCCGGATCCTGCAGAGCTTTCCATTCCGGAGGATGTGATGAGTGTTTCCGATTATACCCGTGGTATGGTTCTTGTTACCGGTTCTGCCGGAAGCGGTAAATCTACCACTATGGCCTGCCTCATTGACCGGATTAACCATACCCGGGAAGGCCACATTATTACCCTGGAAGATCCTCTGGAATATCTTCACCGCCATGACCGCTGCATTGTCAGCCAGCGAGAGATCTGCACCGACACCGAGAGTTACTTGACTTCTCTTCGTGCCACCCTCCGCCAGAGCCCCGATGTAATCCTTCTGGGTGAGATGCGTGATTATGAAACCATACAGACCGCCATGACTGCCGCAGAAACCGGACATCTGGTTTTTTCCAGTCTGCATACTCTGGGCGCTGCCAACACCATCGAGCGTATCATGGATGTCTTTGAACCTTCCCAGCAGCGTCAGATCGCTATCCAGCTTTCCATGGTCCTTCAGGCGGTTATTTCCCAGCAGCTGATCCCGGATGTGGACGGCCGCAACATTCCTGTTTTTGAGATTATGCGCCTGACACCTGCCATCCGAAATATGATCCGTGACAACAAAGTTCATCAGATCGAAGGCGTAATCTCCACTTCCAGCCAGGATCAGATGCGTTCCATGGACCAGAGTCTTCTGGAATTATACAAAAAAGGCCGTATCACTAAGGATACAGCCGTGAGCTATGCAATGAATCCGGATATGCTGAAACGCCGGCTTATGTAACAATGCCTGAAAATACAAAATTCCTCATCACCTACCAGACTTCGTGACAGTGATGAGGAATTTTTATTTTTCTTAATCAGTGCACTACATTTCCTACAATTCCATAGGAAACAATATACATAATGGCACTTGCCATAAAAAGTCCGCACAGGATCGCAATGGAGGATTTTTTGATATCCACCTCAAGAAGAGAGGCGATCAGTGCACCTGTCCAGGCGCCGGTGCCCGGAAGGGGGATTCCCACAAACAGCAGAAGTCCCAGAAATTCATATCTCTTGATCTGGTCACTCTTTCCCATAGCCCTGTTTTCCAGCTTTGTGATCAGACCTCTGAACGTCTTTGTTTTTTTCATCCATTTAAAGATCTGCCGGATAAAAAGCAGGATAAACGGAATCGGAATGATATTTCCCACGATACAGATCGGCAGTGCCTTTGCAGCCGATATCTTCAGCAGAGAGGCTGCCAGAAGGCCGCCTCGAAGCTCCAGTATCGGGATCATTGAAATGATGAACACAGCTCCCTCAGGAGAGATAAACTGTGCAAGGTGGTGTGAAAACCACTGTACCAATACTTCCATAATATCTCCTTAATCGTTATTTCTGCAGATATTCCTTCAAGAATTCTACTAGCTTTTTCATCTCCTCATCCGTGCCGATGGTGATACGGAGATGATTATCGATCCTGTCCTTCGGGAAATATCTTACATAGATATGTTTCTCCCTCAGTGCTGCGAAAAGCTCTTTTGCCGGACAGCTCTCATGTGTGGCAAAAATAAAGTTGGATCTGGAATCCTGGAAGGAAAATCCAAGCTTTCTGAGCTCTGCCTTCGTCCACTCTCTTGTTGTAATGATCTTATGGCAGCATTCCTCAAAATATGCCTTATCCTCCATAGATGCCACACCAGCTGCAATGGTAGTACGATCCATTGTATAGGAGTTAAAAGAATATTTCACATCATTGAGATATTTGATCAGCTCCGGATTTCCGAAGGCATATCCGATACGCATGCCTGCCAGGGATCTGGACTTGGAGAAGGTCTGCACAACAAGCAGATTATCATATTTTTCGATCAGCGGCAGTGCGGATGCTGCTCCGAAATCCACATACGCCTCATCTACGATCACGATACTCTCCGGATTCTTTGCCACGATCTCCTCGATCTCGGAAAGAGGCATTTCTACGCCGGTCGGTGCATTTGGGTTAGGGAATACGATCCCACCGTTTTCACGGAAATAATCTTCCTTACGGATATGGAACTCCTCATCCAATGCCGGGCGTTCATATGGGATCCGTAAAAGATCTGCCCATACATCATAGAAAGAATAGGTGATATCCGGGAACAGGATCGGTTTCTCTGAATTAAAAAATGTGAGAAAACACATAGCCAGTACATCATCGGAACCAACGCCTGTAAATACCTGCTCGTCCTTCAGTCCGTAGAACGCGGCAATACTGTGTACCAGGTCTCCTGCTGTCGGATCCGGATAAAGTCTCAGGGTATCGGCATCAAGGGCCTTCAGCGCCTTCTCCACACCCGGAGCCGGTGAATATGGATTCTCATTTGTATTCAGTTTGATCATGCCACTCTCATTTGGCTGCTCGCCAGGAGTATACGGCACTACTTTTCGTATATTAGCTTCCCATGGTTTCATGCTGTGCTTAACCTCCTATCATATTCTTTTGCTATTGTACTCACTGAGAGGACATTTGTCAAAGGGTAATACCACCTGTCAGATGCAAAAAGACACCCGTACCGGGTTACAGGGTACGGGTGTCTGATTTATTTTCTTAACTTATGAAGGGCTGTTCTGGTCTGTATCGGACGGATATCCGTGCTGTATCTGTAATCAGATACGTGCTACGCCTGTTGCTTTTGCTGCCTCTGCTACTGCTTTGGCTACAGCCGGTCCGACTCTCTTGTCGAATGCCTTCGGAATGATATACTCCGGAGAAAGCTCCTCGTCTGTGATCAGATCTGCAAGAGCCTTGGAAGCTGCGATCTTCATCTCATCGTTGATATCGCTTGCTCTTACGTCAAATGCACCACGGAAGATTCCAGGGAATGCAAGAACGTTGTTGATCTGGTTCGGGAAGTCACTTCTTCCTGTTGAGATAACCTTTGCTCCGCCTGCTTTTGCGTCATCCGGGAAGATCTCCGGTGTCGGGTTTGCGCATGCGAAGATGATGGCATCTTTGTTCATTGTCTTAACCATCTCTGTTGTCACTGCTCCAGGAGCGGAAACACCGATAAATACATCCGCGCCAACCAGCATCTCTGCAAGAGATCCCTGTTTCTTCTGAAGGTTTGTGAGCTTGCTCATCTCTTCCTTAACCGGGTTCATTCCTTCTGTACGTCCCTCATAGATGGCACCCTTTCTATCGCAGAGTGTAACATCCTTGAAGCCTGCTTTCAGAAGAAGTCTGCAGATAGAGATAGCAGCTGCACCTGCACCGTTCATAACGATACGAACATCCTCTTTCTTCTTTCCGACAACCTTCAGAGCGTTTGTCAGACCTGCAAGTGTGATAACTGCAGTTCCGTGCTGATCATCGTGGAAGATCGGAATATCACATTTCTCTTTCAGTTTTTTCTCGATCTCAAAGCATCTCGGAGCGGAGATATCCTCAAGGTTAACACCACCGAAGGATCCGGAGATCATGTAAATAGTATTTACGATCTCGTCTACATCATGGCTCTTAATGCAAAGCGGGAATGCGTCTACATCACCGAATGCCTTGAAAAGCACACATTTACCTTCCATTACAGGCATACCAGCTTCCGGTCCGATGTCACCAAGACCAAGAACTGCGGAACCATCTGTTACAACAAGACACATATTCCATCTTCTTGTAAGTTCGTAGGATTTATTGATATCTTTCTGGATCTCAAGGCAAGGCTGAGCTACACCTGGTGTATATGCAAGAGAAAGGTCGTCTTTATTCTCAACCGGAACTCTTGTAACAACCTCGATCTTACCTTTCCAATCTCCGTGCAGTCTTAATGACTCTTTTGCATAATCCATTTTCTTTTCCTCCTTGGATAATTATGATATATTTCATTTCAAAAGGATTACCTGAATTAATAATTACCATTGAAGAATTTACTGTCCTTCGGAAGCTCATAGCCTTCAAAATAAGAGCCAAAATCAAGCTTCAGATAACTGCAGAGATCAGCAAGCTCTACCATGGTATTGTCGTTGACCGGAATGCCATTCTCTTTTCTGTCTTTTTCAGCAGCTACCTCTTTCTCGCCGTGTGTATAGATCCTGTCCTGACCGTCTGCCTTCGGACTCTCCCGAAGTGCCTCAAGATATTCTGAAAAATGCTTGCGGATTGCATCCGGATCTCCGAATGCCGCCGGGTTGATCGCCATAAATCCATGGCAGATACCGGTCTTATCCGGGAATGTACAGCATTTGTCAGAGGTAACGCCCATGGAAAGAATAGAGCTGAACAGCTCACAGAGCATTCCATAGCCATATCCCTTATGGCTTCCGCTGACTTCCTCGTTTCCACCAAGAGGCATGATCCCGCCGCCCTTCTTGGCTACGATGTTTGCAAGTACATCCGGTGCATTATTGCTGGCATGACCGTTTTTGTCAAGTGCCCAGCCATCCGGAAGAGGCTTGCCCATCTTATTATACATTTCCAGTTTACCTCTGGTTACAACTGTCGTAGAACAGTCAAAGAAAAACGGATACGGATCTGCAGGCATAGCGACTGCGATCGGGTTGGAGCCCAGCATAGCCTTTCTTCCGAAGGTCGGTACCATGATCGCCTCGGAGTTGGTACATGCCATTCCAAGAAGTCCTTCATGACAGGCCATGTTCGCATAATATCCTGCAATACCGAAATGGTTGGAATTTCGTACACTTACGATTCCCACACCAGTTGTCTTTGCCTTCTCAATTGCCTTTTCCATGGCAAAATGGCTGATCAGCTGGCCCATTCCATTATGTCCGTCTATCACGGCAGAAATCGGTGTCTCAAAAACAACTTCCGGTTTCGCCTGGGGATGAATAGTCCCCTTCTCGATTCCTTTATGGTAACGAACCATCCTCTGCATTCCGTGGCTCTCGATTCCATACAGATCAGCAGTCAGAAGAACATCTTTAATGATGCTTCCTTCTTCCTCAGAAAAGCCAAACGCTTTGAAAACGTCTCCGCAGAAATGGTTCAGTGTGTCATAACTCCATTTTACATATCCCATGATCGTAAGTCCTTTCTCCTGATATTTCCGGCAGGTTACTGCCATAATACCAAACTTTTTTGGTATTACCAATACAGTCCCTATTATAGCACTCGGTCTTACCAAAATCAATAGTGGTCTTACCAGATCAACGGGATTTTTACTGAAATTTTATTTAATTTTTGTCAGGTGGATCAGCGATGAAATACAAGGCTGTTCTCACCCTGCTGCTGTGCGATCTCAATTATATATTTCTCAATGGTTTCCATATGTTCGCGCATCAGCTTCTCCGCCTGGTTCCGGTCTCCGGAAATAATGGCTTCCACCAGTCTTCTGTGCTGGTCATCCACCTCAAGAGCGGAATTATGTTTCTGCATAATATAGGCTCGGGTACCGGAAATGATCTCCTCTGTCAGCTGTGCTGCCGCATCCAGAACATTATAGATCATAGGATTTCCTGCGATCCTGCCGATCTTCGTATGAAGCTTCTTATCAAGACCTGCACGAGCTTTCTCATCCTCTGCGCTCTCCAGCTGTGCCAGAATGGAACGCAGATCTAATGCGTCCTTCTCCGTACAATTCCCGGCTGCAAGAAGAGCAGCCTCCTGCTCCAGCGCAGAACGAAGCTCCTGCACCTGCTGTACATGGCTGTTATTCAGCTGAAAAAGAAGGGCCAGTGGTGCAGAAAGCCACTGATCCATATTCTCGGTGATATAGTTGGCTCCGCCGCGGACCGTTGTGACGATTCCCATCAGTTCCAGTGCCCGCAGGACTTCACGGACAGCAGGTCTGGAAACTCCCAGTGATTCTGCCATAACACGTTCCGCAGGTAAAGTGTCCCCCGGCTTCAGTTCTCCGTGCCGGATATTGTCTATGATCTGTGTTAATATTCCGTCAAATGCCCGTTCCTCTGTAATCTTTGTAAACATGTCGTCCGTTTCGGCCGCCTTCCTTTTTTATTGTGTTGTCTTTAAAAGTCCCGGAATGTATTAATATCTGTGCAATTTGACTATCTACGCACCTTCTTTTGGGACTTTTATGGTAAATATTATACTGTAATTTACCAATTTAATCAATAGTAAATAAGCAATTGGTCAGACAAACTATCACTTTATCCCATTATTGAGAATATTTTCCACTTCCTCCATCTGACCCAGAAGCATTTTCTGGCGGTCGTCAAAAAGAAGACCTTTATTATGCCTGTAATATTGGTCAGAACCGTTCTCCCGAATGAACCAGAGACTATAATAGTTGGCATTCAGTTCTGTGATAAATGCCACCATTTCCTGACTGTCCCCAAAGGCAGCTTCCATAAAGTCGAAAACGTTCTGAAGAGTAAAGGATATTTCGTCGGTTCGGTTTTCGTAGGCTTCGGTTTCGGATTCAAAGAGGGCTTTCACAAACTCATAGTTCCTGTTTGACGATAGAACTTCCGATTCTGCTGCAGCACTTCTGCCTCCTGCCGGCTCTGAACCTGATCCGGTTTTATCTGATCCGGTTGATTCCGAAGCTGATTCCAATCCGGACGCATTTTCAAAGAATGACACAACACGTTTCTGTATACGTTCCTGCTGTTTTGTAAGAAGCTCACTCTTTTTATCCTTTTCAAGATCCGCCTCTGCTTTTTCCAGGAGATTTTTTGCTGTAAGGCCGTCCTGATTTTCTCTGAAGTACACCATATAATCATACAGTTTCGTGAGATAGGCATCAGTAAGACAGCATTCTGTAAAAAGCTCGCCGAGTTTTCCATTAAGAAGGCTTACAATACTCAAATGCTCGTCCAGGGAAGCTGTGTGAATCTTGCCCAGAGTGATGGAATCCCACTTTCCTTTCAGGATGTCTTCCACCTTATAGTCCGTTCTGTACTTATAATAAAGAGCCAGATAGCTGGCAAAATCTTTCGCGATCATCTTATGCTGGATGTACTGGCTGACCACCTCCCGGTCTACGGTTTTTCCAAGGATCTCATAAACCTGGATCAGACGGGAAAGATCCTCCCAGCCTCTGGCTGTTGCAAAAATCTTTCCATCTACAGTATTCTCCACCCTGTAGAAATTTTTTCTACGAAGCTCCAGATAGGAGATCACCGCCGGATGAATTCCCTGCTGATAGGCGTATTCCTTCCACACATCAAAGTCTGCCTCCACATCGATCTTCTTGATACGGTCCAGAGTGACCACATCGAATTCCCGGACGGATTTGTTATATTCTGGCGGGTTGCCTGCTGTGACGATCACCCAGCCTTCCGGCACCTTCTGGTTTCCGAAGGTTTTTCCCTGAAGGAACTGCAGCATCATCGGCGCCAGTGTTTCAGATACGCAGTTGATCTCATCAATGAACAGGATGCCTTCTTTCAGACCTGTTTTTTCCATTTTGTCGTAAACGGACGAAATGATCTCACTCATGGTATATTCCGTGACAGAAAATTCTTCCTCACCATAATTCTTTTTTACAATAAAAGGAAGTCCCACAGCACTCTGCCTGGTGTGGTGGGTAATGGTATAGGAAACAAGAGCAATCCCGCATTCCCTTGCTATCTGTTCCATAATCTGTGTCTTTCCGATTCCCGGAGGGCCCATAAGAAGGATCGGTCTCTGTCGGATCGCCGGGATCCGGTACTCACCGAATTCGTCCTTTGAAAGATATGCTTCTATGGAATCTCTGATCTCCTGCTTTGCTCGTTTTATGTTCATGGTATTCTCCTTTTCACGGCATATAAAAAACTGCCTGCAGGATTCTCCGCCTAAAACGGGTTGCCTTGCGCGACATCTACAAAAAATATGCCTGAATCCAATGATAAATCGAAAATTGAATTCAGGCAAGTTTTTCACTACTATATATTTTTTTTATTCTGCTGTCAGTGTGTGTATCAGGTTCAGAATACGTCCCGCACACATTCTGACAACTTCTTCCGAAAGCTTTCCGTCTTCAAAAGCTTTTCGGATATTTTCTGCATCGGCTGCATTACCAGGCATGATAATATCATTTCCTGCTGTCACGCATTTCCACGGAATACTTCCATCTTCCGGAACCGTTGTATTCCAGTCTGACATGATCACACCGTCAAATCCCCATTCTTTTCGGGCAATGGCTGTACAGAGATCAACACTGTTTGCAACATGGACACCATTCAGTAAATTATAGGAAGACATGATTGCCACTGGTCTGCTTTCTTTAACTGCAATCTCAAAACCACGCAGGTAAATTTCCCTCAGGGCACGTTCTGATACCTGTGCATCTACGCCCATACGATTATCTTCCTGATTGTTGCAGGCAAAATGCTTAACGGTAACACCGCAGCCAGGTCTGCTCTGCACTCCTTTTGTCATGGCTGCTGCCATGGTTCCGGAAAGCAGCGGATCTTCGGAATAATACTCAAAATTTCTGCCGCACAGAGGGTTTCTCTGAATATTAAGACCAGGTGCTAGCCAGAGATCTATGTGGAATTCTTCCATTTCTTCTGCAACTGCTATTCCAACTTTTTCCACAAGGGCAGTATCCCAGGTCTGAGCCAGTGCAGTTCCAACCGGAAATGCCGTACAGAACTGATAATATCTGTCTGCGTTTTCGTGAGTCTCATCTGTTCTCAGGTATCCGTTTTCCAGAGATCCAAGGACACCGATTCCATATACTGTGTCTGTTTCTCTGTCTACTTCATAATTCTGCTGAAGTCTCAGTCCTGCCGGCCCATCGGCCATGATCAGTGGGGAAACGCCATATTGCTCATAAAGAGCAGCCGTGGTCTCACCGGCAGAGCCAGGAACACGGATTCCTGCCGCCCCCAGATTACTGGAGATTCCAGCAATATTTCCATAAAACAGCGGGAGCAGATCCTTTGCAGGAATCTTATTTTCCGGTTGGCAGGTGCATTCTGTTCTCTTCTCTGGTTCAGGATAATAGATATATCTTCCAATCTTCTCATTCTCTGCCTTCTCTTTCCATTTCAGAGTTCTGGCAGAAAGATTCTGGCGGTCATAAACTTCTTCAGTAATATCAGTCTGATTCTCAAGGATATTCGTTTTATCCAGGATCACACTCTCCGGCACTTCAAGCATTGCAGCCAGCGTAAGCGATGCAATGCTGTTTCCGACCCAGACAGCATAATAACCTTTTTCAGCAATCCAGGCATGCTGCTCTTCAGAAAAATATGCCAGTGTCTTTCTGTCGATCCTGATTTTCAGCAGTTCTTTTTCCCCCGGCTTCAGAAGTTTTGTTTTTGCAAAGCCAGCCAGTCGACGGTATTCCTTCCCTGATTCATCCTGTGGAAGAGACACATAGACCTGCACGACCTCTTTTCCCGAAAAAGTTTCTCCTGTATTCGTTACCTCTGCTTCAACTTCAACGCCATCCCCTGATGTTTTCATCCCATGGAAGCGTATCTGCATTTCTGTGTAAGAAAGTCCATATCCAAACGGAAACAGCGGTTTTACACCAAAAGTATCAAAATAACGATATCCTGTATAAATTCCTTCCTTGTACTCTTCTCTTTCAAGCTTGCCATTAAGATAGCTGTATTCCTCTGCACACGGATAATCCTCATACCTTCTGGCCCATGTTGCAGTCAGCTTGCCGCCTGGAGTTACCTTTCCCAGAAGGACATTGGCGAGGGCAAGTCCGCCTCTTTGTCCAAGCTGGGAAATATTCAGGACAGCACAGATATTTTCTGTTTCTTCCAGAATATCTGTCAGTTCTACCGGACCGCCGGAATTCAGGATAAGTACTGTAGGAATCTTCTGTGCATCAAGGAACCGGATATCCTCCCGCTCCCGTCTGCTCAGATAATAATCTCCCTCGACCCTGCGCCTATCCTTTCCCTCACCGGAAATCCTGCTTACCACATAGATTGCTGTCTGGGCATCGACAGTATCTTCTGCTGTGACTGCACGGCCTTCCGGCATTGCAAAGGGATTTTCCGCATAGGCATCAAAAGGATTTTCCACAAACTTTGCTTCTTCCAGTATTTTTTCTTTCCATGCCCGGCGTGCTTCTGCGTATATTGACTCATAATTGGCCAGCCATTTCTCGCTTACGATCTGAATACCGTTTTCTTTCAATCCCTGATAAATAGAAATGTTACTTCTGTTATTCACATCACCGGAACCTGTTCCGCCTTTCACTGTCTTTCCCGCACCGGCGCCGTATAAACCTATTTTCGTGGAAATATTCAGAGGGAGTGTTTTTTTATCATTTTTCAGCAGTACAATACCCTCCTCTGCTACTTTTTCCGAAAGAAGACCGTTTCGTATTTCACGGTCTGACATGCTGTGTTTCTTTGTTCCGCTGTGTTTCCATTTCTTAACTGTCATATCTTACCTGCTACCTTTTGTTATTCTTTTACGCCTCCAAGTGTCACTCCTGCGATGATAAACTTGGAAAGAAGGAGATATACGATAATGATCGGCACAATGGCAACTGTGATCATCATGTAAATCTTACCCATATCAAAATTCATATAATCTGCTCCACGAAGTGTTGCAATCAGGATTGGAACAGTCATCTTGCTTTTAGACTGGATAACCAGAGCAGGAACGAAATAATTGTTCCAGGAGCCTACAAATGTAAAAATCGCCTGTACAGCGATTGCCGGCTTCATGATTGGCAGGACAATACTGTTGAAAGTACGGAATTCTCCGGAGCCGTCAATTCTGGCTGCTTCTACCAGCGACATCGGCAGTGAGGACTGCAGATAGCTGTACATAAAATAGAATACGGCCGGTGACGCAACAGACGGAATGATCAACGGAAGCAGGGAATCATATAATCCCATCTTTGTGATCAGACGAAGGAAGCCCATTGCAGTTACCTGTGTCGGCATGACGAGGATCGCCATGATAAATGTAAACGCTACATTCCTTGCCTTGAAATCATAGGCATAAAGACCATATGCTGTCAGTGAGGAAAAATATGTACATAATACTGCACTGCATCCGGACACGATAATACTGTTAAGAATTCCCCTGAACATCGGAAAGCTTCCGTCATTTGCAACATTCATCAGGTTTTTCCAGAAATATTTTCCAGGAAGAGCAGAAAATCCCTTCTGAAGCTCTGCATGAGAATGAGACGCATTCACGATCAGTACATAAAAGAAAAAGAGACACATAAAGGAAAGAATAATAAGTACCACATGTGCCACGATACTTCTGATCCTGCTGGCTGTCTTATCTTTCATCATTTTGTTTTTCTCCTTTCTGCTCTTGCTCTCTTTTTCGCTGCTTTCTTAGATCCGTCCGGATCATTGTCGTTAGTCATACGATATACAAAGAAGCAGAGGATTGCACTGATAATAAACAGGTATACAGACAATGCTCCGGCCATACCA
This sequence comes from Blautia luti, assembly GCF_013304735.1. Lineage (GTDB taxonomy): Bacteria > Bacillota > Clostridia > Lachnospirales > Lachnospiraceae > Blautia_A. The sequence goes on from NZ_JAAITI010000022.1 coordinate 13,516, forward strand.
TAATTCTTGCTCTTCAGATGGCTGTTCAGGAACATAATCAGTGTCATGGATGTTCTGTCCGGATTACCCTGTCCGTTTGTGAGGATCTGCGGTACATCAAACATCTGAAGGCCACCGATGATGGAAGTGATCAGAGTATAGGAAAGAATCGGACGAATCAGTGGAAGCGTAATATAGAAGAAACGCTGAATGCTGTTGCATCCGTCCAGATCCGATGCTTCAAAAACATCCATACTGATTCCCATTACTGCTGCCATCAGCATGATGGTCGTGTTTCCGAACCACATCAGGAAATTCATGAAACCTACCAATGATCTTGTTCCCAGAACAGAGCCCAGAAAATCAATCGGTTCCTTTATCCAGCCCAGTGAACACAAAATGGAGTTTACAGGTCCGTTTGTGGAAAACATGGTAAAAAACAGAAGTGCAAATGCTGATGCCATGATCAGGTTCGGCAGATAAATTACAACCTTAAAAAACTGCTTGCCATGAAGCTTCAGCCTGGCATCAGTAAACCAGCATGCAAGCACCAGTGCAACAACGATCTGCGGAACAAATCCGATCACCCAAAGGATCAGTGTATTCAGTCCGTATTTCAGCATGTCAGAATGCAGAAGACTGACATAATTGGCAAGTCCTACAAAATTAGGACCAATCTGCTTGATTCCAGAACGGAAATATTCAAAAAAGCTGTATCTCACTGTATCAAACAGCGGAATCAGCGAAAAGATAAAATAGATCACAAAAAACGGAAGAATAAATATGTATCCCCATTTTCCGTAATTAACGCTCTTTTTCTTCATAATGCTCTTCCTTTCCAGCAAACTGCAGGATCCAAAGATCCTGCAGCATCAACAATTATCCTCATGTGGTATTTATTCCGGCCACTGGATCTCTGTGATCTCCGGATAACGCTCCTGAATAGCTGTCTCAAAGTTGGCTTTTGCTTTGTCAAAGTCTACTTTACCCTGGAAGTAATCACTGAAAGCGTTCTGGATCAGCTCTACACAACCCTGGTCATATGCGGAAAGCGGTGCGATCTTGATATTCTCTGCAACCGGTGCAAAATACTCAAACGGGTTCTGTCCACCAAGGAAATCAGATGCGAAATCTGCATTTGTAGCTGCATCTTTCATACCGGATTTTGTATTTGTAAAATCAGAGTATTCTTTGGAAATCTTAAGAAGATTATCCTGATTTCCCGTCATTGCCAGGATAATATCTTTGACATGTTCCGGATTATCTGTTCCTGTTGCAGCCTGAATGTAAGAGCCACCCCAGTTGTATTCCTGCGGAGGATTTGTAACAGCCCAGTCACCTTCTGCTCCATCCCAGTTTGGTTTCAGAGTAAAGTCGATACCCCATGCCGGGAAGAGGAATGCGAATACCTTGGACTCAGAACTCATTGCCTTGTTCCAGTCATCGTTCCACTGACCTTTTACAGTTTTGTTAAGATAACCTGCATCCAGCCACTCTTTGGAATCTTTTACCCAGTCCATGATCTTTGAATCTACTTTGATCACAGAATCACCGGACTCTACCCACGGATTCTCAATGCTGTTTCCATATAAACGAAAAGTGTCTGCATAAGAAGCAAATGTATAATATCCTTTTTCTTTCAGCTGAGCTGCTGATTCTTTGGCTGTATCCCAGTCTTTCATCTTCTCGCCAACTTCTTTCGGGTCATCAGTACCGAAAACATCTTTCGCAATGTCACGACGATATACAAGGACACCCGGGCAGCACTGCCATGTGGCGCCTCTCTGTACTCCATCCGCATCAGAAGCTGTTGTTTTCGTGAAATCATACTGATCTGCAAGATCCTTGTCCGGATCAATGCCAAGATCAGTAAGAGGCATTGCAACATCTGCATCTTTGTCTGTATATTTGAATACATAATCTGTCTCAGAAAGGAATATGTCTACCTTATCATCTGCACTTGCATCAGCCTGGTTGAGAAGTGCCTCATCCAGTTTCTGCTGATATACGCCATCCTGGTTCGGATTTACGACCCAGTGGATCTCTGTACCATCTTTCAGTTTTGTAACTGTACCATCTTTGGAAGTGGACTCTACTTCCGGATAAACAGCTTCCAGTCTCTGACGGAACTCATCATTCCAGGAATAAATATTGATCACTTTTCCCTCATCCGATCCTTTTGCAGATACACAGCTTACATTTGCTGCCAACATTCCACAAACCATTGCTGCTGCAAGGATCATAGATACCGCTCTTTTTTTCATAGTATAAATCCTCCTTTTTCTGTAGCATCCCCGATGCTTTACCTTTGATGATAAAAATATACCATTTTTTTATCTGCGATTATATTATTAATCTTAACAAAATGTCAGATTCATGTCATAATATAAGAAACCAATACATTCCTTAAACACCAACATATAAGGAGGATATCAATATGTCCATTTCCCAAGACTGGATTACTAATGAACTGGAAGATACAGAACTGGAAGCTCTTCATCGCTCTCCCTCTGTGGAATATTCTTTTTACAATGCCGTAAGAGCCGGTGATATGGAAGCTGTAAACAAAAACTGCGAGGAAGACTCTTTTCTTCATCTGAAGGGAACCGGTATCCTCTCCAAAAATCCTCTGACCAACCTGAAGTATCATTTCGTTGTCACTACTGCCATGCTCACCCGTTACTGTATTGACGGTGGACTAGAGTCTGAACAGGCATATCGTCTCAGCGATTTTTACATTCTGAAAATGGATTCCTGCACCACTGTACGCCAGATTGCAGATCTGCATCATATTATGGCCAGAGATTTTACCGGAAAAATGATCCTCCAGAAAAAAAGCTCTATTCTTTCCAGACCGGTCATGCAATGCGTGGACTATATTTACGGTCACATTAAGGAGCGTATCACCATTCAGGATCTGTCAGAACATACCGGACTCTCTCCCAGTTATCTGTCCAGAGTATTCAAACAGAATCTTGGAGTATCCATAAGTGATTACATCCGCGAGAAAAAAATCGAAAAAGCCACTCACCTGCTCCGATACTCTGATAAAGCAGTCGTTGATATCGCCAATTATCTGAATTTCTCTTCACAGAGTCATTTTATCCAGATCTTTGAAAACTTCACCGGCCTTACCCCAAAGAAGTACCGTGACAAATATTACAAATCCATGTGGTAAACATCCTTATTATTATGGCTGATATTTTTTATCAGCATCAAAAACGACATCCCGCAGCTTTTTTACAACTGTGGGATGCCGTTTTCCTATTGATACTTCTGTTTCTGTAATTTAACAATTATGTATAACCGATTTCGGTTACATCAGTTCCACTTTGATCCTGTGTGTTTCTTTTACAGAAAGCTTTTCGAGCAGTTCCCGATCTATACGTACACAGGTACTCTGTTTGTTTTTCATTTCCTTTTCATCGCACCATACTGTTTTTATTTTATATTCTGAAGGAAGTTTTTTCTCCAGATTGCAGATACAGATCTCCAGCTTTCTTCCGGCAAATTCCATAGTAAGAGATGCCTGTCCATTCTCATTATACTGCTCCGGCATCAGTGCCGGCGCGATCACCAGATCTCCAAGATCTCCTCTGACGCCAAATACCTCTGTGATCATAGTCAGCATATACCAGCTTGCAGCACCGGTAAGATATGCATACAATCCTCTTCCCTGATTATCAAAATATTCCGGAATTCCAGGATACATCCTGCTGTTCTCAAAATCCATGGCAGCGTCCAGAAGCGTTTCCAGAACCTTATATCCTTCTTTTGCATAGCCATTTTTATACAGTGCATTGCCATACATAACAGCCATATGGGAAAATACCGCTCCGTTTTCCTTTTCTCCATAAGCAAACCCGAACATTCTTCCCAGATCAAATTTTTCTTCATGGAAATTGGTATTCAGGCGATATCCTCCTGCCTGACGGTCAAAAAGATATTTATCCGCACTTTTACAGATAGACTCAATCTGATCTTTCTGTGCGGTTTTACTCATGATCGCAAATACCTGACTGGTAAGCATCATACGTACCTGGCTGTTTTCTGCCCTTTCCACAGGACGTTTATGATCATCATAATATCCGTTGAACCAGCCGTTTTCTCCGTCTTTTACCCATTCTCTTCTGCGGATGTTTTCCATCATCCAATCTGCCTTTTCATCCAGATTCCGGCTAAGCTGGTCCAGACGGATCACAATAGTATTTCCGCTGATATCATGTGCACATTTTTCTGTGTACTGTCTCAGAAGCTGCTGTTTTTTCTCCGGGCTTTCATAAAGCTCACGGTCTCCGGTAAACAGGATTTCCATTTCTTCCGCAACTTCAATCCTGTCAAACATTTCCTTTTCCTGAAGTTTTCTCAGATATTCTGCGATGTTCTTCATATTTCCAGCATATGCACAGGTAAATGCCACACTCTCACCATTTTCCCATGCCATATCTATGGCATCGTTCCAGTCTGCCCCGTGAAGTTTCATCTCGTTGTGCTCTCCTACATCATAAAAAGCACAGAGATTTTCCAGCAAAATGTGTTCCAGAACCGTTCCGTAATAAATCTCACCGGATTCTGTTTTCTGATTTTCTCCATAGGCACTGCTCCATTTTTCATCATGCGCAGTTCCTCTTTTTGTCTGAAGATCCTTGAAATATGGAATCTTCTCAAAAAGGACATTCATATCCCCGGTCTGATCCATATAAAGCTGCGTTGTCACAAATGGCCAGAAAGCATGATCCATCCACACGCGGGCAATGTTGTTGCGGTCTGCGATAAATTCACCCTGTCTGTTTCCGATGATCGTGGCATTGGTTCCATCGATGCGTACTCCACCGTAATTATCGACGATCATCTGACGTACAACAGAAGGCTCCATGATCAGAAGTGCCAGACAGTCCTGCCAGAGATCACGCCAGCCTCTTCCACCTTTTCCATAATCATGATACGGGAGGAATGAACAACCGTAAATTCTTCTTAATATCGGCTGGAAACAGATCCATTTCAGATAATTATCTCTGTCCTCATCACCTGTCTCAAAAGAAACATTCACTTTTTCTGTCCAGTGTTTTTTTACATGTTCAAATTCTCTTGCAACCTGTTTTTCAGTTCTGTAAAACCGTGCAGTCTCCTCCGGCAGCTGATTTCTTTCAGATATTCCCGCTGTCACAACATATACAGCTGTTTCATGTGGTCTCAGAACCCTGGATGCAAAACGAATACCACCGACAGCTTCCTTTCCTTCAATTTCTGTTCCTGCCGGAACACCTTTTTTCTCTTCTCTGACCACCTCCGGAATCAGGAAAGAACCGCCTTCTCCGATAAACATTTCCACATCAGGATAAAAGCTTTCCGGTTCCGTTCCCTCGCCTTCAGATCCATATACAAAATATGCAGTATTATTCTTCTGATGACCTCTTTCATCAAAAGAAAGCACCGGTTTTACTTCAACACCGTACTCCGTTATTCTTATCCTGTGCAAAAGGGAAGTCACATGCCTGTGATCTCTGAGATTGTCTGCACTTCTTCCATATACAGGTATTACAGCAACCGGTGTGATCTCCTGTTCTTCCTCTTCAATATTGGTAATCTTTACAAGATGGACCTCCGCATCACCTTTCACTGTCACAAAAGACAAAATCTCTGACTGAAGTCCGTATTTCTCAGAAGTTCTGTGCAACTTCTGCCACATAAATCCGGCTTCCAGGCTGCTTTTATCCTGTTTATCAGTATATTTCTGAAATTCCTGTTCTGCCGAAACTCCGCATGCTGACCAGTAACCTTTTCCTTTTATCTTGCACCAGAAATTTCTGGTGTTTCGATTATTATGAAGATTCTCAATGCTTACCGGTTCCAGCAGAAAATGATTCTGATCCAGTTTGCTGTCTCCTCCCAGAGAAGGGGTGATCGCGGATTTCAATCCGTTTTCTCCGGCCAGAGGTATATATAAACCGCTGTAATTCTCCGGATTTTCTATGGAAAAGCTTCCATTTTTATCCTGAAATTTTATATATTTCATTCTGTGATCTCCTTCCTGCCAAAATAAAACGGTATTTATATTCCATTTTACTTTGTATTCATAAATGTGATCTCCTCGCAATTTATATCCATTATGTCATGACATATAGAATTCAATTTCTGTCTCACCGGTAAGTTTCTCCTGCGGAATATAATTACCCGGAAGTTCTTCTCCATTTACATAGAGTTTTTTACATCCGGCTTCCACATGTCCCGGATTCTTCACAGTGATATGGAGATGACATCCACGGAAATCCTTGCTTATCTCAAACTTCTCCCATTCTTTTGGAATCGATGGTGCTATACGTAAGCCATAGAAATCCGGACGCATGCCAAGAATTCCTTCTACACATCCTACCATCACAGTAGATGCTGTTCCTGTCAGCCAGTGCACATGAGATCGTCCGAAATTCGGGCTTGCTTTTCCTTCTGTAAACTGTCCATAGCAGTATGGCTCCAGCTGTCTGATCTCAGCCCTGTCATTCTGCGCTGCCGGAGCATTCTCCAGGAAATAATTAAATGCACGCTCACCATGTCCGCAAAGTGCTTCTGCCAGAATGAGCCATCCCTGTGACTGTGAAAAGATTCCCGCATTTTCCTTTGTTCCTGCATTGTAGATAACCGCAAGTGCTCCGTCGAAAGCATTTGCATGATATGGAGGATCCATAAGGATTGCACCGTATTCTGTATTCAATCTTTCATAAACCATTTGAAGAGCCAGATCTGCCTGCCGCTCTGTTGCAAGGCCGCTGATCACAGCCCAGCTCTGTGGATTCAGCCACATATTTGCCTCCGGGTCAGTTCTCTTTCCGATAACCTCTCCCCGCTCCGTAAAACCACGGATAAAACGATCTTCATTCCAACAGAGTTCCTGGATCAATTTTCCAAGCTGCTCTTGTTTTTCTTCCAGGTATTTTATATATTTTTCATCTTTTTTGTACTTTGCAAACTCTTTCAGGATAGTCATTGCATAATAGAACTGTAATGCAACGAAAGTAGATTCCCCATCCTTTCCAAGTCTCAGACAATCATTCCAGTCTGCATAAAGTCCGGCCGGCATTCCATGTCTGCCAAGATGGTTCATGGAGAAGTCAATAGCTCTTTTCAGATGCTCGTATACAGTTCCTTCATCCTTGTTTGCAAACGGGATCACTTCATCGATGAATGCAAAATTTCCTGTCTCTGAAATATATTTGTATACAGTAGGGAACAGCCAGAGTGCATCATCTGCGCGGTATGCCGGATGACCAGTTTCCTGTACATAGGACGCATCATCCGGTGTATCCTCATGTCCCGGATTATGTGTGAATTTCACAAGTGGAAGACCGCCGCCGTTATCTACCTGTGCTGACAGCATGAAACGGATCTTATCCAGTGCCATTTGGGGTGCAAGATGGATCACACCCTGGATATCCTGTACAGTATCACGGTATCCATATCCGTTACGAAGTCCGCAATAAGTAAAAGATGCTGCACGTGACCAGATAAATGTCATAAAACAGTTATATGCGTTCCATGTATTGATCATGGTATCGAATTCCGGACTTGGTGTTCTGATCTGAAAATGTGCAAGCTGTCCGTGCCAGTAACTGATCAGTTCTTCAAGCTCCACCGCGCATGTTTTTTCACAGTCTGCATAATGTGCTATAATCTCCGCTGCTTCATTATCCTCCTTCATTCCTGCCAGAAAAGCCATTTCCCGACTTTCTCCCGGTTCCAGAGTAATTACAGCTGAAAGAGCTCCACAGCTGTTTTCATTATAATTTCCCTCATTACATAATACACCGGCTTCAACCCCTGCCGGATTGTTGTATCCGTGATATCTTCCAAGGAATTTTTCCCTGTCACCACACCAGGAAGAAACCTTCTCTCCAGCCAGGCCGAAGAATCGGTTGAACACGTTCTTGTTATCAACCTCTTCCCCATCCTTAAGGCCGTCCAGATTCGCATGGATCATCTGACGTACACGATCTCCACAGAATACTGTTCTTGTAATATACTGGGAATACTGCAGATTCACCTGATCCTGTTCATAATTGCTGTTATTTGTAAACTCTGCATATCCAGTCACACTGATCTCACGTTTTCTGTCTGAGCAGTTGGTAACTTTCAGATTCCACACCTCGTAGGACTGCCCAAGCGGTACATAGTATCTCACCTCTGAATGTATCTCGCTGTAATCTGCCATCATTTTAGTATAGGCTGTGCCATGATGACATTCACTTTTATACTCATTGAGATCTTTGCCAACCGGCTGCCAGGATGCTGACCAATAATCTTTTGTGTCATTATCCCTGAGATAAATATATCTTCCCGGCTGATCAAACTGATTAAAAATATATCTCAGGATTCTGCCGTTCGCCCCGGATTTTGCAAAGCTGTATCCCCCTGCATTATTGGAAACGATTGCTCCGTATTCCGGCGATCCCAAATAATTCACCCACGGAGCAGGTGTGTCCGGCCTGGTAATCACATATTCCTTTTTTTCTTCATCAAAATACCCATATCTCATGCCATACAATCTCCTGTTCTGTATATTTTCCGTAACATTGTCTGTTGTTACCTATTTTCTACACTATAACTGATATGCAGATAGCAATATACAAAATAAAAGATTAAAATATCAGATTCATGACATAAGATATGGATATAATTCTTTACAATTCTTCCTCCGTGATCACCAGCTTCATGGCCCAGGCCGGGATATCCACATCCTCAGGCTCCTGCTCCATAAATACAAATGCTGTCCGGTATGGCGGCATCTTTGCCGGAAAAATCCCGTATCCGTCTGTAAAATACACCAGTCCCTTCAGATTTTCAAACTCACGTTTTTCCATCAGCTCTTCCACATAAGCAAAAGCCGGACGGAAATCTGTACCTCCATCACCGTAAAGTTCCAGGCTGTCCATGTAATCCTGCAGTTCTTCTCTGCTGGTGATCTTCACATCCGAATGCACCTTCTCATCACACTGGATAATGTGTATATTTACCTTCTGGAAAAAATTCCCGCTGTCGCTTAAGATCCCATAGGTTTCCTCCAGAAATCTCTGTACCAGTTCTCCTGAACAGGACATGGAGGTATCGATCACAATGACAAATTCCGAAACTTTTTTCACTTCTCTGGTTTCCAGGGGTTCGATCAGCGGCATATTCCCGTAAAGGGAAAGCCCGTAGGTATAAAAATTATAATCAAAGCTGTCCGGATCTACAGTCAGTTCTTCCCGAAATACTGCAAACTTCCGCAGAAATTCCCGATAATCATATCGTTCCCGGTTCTCTATTTTCAGCTGGTCCAGAAAATCTCCGTCCTGCTCTCCTGACTCTCTGGAAAAAGTCCCAAGGTCTGTTTCGATCCCATCGCTGATATCTCCCCATTTTTTACTCATCAGGGGATTGGGTTTCCGGTCGGGCTGCTGGTTTGCCCAGTATTTATGGTCGTCCACGTAGAACTCTTTTTCAAGCTGTGCCAGTTCTTTTTCCTTCAGAAATTCTTCTTTCAGAATCTTGTAGATTCTCTCTGCATTCAGCGTCTTCTTTTCCTTTTCCAGAAGACGGTAGGTTTCTCTCCGGAGAAGACTTCTGGAATATCGGACTGAGCGGTGGTAGATCCCGTCGATCATATGCTCCACTGCAATATCGCAGCTTAAATTCCACAAACGCTTCTCTATTCCCGGCTTCCCAAAGTGCCGGAAAATGCAGTGAAATACCATATGGAGATATCCTCGATTCACAAGAATCCTGTTTTCTTTATAAAGCCCGCCAAGCTGTGCCGGATGGAAGTACATCACAGCCCCGTCTGTTCCAAACGGACTGACCGAACCATCCATCTGATAAATAAAGCTGCTCAGCGCCACATCCAGAAAACGCATGCCAAGATACAGCTCGTCTCTTGCCGCCCGGAGGATGCTGCTGCCGATGTCCTGGAGACGCTGGGCCGCCTCCTGGGGATTGGATCCCTGACCGGGCAGGAAGTTATTTTTATTTTTTTCAGTTGTTTCTATATCACTCATAACTGAAACTTCTTTCTCCTTTTAACAGGGCACCTCTCATTTTCTGTCTCCCCGGCAACCTTCTGCTCTTCCTTCAGCATCCGGCTGCGTTCATTCATCAGAAATGCGGAAATCTCCATATCCTTCTTCCCGGACACCACATCAATACTATGTTCCAGGCCCTCTCTGTTCCAGAGCTTTTCCCGTGAAAGCAGCTCCAGACCATTTAAGTTTCCGCTTTCCACCAGGTATTCCCCGATATCCTTAAGATTTCCCCGGATATAATCCTCATACTGCTTCTTCGCCTTTTCGCTCAGCTGCCACGGATAACGAAGCCGCCCAAAGCTCATATCAACCAAAACCTCCAGCTTATCCATTACCACTGCCATATCAAACAGGCTGTCATACTCTGCGAAATCCAGTTCTTTATTATAGAAGCATTGCCGGTAATTGGTCCCTGAACCATGATACTCCGTAAACAAAATTCTCGCAGGCGTGTTCTCCACCGCCTCATCATAATGCTCCGGAAAAACCATATGCGCACGTTTTCCACCTGCCTCACCATTTTCATACAGAAAATCCACATCGATCTTCTGCCACAGCTCACCGAGGATCTCCTTTGTACAGGACTTGAACCCTTTTTTCTGATGGATCACAAGCTCCTTCAGCCCGCTGCAGCCCGTAAACGCCCCGGTTCCCACCTGCATCAGCGTATCCGAAAATTCCAGTCGTTCCAGTTTTTTGCACCCATAAAAAATATATCTTCCGATTTCCTTCAGTGTATCGGGAAAAACGATCTCCTGCACTTCCTCCCCGGCAAGAAGTCTCTCTTCCCCGAACGAAATTACATCTTCGCTCTCCCAGGTTTCTGTATCTTCTTCTCCATCCTTGTGTGCGGAAAACGCATACGGCGCCGCACTGACTACCGGAAGGCCATTGATCTCTTCCGGCAGCACCACCCGGCTGTCTGTTCCGTAACAACGGATAATTTCTATTGTATTCTTTTTGACTCTGTAATGTATTTTCATAATTCTCCATCATACCAAGAAACAGATATCCGAAATCCATTTCCTGTTTTTATTCTTCAGGAATCATCTCATCTACTGCTGATCCCGATCTTCTATAGCACATCTGCATCTCATTGTAGTCTCATTATCCATTTCATGCAAGAAATTTTCCCTCGGCCCCAAATTCTGTCTAATACAGAAAACAGCCCGCCGGATACACGATGATCTTTGATCATCTTATATCTGACAGGCTGTATGCAACACAAAACGAACCTCTGTATTGTACTCTGTTTCACACTCATGAACACAATTTTATTTACTTCTTATAAATACTGGCTAAACTCCACCTTCTCCTTATTCGGTCCCTCAATAGTAAAGAACTTCACACCATTCTCCCAGAACGGCAGGAAATGGACTTCATCATTGATAGTATTCAGTCCGGCTGCTGTCACCATCTCGTGGACTTTCTCGATATCCTTCACATCAATGGCAACATGATCGATGGCACCGGATTCCATTTTTGCTGCTTTGTTCTCGTAAGTCTCGATCACAAGATTTCCCAGTTTCAGAAAAGCAACCTTCTCATTGGCCGCTTCGTTTACGGTCTGAAAAGCAATCTCAAATCCCAGTGCTTCATAAAATTTAATGGTTGTCTCAATGTCATTGGTCGGCACACCTACGTGCTGAACTCCGTTCATCTGATCTTTTAAATTCATTTCAAAACCCCATCCTTTCATAAATCCGGTGTTCGCATCCCGCTTTACTGCATGCTCAGAAATGCGATCACTCTGCAATTCTGCGTTCTACCTGTGCAAGCTCTGGATTTCTCTTTATTCAATACTTACATAAGCTATTTTCGTAACCCTGGTTTTATTTTACATATTTATGAATAGTTGCCTTTACAGCTCCAGGTCCTGCGATCATCTCGCGGAACATGTCCTCGATCTTTTCACCCACACCATCTTTGTAAAGATCTGTAAAGAACAGTCTCTCATTGGAAAGGATCGGCTTCAGCTGATCCTTGAAGGTTTCCGGTTTTCCGATCACGATATCGCCAAGCTGCTCTGTGATCTCCTCATTCATCGGGTCCGGTGCAAGCTCAAATTTGTTTCCTTCGTCATCTACAGCCAGCATGTATCTCAGCCAGCCTGCGATTCCCAGCGGGATTGCTGTCAATCTGGAAGCATCTCCAAATTTCTTCACATATGCTTTTACAGTCTCACCGAAACGGATACCTACCATCTGGGACACATCTACAGCCAGACGAAGGTTTGTATCTCCAAGATACTCATTCGGGAAACGGTCATTGAAAAGCTCATCCACAAATGCCTGCGGGGAAAGGATTCCAGGATCTGCAACTACCGGAAGTCCCTCGTCATAAGCAACCATACGGGCCATTTTCATCATATCTTCGTTCGTGTTCAGCATATGTGCAAACAGATCATAGCCAAGTACCACACCAAGAGGGCCGGTTGCGGAATGTACAGGATTCAGGCAAACGGTTACTTTCATTCTCTCGGAGAGATTGACGGTATTTCTGTCCGCCATATATACGCCGAAGCCTTTTTCCAGAGCAGGGCGTCCGTTAGGGAAGCTGTCCTCGATAACAAGATACTGTGGCTTCTCAGCATTGACAAATGGTGCAATGTATGTTTTCTTTCCTGTGATCACCGGCTGCATATCTTCAACGCCAAGCTTCTCAAGGTCTGCTGCGATCTGCTCACTTGGACGAGGTGTGATCTTGTCGATCATGGTCCACGGGAATGCAACCACCTTCTCATCCGTTACATAATCTACAAATCCATCATCTACAAAACCTGCTTTATGCCATTCCTCTGTCATAGTCAGCACGGACTCACGAAGCTTGGCGCCGTTCTGTGAGCAGTTATCCATAGATACCAGAGCGATCGGATATTTCCCTGCTTTATATCTCTCATTCAGCATAGCCACAAGAACTGCCATTGCTCCCGTTGCCTTATCCGGTCCGTTTTTAATATCTGCTTCCACAAACGGGAACCATGTTCCGTCTGCTTTCTGGAGTGCATAGCCCTTCTCTGTGATCGTGAAAGAAACCAGCTGCAGAGATTTAGCCGCAAAAATTTCTTTCAGGCGGTTCCATTGTTCAGCATCAGAAGACTGTGCTTTCACTGCTTCTGCAAGTGCCCCGAGAACTTTGTACTCACGGGTTCCATCACCGTGAAGGATGACATTTAAGCCAAGGTTGTCATATGGCGCGTAAATTTTATCCACTACGTCATAATCAAAAGTCTCTACACATGTGATACCTCTGTCAAGAACTCCCTCTTCCAGAAGACCATCTGCAATACCGCCGATAAATACACGGAAGATATTTCCGATTCCGAAATGTACCCAGCCTGGCTCTTTTTTCGCTTTCTCAGTCACAGCCTCTACATCGTATCCCGGAAGATCGATACCTGCTTTCTTCCATGCTTCACGTTCCTTGATTCCATTTCTTGTTAATTTCATAATCTTGAACCTCCCTGTTTTCTTATATTTCGTTATTATTTATGTCTTTCACTTATGCTTATGTATTAACTGTAAGTAGAGTATAAAACTATTTTTTTAAAAAATCCATTGACAAAACACCTAATTTTCCTCTTATATTTTTGTTTACTTTTACTCAGGCGCTCCTACATTGCATTTCCCGCAAATTTATACTAAAATATATTTAAGACTTAAACATATCTATAATGACTTTTATCAGGAGAATCTCATGAGTGAAAAAGGATTAACCACCATCAATTTAAAGAAAATAAACCGCTCCAAGGTTTACCAGTATATATACAAAGCAAAACAGGCTTCCAAAATGCAGATCGTCCAGGACCTGCAGATGGGACTTTCCACAGTAAGCCAGAACCTGAACCTTCTGGAAAAAGAAGGACTCATCGACAGAAACGGATATTTTGATTCCACAGGCGGAAGGAAGGCACAGGCCATCCAGATCGCCTCGGATTTTCGGATTTCCATTGGCATCGGGATCCTGAAAAACATGTTCCATATCACAGCCATCGACTTATATGGAAATGCTTTTTATACAGAAACCATTGCTCTTCCCTATTCCAACACAGAAGAGTATTACAGACAGCTGACCGATAAAGTACGGGAATTCATCGCAGAGAATCACTATCCGGAGGAAAAGATCCTGGGCGTTTCCATTGCCACACAGGGGATCACTTCTCCGGATAATTCCACTGTGATCTATGGAAACATCATGAACAATACCGGCATGAAGCTGGAGGATTTTTCCCGGCATCTTCCTTACCCCTGCCATCTGGAACACGATTCCAAATCCGCCGCTTTTCTGGAGCTGTGGAATCACCCGGAGCTTGACAGTGCTGTCGTGTTCCTTCTGAACCGAAACCTGGGCGGTGCCATTATCACCAACCATCAGATCCATCAGGGAAGCTCCATGCACAGCGGAACACTTGAGCATATGTGCGTGAACCCGGACGGTCCTTTATGTTACTGTGGAAACCGTGGCTGTCTGGAGACCTACTGCTCTGCCAATGCTCTGGAACAGTCTGCGGGGATGCCTGTGAAGGAATTTTTCCCGCTGCTCCGCGAAAAAAAATCTCCCCGGCTTGCTGAGCACTGGGAAGATTACCTGAACCATCTGGCATTTGCCATGAAAAACCTGAACCTGATCATCGATGCGCCGATCATCATCAGCGGATATCTGGCACCTTATTTTACGGAAGAAGACATCACTTATCTGCTGGAACACATCAACACAGGCGCACCCTTTACCCTGGATAAAGATCAGATTCTGGTCGGTACCCACGGACAGTATACACCTGCCATTGGTGCAGCTTTATATTATGTGGAAAAATTTATACAGAGCGTGTGAATACAGGCAGCTTCACCTGAACCGCTCAAAAAAGCATGTCATACACAGCCAGACGGATATAACTTGATCCGCTCTGTCCTAAGGTATGACATGCTTTTTTTTATTTTACTTATTATTTTTTCAGTTCTTTCAGCAGCTGCCCGATCTTTGACACAAACAGATCAAAGGCCACATTATTCTTACCGCTGTTGATCACAATATCTGCTTTCGCCCGTGTAGGCTCCACATACAGATAATGCATCGGTTTTACTGTGGTAAGATACTGATCGATGATTCCGTTTAAATCCCGTCCACGTTCCTCCACATCTCTGGAGATCCGTCTTAAGATCCTCTCATCTGCATCTGCTTCCACATAAACCTTGATATCCAGAAGATCTCGGATACGGGGATCTGCAAGAAGCAGGATTCCTTCTACCAGAATGACCGGTCTTGGTTCGATCTTCAGCACTTTGTCGGAGCGGTTGTGCTGACTGTAATCGTATACCGGACATTGGATGGTTTTGCCCTCCTTGAGTTCTTTGAGATGCTCGACCAGAAGATCGGTTTCCAGTGAATCCGGGTGATCGTAATTCACCTTCACACGTTCTTCAAAAGGAATTCCGTCCTGTCTGCGGTAGTAATTATCATGATAGATCACCACCACATCGTCTCCGAAATGCTTCTTCAGTCTGTTTGTAAATGTAGATTTGCCGGAACCTGATCCTCCGGCGATCCCGATAATAATACTTTCCATCGTCTCTTTACCTCTTAATCTAGAATTCTTCCGCTGTGGATCCCGCAGGCTTCCCGAAGAGTTTTTCCGTATAAAGAAGCTTTTTCTTACACAAAAGCTGCCCGGTCGGTGTGCATCTCCTGCATCCGGTTCCGGACAGCTTTTCTGGTTATTTTTTATAAAGCAATCGTTCTGATCAGATCTCAGCCTGCTCAAGAAGTGCCGGGATCTTGGATTCCCATCCAAGTGCCATGATATGTACACCCTGGCAGTATGGCTTACACTCTTTGATGATACGTGCAGCGATCTCAACACCTGTGATACCAGCTTTTGTCTTCTCTTTGTCTGCTTTCAGTTCCTCGATCATCTCATCCGGAACATGAATGCCGGCAACGTTGTTGTTCATGAACTTAGCCATTCCAGCGGACTTCGGAATGATAATACCAACCTGTACCGGTTTTCCGAACTGTTTTGCTTTTTCCATGAATTTGATGAATTTCTCCGGCTCAAATACAGCCTGTGTCTGGAAGTAGTCTGCACCTGCGGCAACTTTTCTTTCCATCTTTGCAAGCTGAGCGTCAACGGAATCGCTGCATGGAGATACAACGGCACCTTTGGAGAATTTCGGAGGCTCACCAACCAGCTGGTTTCCACCAAGGTCTACACCGGACTCAAGAAGCTGTACTGTATGAAGAAGAGATACAGAATCAAGATCAAATACCGGTTTTGCCTGTGGATGGTCGCCCATCTTTGTGTGGTCACCTGTGAGGCAGAGGATATTCTCGATACCAAGCATAGCTGCACTTAAAAGATCAGACTCCAGTGCGATACGGTTTCTATCACGGCATGCCAGCTGGAAGATCGGGTCCATTCCTGCATCTTTGAGGACTTTACACATTGCAAGAGATCCAAGACGCATTACTGAAGACTGGTTATCTGTTACATTAACTGCATGAACACCTTTCAGGTAAGTTTTGGCTTCTTCTACCAGCTCATCTACATGGATCCCTTTTGGCGGTCCTACTTCAGCAGAAACTACAAATTCACCACGGTCGAATAATTCTTTCATTTTCATATTATACTTTGCTCCAATCATTATAAATTTGGGGTATTGGCCGCCATGTTCCAGGCGGACAATATCATAATTTCATCAAGCTTCTTATTTCACTTCATCATCTGTAGCGAAATTATGGATCTGTGTCGGGCATTTCAGTGCGTCAAGGCGTCCGATCTCTTTCAGACGTCTGTAGATGCGCTCCCATCCACACTCCATGTCGCTGTCCACTTCGCATTTACCATTCTTGGAACCACCGCACTGGCCGTTGACAAGACTCTTGGAACATGCTGTGATCGGGCAGATTCCACCGGTAAGGTTCAGATAACACTCACCGCACTGGTCACATTTATATTCCAGTGGTGTTACACCCTGGAAACCAGGTACCGGGTATGTATCGCAGGCTGCACATACCATCTTGTCTTCCAGATATTCTGCGATGGTCTGAACACCAACGCCGCAGGAGAATACCAGAACCAGGTCAGCTTCCTGGATCTTGCTCATGTGTTTCTGGAGACGTAACTGCATATTTTCCGGATTACAGATATAATCCGTTGTCATGATCCCTGTCACATTTCCTTCAGCGGAAAGTTCCTTCTGAAGTGCAACAGCCTCTTTTTCCGGAAAACGAACTTCCTTGCATCCATGGCAGTTGATGATAAAAACTTTCTTTCCGGCTGCCAGTGATACGATAGTTTCTTTTGCTTTTAACTGGGTAATCAACATATCACTTCATCCCCCTTACTGCATTTTTTCCGGCTTTGATGCTGTTAATGATCGGAATCTTGGAAGAACAGATATACTGACAGCATCTGCACTCAACACAGTCCATAATGCTCATGTCTTTCATGCCCTGCCAGTTCTCTTCTTTCGCATATTTTACGAAATACAGAGGAGAAAGTTCCATCGGACATACGTCCACGCAGCGTCCGCACTTGATACATGGCTGCTCTTTGGTCTCGTCTGTATCAATGGCGATGATACCGTTGGAGCCCTTCATCATAGGTACTTCCAGAGTATTCAGAGGGAATCCCATCATAGGTCCGCCCATCTTGACCAGAACATCGTCATCTGTAAATCCACCGCAGTAATCGATCAGCTCTTTTACGCTGGTACCGATCTTGATGATAAAGTTGCCAGGATTCTTGATCTTCTCGCCTGTTACGGTTGCAACACGCTCGATCAGCGGCATACCCTTCTGGATCGCATCGGAGATTGCTTTTACGGTACTGATATTATCTACGATAACGCCAACATCTGCCGGAAGACCGCCGCTTGGAACCTTTCTGCCCATAACGCGCTTGATGAGAGTTTTCTCAGCACCCTGCGGGTATTTGGTTCTTGCGACAAATACTTCCATGTTTCCGATATCGGCAACTTTTTCCTGCATTAATTCGATGGCATCCTGCTTGTTATCCTCAATGACAATGATACCCTTCTCGGCACCTGTTGTCTTCAGGATCGCTTTCAGACCAAAAATAATGTCATCTGCAAACTCAAGGAGAACCTTGTGGTCTGCTGTTAAATATGGCTCGCATTCGCATCCATTGAGGAGAATAGTATCAACTGGTTTGGCTGGTTTCAGTTTGACACAGGTTGGGAAGCCTGCACCACCCATACCAACGATTCCTGCTTCTTTTACAATCTCAATGATCTCATCCGGAGTCAGATTATCCAGGTCACCATGTGGCTGTACGGATTCGTGCAGAGTATTTTTTCCATCCGATTCAATGACAACAGCCATGACTTCACTGCCTCTTGTGCCATGCATACGTGGCTCAACGGCAACTACGGTTCCGCTTACGCTGGAGTGTACCGGTGCACTGATAAATCCGGCAGCTTCGCCGATCTTCTGTCCGACTTTTACAGTGTCGCCTACCTCTACGATCGGATTGGCAGGTGCACCAAGATGCTGGGACATGGAGATCACTACAGTCTTCGGATCCGGGAATTTCTTCAGTGCGATATGCTCGCTGAATTCCTTATGCTCTGACGGATGAACGCCGCCATAGTATCCGTTCAGTCTGTCCTCTCTGATAGACTTCACGTAATCGTTGATCACCTTGAAGTTAACCTTGGAGTAATCACGTACCTGTACCGGCTGGTTCAGGAACTCTTCCAGACGGCCCTGTTTTGCCAGTCTCTGGTAGATCTTTTCCCATGCGCAGTCCTTGTTTGGATCTACTTCACATTTACCGTTCTTCGCTCCGCCGCACTGTCCGTTCACAAGACTCTTGGAACAGTCGACGATAGGACAGACACCTCCGGTAATGTTCAGATAGCACTGTGCACATGCATCACAGCTCTTTTTGGTAAGTGCCATGCCGTGATGACCTCTGTAGTTAAGGGTATTACTTGCTGCGATCACCGGCTTACCGGCCAGATCTGCAACAGTCTGGATACCAAGACCACAGGAGATCACAACTACATTCTCTGTACCTTCCGGCAGCAGATCCTGTAATTTTCTTTCTGTGTGCATCTTGTTGCACAGAAAATCGAATTTCGCACTGCCTGTGACGGTTTTTCCCTGCTCCGCAGCAAATTTCAGGAATTCTTCGCAATCCGGTTCGTCAACGGTCTCAAATTCCTTGAAACACTTGTTACAGGCGATTACGAACAGATTGTCCCTGCCGTTCAGCACTGATGCAAGCTCATCACTGCTTTTCAGCTTGTACTTAGTATAGTTTTCCAATTGCTCACCTTCCTTATAAAGATTATATCCTTATGATTATCTGCTCTTATCCGTTCCCTCCTTCTCTGCACTCCCAGGAAAGAAACAATAAAACCAAATAAATAAGTTCTACGTTATTTGTTCAGCCCTCCGGAAATCCCAACCACAAAAAGGCCGCAGTATTTCCTCTGACCGCTACAATAAATGTACCATAATTTGAACATATTATCCAGTTTTATTGGCTATTTTTATAAAATTATTCTATGATTTCATTCCAAAAATTTATGGGTGTACGGATATTTGTACAATTTCTGTTATGTTACATGCGTTAGTTATATGCAACTTATATAATTTTGTTTATAAAATATCCTTTTTATGCATTGAGCATATTGCACAAGGATCTTACCTTTAACAGGACAGATCCGAAAGGTGTCTTTTATCATGGAGTAAGACGCTGTCCGCAATATTCACAGGTGCTCAGACGACCTTTTATTACCTGATTCTTTGCACCGCAGCTGGGGCAGGTAACTGTAATATAGATCTTCTCATTTACGCGTCTGTTCGGTGCAGTGATCATAATATAATTTCCTTCTCTGTCTATCTGGATATTCCGGATATATCCCCCGGCAATAAATTTTTCCAGCTTTTTCACTGCACCTTTTCCCAGTTCCTGCTCAAGCTTTTCAAATGAGACGGTATTCTGAGCATAGGATTCAAACCAGCAGGCGATTTCTCCGGCTTTTTTCTTCTTTAATGTTTTTTGTATCTCCCGGAAGGTCGGATACAGAAACAGCAATCCAAGTATGATCTCTGTTGCTGCCATTCCCCAGCGCCCTTCACGGATATACTTCTCCGATGCGCCAATAGCTCCCAGGGAAAAAAGTATAAAAAAGCCACAAAGAACCCATTTCAGTTTCCCCAGTATTCCTGTTTTTTTATTTTTTTCTGTCAAAAAATCACTCATGTCTGTTTCCTCTTTCTTCTATTATTCAAAATTTTATGATGTATTTATGAATGCTCCGTCAGCTCACGCCAAATTTCCTCTATCTGAATATGTTTCTGCATTCTGTGGATCTTCTATTTCAGTGTGGTTACGATCAGTTTACTTTCCAGTGCAGCTGCTATCAGATCCTCTTTACAGCTGTATCCCGCCTTGGCGATCATTTCCTGAAAATTCCATCTTACCCCTGAAGCAGAGCAGTCCATTTTCCTTGCGATCTCGGAATATGACATCCCGTGAATGTACAGGCGCAGCATCTCCAGCTGTCTGGGACTGATATCACCGCTTGTGATCCAGTTAAGTTCCACCTCCGGTGCCACATCCGGAAATACATGCTCCCCATTTAACGTTCTGTAGATCACACTCCGTATTTCCTCTTCCCCGTGATCCTTATACCAGAGACTGTCTGCGCATCCGCTCTTTGCCCTTTCCAGCACCCTGGGATCGATCAGCGAAGTAACGACCAATACCTTTGTATATGGATATTTTTCCCTGATGATCTTTCCGGCACTCAGCCCATCATGATTATGAAATGTCTGCACATCCATAAGCACAAGATCAATTGCCGAGTAAGAGCAGATCTTTACAGCTTCACAGGCATCCGAAACTGTCTGAACATGTCGGAATTCCGGTTCCCGCATAATAATACTTTCAAAATACTTCTGCATGATCCTCTGATCTTCTACTATCAGTATCCGTACCATAGACTCCCATCCTTTCTGACAGCGGCATTTTTAACACCAGACAAAACTCCGGTGAAAAAGAAACCTGCATAATACATTTCTCTGACTCCGCAGCTTTTCTCAGTGCAGACAGACCACCACCTTCTTCTGCATTTTTTTCAGGTGCATCTCCATCATTCGTTATCCGGATGCTGTATTCATTTGCACCTTTTTCTATCTTCACCAGAACTGTACTTCCATGGGCATGTCTGGCACAATTTGTCACACATTCACGGATCGCTCTGTCTGTCAGTAGCCTGTAGGAGGGATGCTGAGGGAAATTTCCGCTGATCTGAACATAAATTCCAAGTTCTTCTGCATGCCTGATCGTATCCGCGCATAATTCTTCCATATTCTCAACAGAAGAATCTGTAAGAATATAGACCAGATGCTTTAGTGCAGATAGCTGTTCATCCATTTTATCCTGATTTTCTTTTCTTTCCAATATCCTGCGTATTGACAGAAGGCTTCGGCCAAAATTGTCATGAACCTGCATTTTCATGGCAAGTGTCTCCTGCTCTCTTATTTTATCTCCGATTTTTTCATACATTTCCTCCAGCTTATGATTCAGGATTTCCAGCTTTTCATTATTTGCTCTGATCTTTTCACCATTGTAATAAATTTCTGATACATTAACTGCCACTGTCTGCAGATATCCTGCACAATCCGGCTCCTGCAGACGATATTCCTGAAACATCCAGACGGAATCATCCGGAAAATAAAATACATTACTGTCACTGTTTAATCTGCGAAGTCCCTCTGCTTCGGATCCTCCATTTATTACTTTCCGCAATGCCTCATAATCCTGCAGATATGAGCCTGTCATTATCCTGCTCAGTTCATGCATCTTGGTGTTGCATAAAACGATCCTTCCAAGAGGATCCGAAAAACACACCCCACAAGGAACATCATCAACAGCTTCATTCACAGACCAGTAAGACAGAGAATGATGATATCTGCGTCTCTCTCTCCAGATTGCCCAGCAAAGATAAAGCAACAATACCACCATCGCTGCCATCAAAACACTGACCGGACACATCCGGAGCATTAACTGATATGCGCTTTCCCCCTGGCAATATCTGTGATCGTTCATCAGGAACCCCATAAGCATAAAAGAAACTGCAAAAACAGTCACTGCTGTTATAATTTTCTTTTTCCCGTAAAAACAGGTTATCCTGATCAACAGAAGGATCAATTCCAGAATCAGGCAGATTTCAAGAAGGATCATCAAAAAATCCTGCATTGCCATACTGCATTCCGCAAAATCAGTCATCTTCCGCCTCTCTTTCTGAATACGATACATCCGATAAACCATTCGTTTTCATCTTCCTGCTGCACATTTAATTCCGGTCTTTCTGACATTAATCCCCGAAGATCTGCTTCTGCTACAATATGAACCGAGATCCGCAAAGCATCATCGATCTGCGACACACGGTAAAAAACAGACTGCATTGTATCAAACAATCGTTCCACAAGCCATTCAAAGGTATCATAGCATTTTAGTATATCATCTGCATTCAGCTGCACTTCACCATTTTCGACATAATAAGCCGCCCGGATCTTACATAATTTTAAGCTGTCACAGGATTCCGCAAGACTCTGTCTGAGATCCTCCATTGTAAGCAGATTTCCGTCTGATGCATATTGTGTCAATACCAGATTTTTTCTTCTTTTTAAATATGTACCAACAACCACGATTTTTCCCAGGATCCGGTCATAGTGTTCCTGTTCCCTTGACTCCGTTCTTTCCAGCTCATCCATCAGCTGTGACAGCAATTCCAGCTGCCCGGCTGTCTGATTCTGTATCATGTTCAGCAGTCGGTTCTGTTCTTCTGTTTTTCTCCGCTCAGCTTCTTTCTGATAGGTTTTCTGCAGCAGACGATTTCTGGCAGTCAGCTCCTCCTGCTGTTCCCGGATATCCTGATACTGATCCAGAAGCACCGAAATATCTTCTGACCAGAACAAATGTCCTCCTCTTATAGGAATATGGTTGATCCGGATTCCCTGTTCCTGTACAGCTGATCTGTTTATTACAATTTTACGCAGTTCCGGTGACAGCTCAGGAAAATCACCGGAATGATAATATCGCTGAAAGGAATCATCCGTAATCTCTGCATCCAGTCCTCCGGAGGTCTGGAATAATTCAAAATATCGATTGTTCGTCTGTATCAGGCCGCATAATATACATCCCTGGTAAATTGCCGCCATCAAAAGACAGCATACCGCTGTCATATCTCCGGCAATTGTTTTGATCAGAGGCAAACGGAGTAAATTCCCGATATTCCATCCCAGAAACAATATTCCCGGAATAACCGGCAGCCAAAATTGCTTTCTTCCCGGAATCCTGCTTTTTCTGATCAGCATAATTTCCATCCATATCAGGCAAAATATGATCCATCCCTGGATCACTATAAAAAGAATACCATAGCTGTAATCTCTATCTGAAAGCGGCGGTCGCCCGGAAAACCGAAACACCAGCTGATGCAGATCATTTGTAAAAACACTGATGATCAAAACCACCGCAAAAGCAAGCAAGGCAATAATTTTTCTGACTGTTTTCTCTCCATCCTTTTCCCCTAGAAACATCGCTGCTGCCAGTCCAAGGACCGGGATCAGGATCATCGGAATATAATACAGATACCAGCAGATATGTTCTCCAAGCGGATCATGAAAAATATGAAATTTTACTGTCCGTACAAAAAACCAGAAGACCATCAGACAGCCAATTGCAGTCAGACATCTGCGCGTTTTTCTATGCACTACATGCTTTTCCAGATAAATCACCCAGGCACAATACATTCCCAGATAAATACAGTTACGACACTGATCTGCGAGATTTCTCATAAAAACATTTTCCGGTCTTCCCAGCCTGCAGAAATACGCCAGAAATACACTTATCAGGATTCCTCCATACGACAGTGCCCTTTTTTTATTGTATGTCATGAAAATTCCTCTCTCATTGATACACCTCTGTGATAAGTATACTATAAAGCTATATTTTATTATATAGTTTTCAGAGAAACCCTCCATTCTCAATCCCTGTTATCACAAACAGAGTGAACAATTCTGTCCACTCTGTCTATCATCACTCAAAATGGTCTTGGCTGGCCACAGTATTCGCAGAACCTTCCGGTATTCTCTGCACCGCACTGACATTTCCACAAACCGCCGGGCTGCTGCATTCCGTTGTCCATATTCATCCCAGGCTGCTGCATTCCATTGTTCATGTACATCCCGGACTGCTGCATTCCGTTATTCATCTGCATTCCAGATTGCTGCATTCTGCTGTTCATCTGCATCCCAGGCTGCTGCATTCCGTTATTCATCTGCATCCCGGGCTGCTGCATTCCAGCCGCATTTGGTGTCAGAGCGGCTATGATCTGATGACCTGTCTGCTCCACTTCCATCAATTCGCTTCTGTTATCGCTGCTTATGGAAAAAGTATTCAGACGAAAATCCATATCATCAAACCATGGAGTTTTTACTTTAATACGCATAGTATAATCAAATTCATACTTATATACCGGTGGCTGATAGCTTACGGTTTCTCCATCCTTTGTTGTATATGTTTCCTCGTTCTGCTGTCGTTCCACATCAACTCTACACTGCACAACAGCGGATAAAGGAACTATGTCCGGATTTTCATTGACATCCAGCTTCCGTGCAACAGTAAAATTCCCCTTATTATCATCAATAAAAACATTATAATTTCTGGTATTGATCTGACGGGTTATACAAAAATCCATTACGGCTTTTTTGTTTTTTTCACGATATTCCAGTTGACGTTTTATATCCTCTACCGTACTGTGCCGCCGGTCTTCAAACCATGGTGACAATTTTTTTGCACAATCCTTACACAGATTTCCGTCATCCAGTTTTCTGTTGCCTAATAAACCTATTTTCTCTCCGCAGATATCACAGACCTTCTTATCAAATAATCCCATACCCAATCCTCCTTCTTTTTATAGTTGTGTTTTTGTTTATCTACATTATGCGTGAATGCTTCAATATTTGCACTAGCATCTCTGACAGTAACTGGATTCATCTTCATATTCAATGTCAGGATCACAAGGCTCGTATCTGAAAATCCTGTCCGTTTCTATATATTCAGGATATGCCGTATGGGATACTCTCTGCCAGACACAACCGTCCCGAGGATGTCAAGTAAAAACCACAAAGTTTTTACTATTTTTTTTGCGTTTTTTTCCCATAAAACCGTTGTTTTCATACAGAGGACGTTTCATTAAGGTTACAAAAATACAGGGGTGGACGTTATATAAATGCTATAGACTTTCATATAGTGGATGTTGTATAAAGACTACAAAATCTATTATTTCAATTCTTTCCAACACATCTCTATCCTTCCATCATCATGCATATAAATGGCTTTTACATATTTTTGAAGCACTTCCGGTGTCAACTTTTCAAATCCCATAAATTCAATCATCTGATCAACCGGTATGTTTTTCTTCAACAATATTTCTTTCTCATCACCGATTAGATTTTCAACTTCTTGAATACGTTTCTGTAAATTTAGTTTCTCTTTTTCCAGTTGAGTTTTGGTTGAAGCGAACTGATCTCGAGTAATTTCCCCATTTCGATATTCTTCATACCCCTGAAGGTTCTGAGTTTTTATTTGCTCCAATCGCTTTTCACATTCCGCTTTTTCTTTACTATATAAAGAAATGGATTTGTGTTATACTTTATTCAAGAATGCTGATAAGCTATGGGAGGGAAGCGACTATGCAAAATCCAGTTCCTGACGAAAGATATTCTGTGGCAGATGAAGCCATCCTGGGCGCTTTTTTTAAACTAATAAAGAAAAAAACTCCTGACCAGATCACTGTATCCGATATCACAAAAACAGCTGGTATCGCGAGAAGCACTTTTTATAATCATTATCAGGACATCCCCTCTCTTGTATCTGCTGTTGAAGAAAAGACGATCCATGATGTTTTCTCCATAATGGAAAAATTTCATCCTGAAAATGACCGCGATATCTGTCAGTCCTATTTTTTGACGATCTGCCGCTATACAATGGAAAATCCTTTTCTTTCCAGTCTTCTGAGTACACCTCACGGGAATGATCTATTCGAAAAAATGCTGACTATGCTTCATCACTATGTCACCGCTACTACCTCCAGTGCCAGACCCGGCAGACATACAAAAGAGGAAATATCTTACGTGATCACCTGTGCGATCGGCAGTACGATCGGTGTCCTTCACAAATGGACAAGGGATAATTTTGATCTTGCACCAGAAGTAATTGCAGGAATTCTGACTCAGATTTTCCTGTCTGGCATGCTGCCTCTTTTATCCTGAGTGTCCTGCATATAAACAGCATAGCAAAACCCGTCTGAGCAATTCACTCAAACGGGTTTTTATTATGCCTGTGGCTCATCGATCAGGACATCCTGTCTCCTGATTTTCTTTGTCGTGCTGCGTATAAACGGATTTTTCCGGATCACCAGACCTGTAATACGACGGTAGGTCGGCTGATTTTTATTGTATTCATCCAGAAATTCCTGAAGCTGTGAACGAATCATCTCCGTATCCAGTGCCTTTGCCTCCACAACTGCCTGTTCCGGATAAATTCGGGCTGTAAGACCATTGTCCTCACCTGTTACAATAACTTCACCCACAAGCGGATTCAGTGCAAGCTTGTTCTCGATTTCTTCCGGAGATACATTTTCTCCATTGGATAGAATGATCAGATTTTTCACCCGGCCATTAATAAAGAGATATCCATCTTCATCCATATAACCCTTGTCGCCAGTATGCAGCCAGCCATCTTTCAGTGTTTCAGCTGTCTCGTCCGGCATCTGATAATACCCTTTCATAACACTTGTGCCTTTTACCAGAATCTCACCATTTTCAAATCTTATCTCCACATTCTCAAGTGGTCTTCCAATAGAACCCGGCTTATGATTTTCCGGCGTATTATTACTGATAACAGGAGAACATTCCGACATGCCATATCCTTCCAGAATCTGAACACCATACTCTGCAAAACGATCAATATAGTACGGATCCAGATGTGCGCCACCGGTAAAAATCGTCTGCAGTTTTCCACCGAAAACTTTTTCTGCAAGAACTGCCTTCGGGATTTGTGGATCAGCTGCTGCCAGTCTCTTATAAATTGTTTCAATCATCATCGGAACCATGAGCATGATATCGGGTTTAAAAATGCTCATATTTCTGACCATATGAAGCAGAGAGTCATTAATACAGATAGTTGCTCCCTGAGAAAAACCTTTCAGCCAGTCCATGACAAGACAGAATGCATGATGGATTGGAAGTACACTGAGCATGGCAGTTCCGGGTTCTGCTGAAATCTTAACTGCCTCAACATTAGATGCCAGATTATTCTGTGTCAGCATAACCCCTTTGCTCTTTCCTGTCGTTCCGGACGTAAAGATAATCGTCGCAATATCTTCTGCTGACTGGCAGGAAGCATCTGCTGATGCGTTAATTCCTGTGTTTCTCAGCTCATTGATACTGTACACGCCTGAAGGTACATCCTCCACCTCTTCCTGAAGCATCCATACTTTCTGGAGTTTCGGACAGTTTGCAAGGAACGCTTCCAGATAAGGTCTGTGTTTCGGACTTAAGAAGAGTGCTTCAGAATCGGATCGGTTTATCAGATCGATCAGTTCTTCACATGGGAGTGCTGCGTCCAGCGGCACCGCTGTAATACATCCTGTAATAATTCCCAGATAACTTTCGATCCATTCTACAGAACTGGTTCCGATCAATGCAATATGCTTTCCTGCAAAGTCTTCTGCAAGAAGTCCTTTTCTGGTGGAAATCACGTTTCTCAATATTTCGCTGTAACTTCTCTCCAGAACTTCTTTCCTGTTAAGCCATTTTACTGCTTTGACTTCGCCAAATTTCTGTACACTTTCTTCTAATATATCCTTGATCAGCATGTTTTTCTCCTCCTTCACTTTTCTGCGGACAACAGCTTCATTCTTACTGAAGCTCCTCCAGAAGCTTAAGCGCCTCTTCAAGAGTTGTAATTTGGGTCACTTCGGTTTCCTCAAGTTCAATGTCAAAGGTATCCTCAAGCTCTCCCAGAAAAGACATGAAATCCAGAGAAGTGAATCCCAGATCCTCACGGAATCTCATTTTCCCCGTCATCTCCTCCGGTTTCACTTTGCTGTACTGCGCTACAATATTTTTAAATTCCATTTCCTGATTCATTCCATTTCCTCCTCGTATTTTTGATTTCTATACCTGTTCCATAATCTCTCCGATGCTCATATCCGGCTCTGCGATCCCCTTAAAAAGAATACGCATCATATAATAATAAAGCAGTTCCATGTCATGCTCTTCCAGATGAGCAGTCTGATAATGATAGGAGAAGTTCATGCCGCCATCCTCAGTATGAGATACGGTCAGATACATTTTTTTGGTTGCGGCACCATTTGCAAACCATTTGGCATGCTGACGAACAGTCCCAAGCATTTCATTCTCCACCTTCACCGGCATTGGCTGATAGGTCAGATAGCAGCTTTCATAGCTGGTATGCTCCGGTGTATGGTATCTCTTTCTCATCTCATCCACGATAAGTGTCGGATCGTAATTGCTGTGCATATAAATTCGATTCTGCATATTCTGGATTTCATAAGCTGCCGAAAGAAAATCTGTCTCCGGTGAGATCACTGTTCTGCACGGAAACATAATGGTTCTGCTTCCCCCTGAAGTCCATTCGTCATGGGTAGAACGTCTGGATATAAAATTCTGGATCGTAATATCTTCCTGTCCGTTATTTACTTTTGACAGATAAGTACGAATACCAAGCAGAAGCAGATTCGTCATGGAAAGTTGATGATTCATACAGAAATCCATCAGGTTCTGTGTCGCATACGGTTCCAGATGATAATCCTTTACTGCAACAAACAGCTCGTTCATTTCAATATCAGAAGCACGAAGCTTTGGATCTCCATGACGTTTTCTTGCTCCCTCCAGTACAGACGGTCCCTGTATATCAGAATATAACGGCTCACCCAGTGCATCCAGCTGGTCATCCCAGAATTTTTTGTCTTTTGCAAAACGCTTTTCATTGCCCGCTTTTGCAAGATCTTTTTTCAGGACCGTCTCAAAATCAACCAGTTCCTGTGGGCAGGCTGTTCCATATCTGTAATGCGTATATAATTGGAACAGGTCTTCAATCATAACTACAAGCCCACAGGAATCGATCAGTCTGTGATCCATATGTAAAAAGAAACCATTGTATCCTTCCGGAAGCTTCAACATAATAAATTCACACATCGGGATATTATCTCCGTCAAATGTTTCATAAGCCCACTGCTGCATCAGCTCATCTGCCTTTGCCAGACTTTCCATTCCCGACAGATCCTTCAGCTCAATATCTCGCGAATCCTGCTTCTCTATATACTGTTTTACATTTCCATCTTTATCCGGCTTTGTAAAACGGACTCTGGTACAGCCTGAACGCTCTGTTTCCATCTGAATACATTTTTTTAATAATCCAAAATCCAGTTCTGCCTGTACAGAAGCCACAACACTTACACCGGATACCTGCTGTGTACCATAATCCATGATCCAGTTATGATGCATCTTCTGAGCTGCCGTCAAAGGATAATAATTTCTCATATAATAGATAACCTCCATTGTCCCGTTTTTCTTCTTTATCCGAGACAGAAAACATTGTATATATGCTTCAGGTGAAAAAATATCATATCTTCTCAGGAAATACCAGTACCCCCAGGACTTAATGAACACTTTACAAAAAAATGACCGGGACTTATCATACATTTAACATAACAGTTCAAAGGTGTATTTCTGCTATGTACTATGTCTGATAAATCCCGGTCAGGATTTTTTATGTCCGTTTAATCGTATTTCTCAAAGAATTCCATCATCTTGCGCTGATACAGTTCCGGATCCACATAGGCACTGCACAGATGCCGTGCTCCCGGTATGATCACCAGTTCCTTCTCTGCCCTGCAGAGCATATAATTCTGAAAAGAGTTATTCGGATACACATAGGTGTCCTTTTCTCCATGGAAAAAGAGAACCGGTCTTGTATTTTTTTTCATAGCTTCGGCAGTATCTGCATCTTTCATATGAAATCCTGCCAGAAGAGAACAGAACCAGTCCAGTTCCATCAGAAGCAGTGGAATATGATGCAAATGGAACCAGTTAGCTGCCATATCACGCATCTGTCCTTCCATAGACTGAAAACCACAGTCCGCGATCAGGCCTTTTACCTCCGCCGGGAGTGTATGTCCTGCTGCCATCAGTACAGCAGCCGCCCCCATGGACTGTCCATACAGATAAATTGGAAGCTTCTCTTTGTTTCGTTCAGATACATAGACTGCCCATTGCTGCACATCCCATTGTTCTTTTGCTCCAAAAGTAATATATTTTCCCTCGCTGTCGCCGCAGCAGCGATGTTCTATAAACAGGACATCACACTGATGTTCATGCAGATATTTTGCCATGAATGACAATGTGCCAAAACGGCTGCCACGATATCCATGGCTTAATATGACAATCCGTTTTGCATATTCTGTCGGCAGGTATAATGCATGCAGTTTTAATCCGTCAATGCTTTTGATATAACAGTTCTGCATCTTCTGTTCAAGGCACCAGGCCTTACTCTCATTATATTCTCTTGCATAACCATTCCTGGGATGATTTTCCCTGATATGAGACAGTTCAAACCATTTCTTTCTTTCCTTTTTGTGCTCTCCTCTTTTGCAGCAGACCACCATATTAAAAAAACGCCATCCCACCTCCAGTGATCCCAGAAAGACAGCCAGCAGTATTGCAAATGGCTTAATTAATTTTTTCTTCATCACGATTTCCCCGCAGTCCACATTTTAGAATAAGAATCCTGGCATTTTTCTTGTTCCCCTTTCCCATTCTGTTACAATTCTGTAGGGAATTTCAAAGTACTCACAAAATTCTTTTCTGTTCATTCCTGTGCTTTCGCGTAATTCTTTTATTTCCATATTTATTCTGCCTCTACATACACACATGGTGTATATATCATAGCATATTTTTCTATAAATACAATATTTTAATCTGGCAGACTACTTTCCAAACAGAGTCGTCCCCATCCCACCTCCACATTCGGATATTCCTCATACCCGCCCACACGCTGTGCACCTTTCCGCAGGTATGCCTTTACCTTTTCTCCGTAAAGAAACGGATCATTTCCTTTCACGATTCCCCACTCCATAAGCAGAGCTGCGCTTCCGCTGACAAAGGGTGCCGCAAAGGAGGTTCCGGTAACAGTGGCGTAGCTTCCACCGGGAACCGGGGCGGTGATGGATACGCCGGGAGCTGCGAGGTCAGGCTTCCGGATCGGCAGGAACTGACTTCCCCTTCCGGAAAAATCTGCGTAGGCATTCTGTCTGGAATCATAAGCTCCAACAGAAATAACTTTTCCGGCAGTGGAAGGAATCGTCAAAGTTCCCACAGCCCGCGGAGAATAAAACCCAGTTCCGCGATTCAGTACATTTCCACCCGGCAGCCAGAGGAAATACTGTCCGGAGCGCACACGTTTTCCACTTAAAAGAACTTTCCAGACACCGCTGTCCACATAATTACCCACAGGAATGAAATCTATGTAGATTTCCTGGGACAGCTGATAGGGACCGGGTTTTCCATAATAGATCAGAAGCTCTGTATTTTCCAGCAGGTGCCGCTGAGGACCCAGCCTTTCATATAATGGACCGATCCGTTCTCCGGACGGACTTTCCAGATAAATTTCCATCTCATCTTCATAATCCTTCCATAACTGTACATTTAATGTGGGCTCAAAAGCTCCCACCGCCAACTGGATCTCTTCTGTTTTCCCCTGCTGCAGGATTCCTCCTGCATGCCAGGGCTGGCTGCCGTTATTTCCGGTTCCTGTAACGATCACAGTCCGCCCCATGGCCGCAACTGTATCAATATAGTTTTCCAGAAGGGAATCCCCTCTGTGTGAACCATAATTATTCCCAAAGCTGATGTTTATGACCATCGGTTTTCTCATCTTCACTGCCTGCCGTATCAGGTAATCAATACCCTCCATCAGCTCCGTTGTCCGCGGAAATGAATTTTCCCGTGGATTTCCCATTTTTACCACCAGAAGATCACTTCTATACGCAACGCCTCGATTCACTCCATCCGATGCTCTCCCGTTTCCTGCTGCTATTCCAAGAACTGCTGTTCCATGTCCGCTGAAATCTCCAGACGGAACAAGGCGCCTGCCTTCGGTTTCCCCGAGTGCAAGCGCCTCATCAATTTCTTCCTTCGTATATTCAGTTCCTGATACATAGTTTTCCGGTGGATTTCCAGCTACACTCTGATCCCACAGTCGCAGGATCCGGGTACTGCCATCCTCGTTTCTGAAATCCGGATGGAAATAGTCCACTCCGGAATCCACAATGCCCACCAAAATCCCTTCGCCGGTTAAGCCATCGACTCCATTCTGCACCGGCAAAATGCAGCTTGCTTCCCGCTCTTCAAAGGTCTCAAAGTAGAGTCTCTTGGGCTTTTCTATAAACTCGATCTGCTCTCTGCCTGAGTATGCAGCAATTTCCGATTCCGGCAATGTCACTACTGCATAGCTGCCAAGCAGCGGGACCACCTGAATCCTCTCACCACCAAGTCCGCTTTCCGGGCCACTGTACTTCACGATCACATCCCACAGCCTGGTGGTGGGATCATACCCCACATTCAGATTTTCCGATTTCTCCCGCTCATGTGGCAGGGCATTCATGGCAAGATTAAGAAGATTCTCTAATTTCTGGTCTGGCATAAGGCTTTCATTTCCATTGATACATTTTATTTATTATATGCATAGCTTTCAATTAAAGAACCAGCTTCTGCTTCCTTCTGATTCAGTGCATTCACAACTGCCTCATAAAGCGGTTTCGCCTGCGGTGCAGCCCCCAGCAGCTCTGCCAGTGTCATTCCATAAGCAAACTGGATCATCGGTCCCTCCAGCATTCCCGGTGCCATCTGGTTGAACAGTTCTACTGCCAGCGGTTCTGCCACGATCTCACCAAGGGTGCTGTCCATACTGAAACGCTCTACTGCAAGACATGTCTCTGTTGCATATTCGTAATCATATACACCGGAACCAACTTCAAGTATTTCTTCTTTCTCCGGAAGTACGATCACAGCTGTAGTGTTTGCCGGTACTTCTACATGCACATGGATCTTTCCATTTTTGCAGGATGTCTTTGCCACGATCTTTCCGTAAACGGATTCAAATTCTGTAGCCCACTCTTCAATGCCTTTCACAAACATGGGTTTTACCTGGAATTTCTTATATCCCGGCTCTAACTGGGATAAACCGGCAACCTTGCGATACATCCAGTCTCCGATGGAACCATATGCGTAATGGTTCAGGGAGTTCATACCGGATTCATCAAAGGTTCCATCCGGTTTGATGGAATTCCAGCGCTCCCAGATCGTCGTTGCTCCCATATTTACTGCGTAGAGCCATGATGGATAATCTTCCTTCATGAAGAGAGTTGCCGCCATCTCGTGCTCTCCGTTTTCAGAAAGTGTATGGCAGATATATGGTGTGCCGACAAAACCTGTAGCCAGATGATTTTTGTGGTTTGCAATATTCGTAAGCAGCGTATTTAAAATGCGTTTTCTGTCTTTTTCTCTTGCAAGATCAAAATACAGGGAAAGGATCGCTCCTGTCTGTGTCTCACTTACGATACGGCCTGTCTCTGTATAATATTCTCTCTGGAATGCATCCAGGGTTTTTTCGTACAGATCCGCATATTCTTTTGCTTCTTCTGACTTACCAAGCACCTCCGCTGTTTTCTTTACAAGATCTGTCACATACAGATAGTATGCGTTTGCGATCATATACTTATCTGTTGCTCCGGTTCTGTCTGCACTCTCTTCTTTATCCAGAGCAAGCCAGTCTCCATACTGGAAACCACTCTGCCAGAGACCGCTCTCTTCACAGTTGTTTTTGATATAGTCTACCCATTCATGCATACATTTCCAGTTCTCTTCCAGGATACCTTTATCGCCATAGATCTGATAGACAACCCACGGAACGATAACTGCTACATCACTCCATGCAGAAGCACTGTACTGTCCCAGGATATCCGGCACAACATGGGGCACTCCTTTTTCCAGTGAAGATTCTGCTGCCACATCACGCATCCATTTTGTGTAGAATAATGCTGTATTTCTATTAAATGCTGCTGTCCAGGAAAATACCTGTGCATCTCCTGTCCATCCAAGACGCTCATCTCTCTGCGGGCAATCCGTCGGGATATCAAGGAAGTTATCTCTCTGGCTCCATGTAATATTGCTCTGCAACTGATTTACCTTCTGATCAGAGCAGGTAAAATCTCCTGTTTTTTCCATATCCGAATGTGTCACACAGGCAACAAATTGATCTGCCGTAAATTCTTCCAGTCCTTCCACACAGATATAGCGGAATCCATGGAATGTGAAATGCGGACGGAAGATCTGCTCTTCTCCGCTGCAGATAAAGGTGTCGATGGATTTTGCCTGGCGAAGTGTCTCCGGGTAAAAGTTTCCGTCTTTATCCAGAACCTCTGCATGACGGATCACGATCTTCTGACCTTTCTCGCCTTTCACATGCAGCTCAACAACACCTGTGATGATCTGTCCGAAATCAACCAGTCTTTCACCCTTTGGTGTCACGATCAGCTCTTTGCCGGCAATCTTCTCTGTGATGCGGACAGGCTCATTTTCCTGTGCAGTCAGAACAGCTTTGTCAAAATCTTTGACAACAACGTTTCCTTCTGTGATCTCCGGTGCATCCGTGTCGATGGTCTCTCCCATATAGATTTCGCTGTAACGGATCTCTCCGGTCTTTACAGACCATGTTTCATCGGTAGCGATCACATCCTTACTTCCATCTTCATATTCCACATGAAGCTCTGCAAATGCTCCCACCTGTGTTCCATACTGATCTGGCATACAATAGAAGCCAAGGATTCCTTTATACCAGCCGTTTCCAACTGTGATTTCAATTTTGTTTTCTGTATCAAGCAGCTCTGTCACATCATAGATCTGATACTGAAGACGGTTGTGATAGCTTGTCCAGCCCGGTGCCATACGGTAGTCTCCTACAGTCTGTCCGTTCAGGGTCGCCTCATATACGCCATGTGCTGTTGCATACAGACGGGCTTTCTTTACCTTTTTATCCAGTGCAAATGTCTTTCCAAATACCGGGCAGGCAGTCTCCTCTTCCGGGAAATCACCTGTGATCATCTGTGCTTTAAATTCTGTATTGTCAAAAATTCCTGTCTCAAACGTACCTTCAACAGATTCTGTATTTCCGTGATTGTCTGCAACAGATACCTGCACAGTATACATCGTTTCTGAGACCAGTGCTTCACCTTCATAAGGGATCAGAACAGACTGATCTGACACTTTTTTTCCACTGTTCCATACAAGCTTTCCATTTTCATCTGCTACATGAATTTCATATGCAGTCTGTAAAGTATCCTTCTCCTGTGATTCCATTTTCCATGAGAATCTTGGTGCTTCAGCAGTTAATCCAACAGGGTTTACCCGATATTCGGTTCTTAAATCATATAATCTCATTTCATTTCCTCCAATTAATAAATCCACAAAAGGACAGAACCTTATTGTAAGTCCCGTCCTTTAGTCTCAGTATTTAGTTTGCCTTTTCTCTTTTCTGCAGTTCTGCCATGATCTCAGGATATCTCTTCTCAAGGTCATTCTTCATAAGACAGATAAACATGATCACAAAGATCGCAAGCGGGATATAGATGGAAAATGCAAAGATTGCCATATCAACGGAGCCAGGCTGAGTTGCCAGAGATGCTTTGTATCCTGCAGCTGCCAACAGCCATCCGATCAGAGATGCTCCGATACCGGATCCGATCTTCATTCCGAAAGAGTTGGCACTGTTTGTCATACCTACGATGCGTTTTCCGAATTTGTAGTCATTATATTCCACACAGTTATTTACCATTGCTCCAAACAGACACATCATAGGGATGTTGGCAAAGGTAGTTACAACTCCACCTGCAATACAGGTTGCAATGCTGTACGGTGTAAAAACTCTTACCAGGCAGGCTGCTGCTCCAAGCACACAGGAAATCTTACATGTTTTTGTCATTCCAAACTTGGAAGTCAGAGGACCTGTCAAAATAAATCCAAGGAATGTAGGAACCAGTCCCACTGCTCCCAGAAGTGCTACGATATTGTCATTTCCAAGAATGTATTTTGCATAGTATGTTCCACCGGATGTAGTTAAGCTGTAAGAAATATTTATCAGAAACTGAAGTACAAGCATAATAACCCAGTACTTGTTTTTGAAAAGCATTTTG
Organism: Blautia luti; assembly: GCF_013304735.1. Classification (GTDB taxonomy): domain Bacteria; phylum Bacillota; class Clostridia; order Lachnospirales; family Lachnospiraceae; genus Blautia_A. The sequence goes on from NZ_JAAITI010000022.1 coordinate 49,859, forward strand.
ATAGCTTCCACAAACGGTACATCATCATCTTCACTTTTTTCTACGATCTGCACGTTTTCTTTTGATACTTTATAAAGAATCATCAATGAAAGCATGGAGATGAGACCAAAGACCACAGCTACCTTGATCCATGCACTCTGTGTTCCGCCAAGCATATTTGTGATAGGGATAAGAAGGATGGCAATTACCATTCCTGCAATGTATCCGAATGCTGTACGGAAGATTCCCATTTTACCACGCTCTTCAAAGCTTTCCGTACGGATAGCCATCAGGGCACCATAAGGGATCGCTACTGCTGTATATACGATCGCTGTGATCAGTACGTTCGTGATCAGTACATAGGCCGTCTGAAAACCACTTCCTATATTTTTAGGTACAGTAAACAGTAAAATAATAGCTACAAGTGCCGGGATTGCCATTCTTAAAAACCACGGACGACATTTTCCCTTTGGTGATCTGCCTGCATCCATGATCTTTCCCATTGCAAGATCTGAAAATGCATCAAAGATCTTTGCGATCAGAAGCATGGTGGCAACCATTCCTGCTGCAAGGCCTACCTTTTCGGTATAAAAGTAAGTCAGCTGTCCCACAAGGCTGCTCATGATATTCAGCGGCAGCTGTCCGATACCATCTCCAAGATAATCCGTTAATCTCATTGACTTCTGGATTCCCATGGAATCCAGACCAAGTTCCTTCTTTGTCCTTCCCATTCTTTCTCTCCTTAAGCGTTTAAAGCATCAACCATCTGTTCCAGCATTTCTCTTTTAATTCCGGGAACGAAGCTTAACAGCTGACGAAGGGGCATTCCTTCCATCATCGCTGCCATCATTTCCTGATTCACAGCTCCTGATGTATCATTCTCCTGTGCTTCTGCCATATCTTTTGCTGCATCATTCTGTGCCATTCCCTGCATGAAAGGTCCCATCACAGCCTGTGCCTTCGGATCGCGCATCAGCTCTCCAAGACAGGTATTTAATGAATAGGTCTTTGGAAGTTCTTTCGTAGTATGTACTGTGATCTCTTCACCTTTGCACATCTGATCTGCATTTTCACCGATCATCACTTTATAAGTTCCTTCCTCTGCATACCAGTCATGGATCAATGTATTCCAGTAAGCGAATGCTCTCTCATCCAGTGTAAATGTAACTGTCTTCTCTTCTCCTGCTTCCAGGAAAATCTTTTCGAATCCTTTCAGTTCTCTGACCGGACGGATGACTTCTGTCTCAGGTGCTTCTACATAAAGCTGAACTACTGTTTTACCTGCACGGTTTCCGGTATTCTTTACCTTGACGCTTACTTCTAAAGTATCTTTATCAGACATTTCTTTTTTATCAAGCTGAAAATCACTGTATTCAAAGGTTGTGTAGGATAATCCGTAACCAAACGGGAATGCTGTTTTCATTTTTCTGGAGGTGTAATAGCGATAGCCTACAAACACACCTTCCTGATAATCAGCATTGTCAAAGCCTTTTCCGTAAGTCAGATAGCAAGGGGTATCTTCCAGACGAAGAGGGAAGGTTTCAGCCAGGCGTCCGCATGGATTTTTTTTGCCTGCGAGGATCTCTGCCGTTGCTCTTCCAACTGCCTCTCCTCCAAGATATGCCTCAAGGATACCCTCTACCTGATCCTTCCATGGCATAAGTACAGCAGAACCGTTGTGAAGGACAACTACCACATGCTTCTGCACTTCAAGGATCTTCTGTACAAGTTCATTCTGGCAGTTCGGAAGCTCCATATGCTTTCTGTCATAGCCTTCTGATTCGAAGTTGTCCGGAAGTCCCAGGAACAGAACTGCAACGTCAGCATCAGCCGCTGTTCTGACTGCTTCATCCTGAAGGTCTTTTACAACCTCATCTTTTTCATCCTGATAGCCTTCTGCAAAGGTTACATTTGCAAGCTCCGGAATTGTTTTTACAGCTTCCAGTGCGGATTCCACCTTCCAGCTGTTGATATGAGAGCTTCAGCCGCCCTGATATCTCGGTTCTCTGGCATATTTTCCGATAAAAGCGATCTTTTTTTCTGCATTCAGAGGAAGGATATGGTTATCATTTTTCAGGAGTACCATACATTCCGCTGCGATATCGGCTGCTGCCTTGTGATCCTTTTCATATTCGAATACAGCGTTTTCATCACGGTTCTCTGTATAACGGAAAATCACATCCAGGATTCTCTCGCATGCCAGATCCACAGTCTTTTCATCAAGCTTACCTTCCTGAACAGCCTTTACGATCAGTCTGTCATTTTCGTAATCCCCCGGAGGCATCTCCAGATCCAGTCCTGCTGACAGTGAAGAAACCCTGTCGTTGACCGCACCCCAGTCGGAAACCACATATCCGTCAAATCCCCATTCCTCTCTGAGGATATCTGTCAGGTATTCCTTGCTGTCTCCGACAAATTTTCCATTGATGCGGTTATAGGAGCTCATGACAGTCCATGGCTTTGATTTTTTCACAGCCCCCTCAAAGGATGCCAGATAGATTTCTCTTAATGTCCGCTCATCCATATCCGAGGAATTTGTCATCCGTCGTTTTTCCTGATTGTTTGCCGCAAAGTGTTTTACGCTTGTTCCCACATGCTTACTCTGCACACCTTCGATCATTGCAGCTGCCATTTCTGCAGACACAAATGGATCCTCTGAATAATACTCGAAATTTCTTCCGCATAATGGGGAACGTTTGATGTTCATTGCCGGTCCCAGGATCGTGCTGACATTCATTGCCTGGCATTCCTGGCCAAGGATTTCTCCCTGTCTGCGGATCAGATCTCGGTCAAAGCTGGATGCAGTTGCACAGCCGGCCGGGAAGCAGACTGCCTTCTCGCTCTCATTGATTCCAAGATGATCGGCTTCTTCTGCCTGTTTTCTGATTCCGTGAGGTCCGTCTGTTACCATCACCTGGGGAATTCCAAGGCGTTCGATCCCCTTAAGATGCCAGAAGTCGGCTCCGGAACACATTCCTGCTTTTTCTTCCAATGTCATCCGGGAGATCAGTTCCTGGATTTTCTCTTTCTTCATGCTATTACCTCCGTTTATTACGATGCTGTATGTATGATTTCGTTCTGTCCGGTCTTATCTTTATCGTGATTTTATAATAGCCTGAAGCAGCATATATTTATTTCATATTTAAACTATTTTTTATATTTTTATACTTTTATTGAGTGTTTTTTTATTGACTTATATGCGAAAATTAACTACGATGGAGTATATAAATGCATGATATGGGGGTTGTTATGAAGGATTCATATAATCTGATAGATTTTATTAAAATATATTATCTGGATTCCAACATTCCGATGTATCTTTTTGAAGGTGGAAACTGTATCTTTTGTATGCCGGAGCAGACGAATCTCACATATCCCCCGGAGAAATATACAGCGGAACTTCTGGATCAGGAAAAAAGAATTTCATACTGCACCACGAAATATGGCATTTTTTTCTGTTCATTAAAGATAGATCATCTGAAAAACGGAGCTCTTATTTTTGGACCTGTGACTAATATTCCGTACACGGAATCTGACCTGCAGCAATTATACAGGGATTACACAGTTCCGAATAATGATCGTACGGACTTTAACAGCTTTCTCCGCCAGATTCCCTGTCTTTCCATGAATTCCTTATTAAAAAAATGTCTGTTCCTTAATTATTGTATCCATGAAGAATTACTGACTCTTGAGCATCTGACAGCTTCAGAGTCGGACGCTTCTATGCAGATATCGCTGACAGACGCTTCCTTACTGGAGGAAACCTACCAGACCAAGGAGAACGAACAGCATAATCAGACTTATGCAATTGAAGAACAGATCTTACGACTTGTACGGACCGGTAACTATCGGGGATTTAAAAATATTGAATTCAGTGACAGCAATTATCATCTCGGTATTACCGGCTCTACTGCGCTTCGTCAGCTTAGGAATGACATAATCATTACCACTACCATCTGCACCAGGGCTGCAATAGAGGGTGGCCTGGATTATGACAGCGCTTATAAGCTTTCCGATTATTTTATCCAGTCCTCAGAGAGGCTGAACAGCATTGAGAGACTGTATGACCTTCTGTCAAAAATCGGATATTCTTTTGCGGAAAAAGTAGCAAATTCAAAAGCACCCGTCTCCACAGACGAATGCATTCAGAAAGCGATCCGTTACATTCAGCAAAACACAAACCAGCATCTTACGGTAGGTGATGTTGCAGCCTATGTAGGATTCAGCAAATCCTATTTCTCTTCTTATTTTAAAAAGACTCTTGGTTTTTCCGTCAGCGCATTTATTTTGCGCTGTAAACTGGAGGAAGGTAAGGAATTGCTGCAATATACCAACAAATCCATCAGTACGATCAGCACCTTTTTATGCTTTTCCAGCCAAAGTCACTTTCAGACTGCTTTTAAGAAGCAATTTGGAATGACTCCCAATGAATGCAGGCGCATGGGGTCATAAATCGTCTCTAGTACATCGTTTCGTAAATAACTATACCAATCGCGTAGGATGCGGATTCGAGTGTGCTGGTATAAAAACGCAGGCGTAGCGGGCTACGCTGAGGCTTTTAGACCTGTGCAATCGGATTCGCAGACAAGTGAGTGGTATAGTTATTTCGAAAACGATGTACTAGATATCTCAAGGTTCCATGGATGCAAAAAAGCATGAGTCTTTTATATGACTCATGCCTCTTCAGCTAAACAGATATCCGTGATCTCATCCGATAATATTATGCTGTTGCTTTTTTATCATCTGTCTTCTCAAGCAACTTCTTCACACCCTGAATCGCTACCAGTACACCAAGGATCAGCAGTAATACTGCAAATACAAGCTGTAAGGTGTTTCCAAGATCCAGCCCTGTTGTTACCAGTGCCTTTGAAAGCTTTGTGATGGTCATGCCAAGTGCTGTGAAGGTAACTGCCATCATGAATACCATCGGGATCCAGAGCATGCAGCCCTGACGTTTTGTTTTCTTTAAGAATACTGCACAGGCTACAAGAGCGAGTACAGATAACAGCTGGTTTGCGGAACCGAACAGCGGCCAGATCTCCGCATAACCTACTTTTGTAAGCATGTAAGCAAGTACCAGTGTGATAACTGTTGCAAAATATTTATTTGTCACCACCTTCAGGAACGGGCTCATGTTTTCCTCATCTGTATCAGAATCAAGGAAAAATTCCTGGAATGACAGACGTCCGACTCTGGCTACAGAGTCAAGAGAGGTCAGTGCAAATGCAGATACTGCAAGGTTGATCAGGGTAAATACCAGTGAATGTGGAAGGCCAACTACAGAAAGGAAGTTTGCGATAGCACCTGCAAAAATCTGCGGCTGTGTTGTAAGCCCCTGTGCTGCTGCCTCGCCGTCTGCAAAGGATGCAACTGCGATCAGCGCGATGATGGCAAGCATACTTTCCATCAGCATTGCTCCAAAGGAAACAGGAAGCATATTTTTCTCATTTTTGATCTGCTTGGATGCAGTACCGGAGGATACCAGTGAATGGAAACCGGAAACAGCACCGCAGGCGATGGTTACAAACAGGATCGGGAACATATACTGTCCGTCTACGTTAAAGCTTGTAAATGCCTTCAGGTTACAGGAAGGATTGGCAACAAATACACCGATAACCGCACCGACGATCATGAAAATGAGCAGATAGCTGTTCAGATAATCACGTGGCTGAAGCAGTGCCCATACAGGAGCGACACTGGCGATCAGGATGTATACAAAAATGATGATATGCCAGGTTCCAAGACTTACATACATCGGGAAATTAAGTCCCAGAACAATTGCGGCTACCAGTAATATAATTGCTACTGCAGTGTTGATCCATTTATTGAACTTTGTATATTTAAGGAAAAATCCAAGTGCAACAGCTTCCAGAATGAACAGCATGGAAGTTGTTGCAACAGCTCCGTTTGCGGCTACCTTTGTAACAGCTCCTGCATCATTTGTGGCAAATCCGTTAAAGGTTCCTGCAACTACATCTGCAAATGCGGCTACAACCAGGATGCAGAACAGCCAGCAGAATAAAAGGAATAATTTCTTTCCAAGTTTTCCGATGTACTCTTCAATGATATATCCGATAGTACGTCCTTTATTCTTTACAGATGCGTACATGGATGCAAAATCCTGCACAGCTCCGAAGAACACACCACCGATGAGGATCCAGAGCAGAACCGGCAGCCAGCCGAAAATTGCGGCCTGGATAGGTCCGTTGATCGGGCCCGCACCTGCTATGGATGCAAACTGATGGCCAAATACTACATTTGTATCGGCCGGTACATAATCAACTCCGTCCTCCAGCTCATAAGCAGGAGTTTTTGCTTTTGGATCAATACCCCATTTGTTCTGGAGATAACGGCCATACAGAAGATATGCGCCTCCGAGAACTACAATGGCTATGATCATCATTGTTATTCCGTTCATAATATCAACTCTCTTTCCTTTGTGTTTTTTACTTTTATTTTATATATTAAAAAAGCCCCTGCTATCCTTTCGGATAACAAAGGCGGAATGTTCCGTGGTACCACTTTGTATTATCATATTTATCACTAAATACAACCACTTAGTGCTGTCTCTTCAAACAGCCTCTTCTGTAACGTGAAGACTACGTCCCGGCTTACTTAAAGATTTCTATTCAGCGGGATGCTCCCAGGTGATATCACAAAATACCTTCTGCCGCTTCTCATCAGCCTGCGGCTCTCTGTAATCCGGCATGCTTTTTGTGGTCTGTCCTGTTCCATGCATTTCTCTTTTTTATTTATCTAATGTTTTACTCCTTTTTTTATAAAATTTCAACAAATAATTTATACATATTTTATAAATTTGCATGCGTTTTTTTGTGCACATTTCAATTTCAAAAATAAAAGGCATCTATTTCTCGCAGAATTTTTCTCTTTACTTTTCCTGAAAAAATCTGCTATAATAATCCTCGTGCAAATTGAATATGGATTTTTCTGACACTAAATATCGCTTTGGCTGATGTCTGATGGCCGGGGCATATTTGGTGTCTTTTTTTGTGCTGAAATCCTATTTCATACTTTCATTCAATAAACAAGGAGGGCTCATCATGCCAAAAACAAAATTTCAAAGTATCATTTTTACACTGATCATGGTTTTCTTTATGGTGTTTTCCATGACCTGCTACACGATTTCCCTGAATATGGGCAGTCTGACACCACAAGTGTTTTCCATGGCGATCCGGGAGATGTGGGTTGAGTATGTGGTTGTTTTCTGCCTGATCTTTTTCCTGATCACAAAAACTGCTCAGAAACTAGCTTTCCGTATTGTCACTCCTGGCGTGGATAAACCGATTTTTATCATCCTTGCCATTCAGTCTTTTACTGTATGTCTCATTGTTCCGACTATTACATTGTTTGCAACATTTCTGCATAACGGTGTACAAAACTGGTTTACCAACTGGCTGCAGCTGGCAGTGCTTTGTTTCCCGGTTGCTTTCTGCCTGCAGATTTTCTTTGTGGGACCGCTTGTGAGACTGATCTTCCGAACACTGTTCCGCAGTCAGCTGGCGGATAATGCTGCACCGGAAGCTGCTTAAGCAGAAACTTCTTCCTTTCATATTCAGACAGATAAAATCATTCGCATTCGTTGTTTCTTACTTTTCGCATCTTCGCTAAGGACTTATCTGATTCAATTAAAACTGTCGCATATAATATTCCAGATCCATATCCTTAAACACATTAAAGATCACCCGGTCAAAAGCATCTCCGTGTTTTTCCAGGAATCTTTTTACTGTATCCACTGCTATCTCTGCGGCTTCTTTATTTGGAAAATGAAACTCTCCTGTGGAAATGCAGCAGAACGCTACGCTCCGGATCTGATGTTCCATGCAGCATCTGAGAACGTTTTCGTAGCAGTTCTTAAGATCCTGGCGAAGTGCATCTGTGACCTCATAATATACAATGGGGCCAACGGTATGGATCACATGATCCGCCGGCAGGTTGTAGCCTTTTGTCAGCATAGCCTGGCCTGTGGGTTCTTCATAGTTTCGCCCATATCGGATGCGCTTCTGGTTCATCTGATGGCTGCACTCCGCCCGAAGCTCTACTCCGGCCGCAGAGTGTATCGCATTGTCAATACATCGATGGCATGGAACAAAACACCCCAGCATCTGGGAGTTTGCAGCATTGACAATAGCTCCCACCTGAAGTCTGGTAATGTCTCCCTGCCAGATAGAGATTTTTTCTGCAAAAACATCTCTGCTGTTGCAGCTGTCTTTTACTGTGGGAATCTGGTCCAGAGTCACGATTCCTTTTTCCCGGGCATCTTCCTGAAGAAATGCATCCTGTACTTCCTGCACCTCAGCATCCAGATGACGGGGCATGCGGATATTCATTAAAGACCGGAGGATCCTTCGTTTCTCCGGCTCGGAATCCGGTACTGCAAGATCACTGTATTCTCCAGAATCCTCTTTAAATTTTTCTACAAGATAATCGAGACGTTGTTTCTGCTCCATAAGATTCTCCCCTCCTATTACATATTCTTCCTGATATCATCCAAGCTCTCACAAAGATCCCGGTTGATCCCGATTCCCCTTTTACCAAAGCTCTCCGGTATCACTGCCTCATCCAGGTTCAGCCGCACCAGATTTACATTCTTATTCTCCCGCACCATTTTTTCAAATGGAAAACGGATAATGGATGGGGTGTTAAAACCAACTCCAAGCTCCTTGCTTTAGGTCAAGGATTTTTTTGCCCGATCACGAAAAAGCAATAAAAATGCGGCATATATGTAAAACAGATCCATACTCCACTTTATGATCCGTTTTCCGTCACATACGCCGCATTACCCATTATTCAGAAAATGTATATCTTACCATGTATCCTTTTCCATCACCGGTCACGATCACAACCCCGCCGTCGGGATTCTCAATCTTATCAATGATTGGAAATCTTCCTTTTTCTTTGACATAAGCTTCCGGGCTCTCAATCTTTGCTTCAACGATCTCTTGCTGAGAATGGCGATCACCACCACAGGGATTAATAGTTTCAATAATGATCTCGTATTCCTTCATACCCTTCACCTCTTTCATAATGCAGTTTTCCGGTTCCTATACTTATATTTTATCGCAAAAATCCCGGCTCTGCAAAATGTATTCTGCACAAAATATCAGAAGATTTATTGGTGTCTTTCACTATATTCAGGCTTCTTCCGCATCCATCTCTTTTTGGATCTCATCTTCGCTTTCTGCCATAGCCTGAAGTGTCATGGTAAGAAGCTTCGCAAGATCCCAGCCCAGCTGATCTGCGCCTCGCTGGATCACTTCTCTGGAACAGCCTGCCGCGAAACCTTTGCTTTTATATTTCTTTTTCAGGGATTTCAGCTCCATATCCTTGGTACTCTTGGACGGACGCATCAGCGCCGCTGCCCAGATCAGACCGGTGAGCTCATCCGCTGCAAAAAGGACTTTTTCCATCTCATGCTCCGGCGCAGTCTCAATGGTAGCTCCACAGCCAACAGTAATTCCATATCCATGAGAAACCACCGCATGAATGATATCTTCTCCCACACCTGCCTCACGGAGAAGCTCCGGTGCTTTCAGGCAGTGTTCCTCCGGGTAAAGTTCAAAATCAATATCATGGAGCAGACCTACAATGCCCCAGTATTCTGCGTCATCGCCATAGCCCAGCTCTTTTGCATACCATTTCATCACTGCCTCCACAGTCAGTGCATGCTGGATGTGAAAAGGATCTTTGTTGTATTTTTTTAATAATGCAAATGCTTCGTCTCTTGCTATATGTTCCATTTTTCTGTCCTCGATTCTGTTCTACTATCTATCACATCTGTCCTGCTGTACCAGAAAACCATATGTTCTGCCATTCTTCATTGTATTCTGACACAGCCCGATGCATACATTATTCTACAAAATGGATCCTGCTCTCGTCAAAACGATCCTGCTGCTTCCTGCTCTCTGCCGGATATCCCAGGGCAAAGAGGGAAAAAACTTCCACATTCTCCGGAAGCTTCAGAATATCATGAACCAGATCCATGCGATCCTGCATCGGCGCAATTCCGATCCACACACCGCCAAGTCCCAGTGCATCCGTTTCCAGCCAGATATTTTCCTGGGCGATAGACATGTCGATCTGTGCCATATCCTGCACAACCAGACCTTCTTTCCGATATACCGGAACGATCACAACCGGCGCACCACCTGCACATCCGGAATAAGGAGTTGCTTTGGAAAGCTCCTGGATCTTCTCCTTATCTGTCACAACATAAAATTCCCACGGCTGCTGATTACATGCACTTGGCGCCTGCATACCGGCTTTCAGGATCTGAAGGATTTTCTCTTTCTCCACGGGTTTATCTTCATATTTACGGATACTTACTCTGTGAAAAATATTCTCCATGATATTTCCTCCTGATATTTATGATCTGTGTTTCTTTTTCTTGTTTTATTTGTCAGTCAGACTTCTGCATTCTGTCGCTTCGTCCACATCTTTCTCTGACAATTTACTCTCTGCTCATTTTAGCACAGTTTTTTACTGACGGACAGACCACATTCCTGAAAACGTTTACACGGTATCCTATACCCATTTTTTCTTTCTCAGATACAACATACATCCCAGGCACAGCACCAGCTGCAGGATCGAAGAAAACGGTGTTGCCAGCCCGATATCAAACAGCGTCGCACCGGCTCTGCGGCTCATAAACCATGACACCGGAACTCTCACACAGAAAGCACCTATGATTCCCTGGATCATTACAAACTTCGTCATACCGATTCCATTATAAAATCCGATATAGCAGAAAAAGATTGCCGTAAACAGACAGTCAATGGCATAAGCTTTCAGGTAATCTGCCGCTGCCTCGATGACCATTGCATCGGAGGAAAAAATTCCCGCCAGCACATTTCCATGGAAAAATGACAGGAAAAACATTCCAACACCAATGGCAAAAGAAACCGCCACACCATAATGCAGAGCTTTTTTTGCCCGGTCCATGCGTCCCGCTCCGTAATTCTGCGCCACAAAAGCAGAAATGGACTGCATAAACGCAGATGAGATCAGCATGATAAACGCACAGACTTTTTCTGCAACGCCAACACCTGCAGATGCCGTTACTCCCATGGAATTCACAATAGCCAGGATGATCAGAAAGGAAATGCTTACCAGGAGATCCTGCAATGCGATAGGTGCTCCAAGCCCCACCATTTTCCGGAGAGTCCGGCCGTGGACCCCGATATCCGTTTTATGCATTTCAAAAGGCAGCTCTTTTTTGCGGATAACGCCAAAGGAAACGATCACACTGATAACCTGTGCAAATACAGTTGCAAAAGCAGCTCCTGCCGTTCCCATCTTAAATCCCGCACAGAGGATCAGGTCCCCTGCAATATTGAATACACATGCAACGGCAACTGTAAATAACGGCGTTCTGGAATCTCCAATCCCCCTGAAAATACAACCGATCAGATTATACGTCACGATCACCAGCATACCGCCGCCGCAGATCCGCACATAAGCAACTGTTTTGTCAAAAGCTTCCTCCGGCGCATTCATGATGCTGCTGACCTGAATAGCCAGCCGTGGAGTGTGCATCGGCCAAGTATCCGAAATGTTCCATCTCCCCGTCTCCACCCTACGCTACTACGACAAAGAAGGCCTCTTCCCCAACCTCAAACGCGAATCCGGCATCCGAAAATTCAACGACCACGAACTGGAAGCCCTCCGCATGATCGAATGCCTCAAAGCCTCCGGCCTGGAAATCAAAGACATCAAACAATTCTTTGAATGGTGCAACCAGGGAAGCAGCACCTACCAGAACCGCAAAGAACTCTTCGAGACAAGAAAAAAAGCCGTAGAACAGGAAATCCTACGACTCATTGACACTCCCCACAGCTAAAGCAGGGGGATTCTTGCTTCTCCCACTACTGCATT
>NZ_JAAITI010000023.1 GCF_013304735.1 Blautia luti
TACAATTGCCCTTCGACTTTGTGCGTAAGCTTTTCACTTACGAACGTGTCGCACGGTTGTCGTTTCCATATCCTTCTAACAGGTTAATAACACCCCATACTGCAAGTCCGGCTCCAATCGCCACCACAAGTGTCTGCAAAATATTGATTGCCTGATTAAAAAACGCCATATTCGTTGTCTCCTTTCAAATCTCTGTATTTCTCTGGTTTCTATCTTTAAGAAGTCTTTTCCGGCTCTGCCCTTACGGGTGGCCTTTCATGATCTCTCAAATCCATCACCTCCCATAATGGCAAAGAAAAAAGAGCTATGTGTCCGAATCTTTCACATGCTCTGCTTCCTTGTTTTCTGTATTTAATTCTCCTGCCAGACTCTCTTCCGAAAACTCATACATGTCAAATTCCTGTGTCCTCGTCAGTTTCACTTCCATCCGATGCCGCATATACGCTTCCACATCAAACTCATTTTTCTTATCGTAGTCTGACAGCTCCTTATACCGTTTGTGTTTGGTAATATCGAACTTGTCACTGAAAAATGGTCTTACACCTCGAAGCTGCAAGATACATTTGCTGCCATCCATGACCGCAAGTTCGTCCCGGCTCATCAATTCCTTTCCTGTTTTTTGATAGTTCATCCCGTAAGAACGGCTCTGTCCACGGGTGTCCGAAGTGTTATATAAATCAATCGTTTCTTTTCCCAGCGTCTCGGAAATCTCCTTTAAGGTCGAACTTTCCTTACCGCCAAGGAATAACATCGTGTCGCAGTTGCCTAAGATTGTTTCAGCTGCATCTTTGTAGATTGTCTTTAACTGGGACTGCGACTGGAGGATAATGGATGCAGAGATTTCCCTGCTACGAATGGTGGCAATCAGCTTGTCAAACTTTGGAATCTGACCGATATTTGCGAACTCGTCACAGAGGATTCTGACATGATATGGCAATCTTCCATGATGTACATCGTCCGCTCTGTCACATAACAGGTTGAATAACTGGCTGTACATCATCGCCACAACAAAGTTAAAGGTATCATCCGTATCAGAAATGATAATAAACAGTGCTGTCCTCTGGTCACCTACCATATCCAGTTCCATCTCATCATAGCTCATGATCTCACGAAGCTCTGCAATGTCAAACGGTGCAAGCCTTGCACCACAGGAAATCAAAATACTCTTTGCTGTCTTTCCTGCCGCCAGCTTATATTTCTTATACTGACGCACTGCAAAATGCTCCGGTTCTTCCTTTTCCAGTTCCTCAAACAGCATATCTACTGCATTTTTAAATGTCTCATCATCTTCCCTTGTTTCCGAAGCGTTGATAAACTCAAGCAGGGTCGCAAAGTTCTGTTCTTCTTCCGGTGCTTCATACCAGATATAGCCGATCAGGGCACAGTACAGAAGCCTCTCTGCTTTCGTCCAGAAATCCTCACTGGACTTCTCGCCTTCCCCTTTCGTGTTCACCATGATCGTATTTACCAGTTTCAAAATATCCTTTTCCGAATGGATATAGTGGAAGGGGTTATAATGCATACTCTTGGAAAAATTGATCGTATTCAATACTTTCACTTTATATCCATGCCGTACCAGCATCTTTCCGCACTCAATGATGATCGTCCCTTTCGGGTCCGTGACCACATAACTGATGTATTTTCCCATCTGCATCAAGTTGGGTTTTACATAAAAACGTGTCTTTCCTGAGCCAGATCCGCCAATCACGATCACGTTCTTGTTCCTCGCAAATTTCGGATTCTTTGGTCTGCCATTCATGGTCAGCCGTTCCGTCATGGTCAGCAGGATATTGTTCTCAAATACCGGGTCGATAAAGGGTGCAATGTCTTTTGCCGTCCCCCATCTTGCCGAACCATACTCCACTCCCTGCCGGAACTTTTTGGCATTTTTTCCTTTCATGTAGACCATGAGCTTCACTGCCACGGCTCCAGTAATCCCAACCAGCAATTCATTTTTATGCATACTTGGGAGAATCCTGCTAAATGCCATCTGGAAATTTAAGATCAGTACCATCAGTCTTTCTATCATGGAATCACCTACACAGTATTGATATAACCATGCCAGCTTATTTCCCACATAAAAGATCACGATATATGGAAGATTCATCAGAACAATCCGAAGCAGCTTATGTACATCCACCGGCGGTAATCTCTCCAGGTATCCTTTTCCTACACCAAGCAACTTCTGTAATCTGCTCATAATGACGGCTCCTTCTCCTTTCCTTTTGTTTTCTCCAGTTCCCTGTGCTTTGCAAGCGATTTGGTGATTGCCTGCTGTAACTTCTTCCTCACAGATGGTTTTTTGTCCTTATTCAGAGACTTGCCCGTGTATTCCTTAAAAGCGGCAGTCATCACATCAGCATCTCTTGCCTTAAAGAACACATAATATCTTGGCGGGTCCGCAGTCACATCTTTTTTCAGGCTGAAATCAATGCTGTACTTCTTTGCTACCCGTTCAAAAGACTTGATGTTTCCATCTGTGATCTCAATGTTGGACAGCTGTACATTCTGCTTCATCAGCTTATCAAGGCTCTGTTTTCCCTTGTAGGTCTTATCCTCCTTTTCCTTCTGGGGCTGCTTCTGGTTTGTTTTCTGTCCCTGCTGTTTTTTCTCCTGCTCCATCTTTGCAAGAGCCTTTACCATGGTAGCTTTCAGCAAGTTGGCAGTGACCTTGCCACAGCGGATACAAAGTGAGACTGTTTTCTCATTCACTTCATCCTGCAATCACACCACGCCCTTTCTTCTCTCACTGCTGTCTTATCCTCATTTATCACATTGCTGCTCCTTTCCTCTCTTTTCTGCCAGTTTCATATATTCTTTTTCTGATTCCGCCCCCACTTTGATACAGCACCAAAGGACAAATCCATATACCAGAAATACTGCAGCTGCAGCAACAATCAATACTGTTTTTGTCATCTTCTTTTCTCCCTAATTCTTTTGAAATTTTATAAAAGGGCATCTATGAATCCTGTGTCCATAAATGCCCTCATCCATTACTAAGAAATCTTATGATCTCTTATTTCTTCTTTTTGCGAAGAATCACTGTTCCACCAAGACCAGCCATTCCAGCCCCTGCAAGCAGAATCCAGAACAGAATCGGTGTATTATCTCCTGTCTTTGGTGAAGTCGATTTCTTTGTTTCTTCTGTGGTTTTTGTCTCCGGTGTTGGTGTGGTTTCTGGTGTTTCCGTCGGTGTCTCTGTTGGAGTTTCCTCTGGTTTCGCCTCATCCTTCATCACAACCTTCTGGATTTCTCCAGTATCTTTGACCGTAAACTTCACATCTTCTGCAACCAGATAACCATCCGGTGCAGTTTCTTCACGGAGGATATATTCCCCGATTGGAAGCATCTCAATATAGTGTGGTTTTTTCTCAGATGTCCAGCTTTCTACGGTCTTTCCATCTTTATCAAGGATCGTCAGTTTCGCTCCTGGCAGCTCCTTACCGGAAATATCGGTCTTGGAAATCTGCACTTTTGTCACATCATCCTTCATTTCCACCTTCTGTACTTCACCGGTATCTTCCACCGTAAAAGTGATGCTCTCTGCTGTCACATAACCGTCCGCAGGAAGTGTTTCTGTCATGGTGTACTTCTTGCCAGCGGTCAGTTCTTTGATGATATGTGGTTCTTTACCAGAAGTCCATTCATCCACAGTGTTTCCACTCTCATCTGTAACTTTCAGTTTTGCTCCCTCAATCTCCTTTCCGTCTGTCAGGGATGTTTTGGTAAACTCTACGGTTGTCGGCTCATCTTCAAAAGTAAACACATAAGACAGTGTTTCCTTATCTGCCCCACCATATTCAAAAGTAAATTCCTGTACCTGGTCTGTTGTCGCAAATCCCGGTGCCGGAGAAGTTTCTTTCACATAGTAGGTATAGCCAAGTGGCAGATCTGCCGTAAAGGTCAGTTTTCCTTCCTTATCCGTAGCCTGCTCCTCAATAACCGTATCCGCTTTCAAGATCACATCGCCCTTTGCATTGACAATATTTTCTTTATTGCACAGGGCAAATACAGCCCCTTCCAGTACACGGTCGGAATCTTTTTCTTTCTTTAACACGTTTACTTCTGCTCTCTGGCGTTTGTTCTGCCAGTCAGCAGAATAAGTAACAACTGCGGTATTCTGGTCACGGTAAGTCAGATCCACTTCACGAGCTTCTCCATCCAGGACATATCCATTTGCTGTCTCTTTCTCTTTGACACAGTATTTGCCAAGAGGAAGGTCTGTCAGTTTCGCCACTCCTGTTTCATCCGTCGTGATCGTTGCTACCAGTGCATCCTTTTTGTAGTAATCTTCACTCTCACCATCCGCCGCTTTTATATCTTCTAAGGCATAAACCTCAAAAGTAACGTCTTTCAGGGAACCGGAAAGATATTCAAACAGATGCTTCATCCATCCGCCAATGGAATCCAGTGCAGATATTTTCTCCAGGAACTCACCTTTTTTATTGATGATAAGTGTTCCGGTTGGCACTGCATCTTTCATCTCTACCTTCTGGATTTCAGCAGTATCGTCCACAGTAAAGGAAACTTCTTCCGCCATCAGATAGCCATAAGGAGCCATTTCTTCACGAAGAGTATATGTCTCCCCGGCTGTGAGTCTTTCAATCAAGTGTTCCTCACCCTTTACAGACTTCCATGTATCTACCACATTTTCATCCTTATCAAGCACCGTAAGCGTTGCCCCGGAAAGTTCCACGCCTGTCGTAATATCGGACTTCGTAAAGGTTACTTTTGTCGGCTGGTTCTTAAATACAGATTCCAGCTCTACCATTTTCACATCCTGTCCCTGATATTTGGCAGTTACTTCCAAAGTCTCAAAAGAAGAGACATACCCTGCCGGAGCTGCAAGTTCTTTGATATAGTAAGTACTAAATGGAAGGTCAACATCAAATACTGCCTTTCCATCTTCCCCACTGACTGCTTTTCCAAGTAAGGTATCTGCCTTCACAATCACTTCTTCATGTGCCAGAATATCTTCTTTTGCATAGATACCAAACTCTGCACCCGCCACAACCGTTTTTGTCTCTGCATCCTGTTTGACTACGGACACTTCCACTTTCTGGCGGTCATTCTCAAAGGTTGCTGTCTGCTCAATAACTGGTGTTTTCTGGTCTTTGTATTCAAATGTTACTGTCTGTGCTTCTTCATTTAATACAAAGCCCTCTGGTGCTGTCTTTTCAACAATCTTATAGGTTCCAAGTGGAAGGTCAGCGATCTGTGCCTTTCCATCCTTATCCGTGGTAACAGTTCCTACCAGTTCCCCAGAAGCATACTCCAGGATACGGTTTCCATTATCATCTTTCTGGAAATCTGCTGTATAAATATCTTCGGCAGCATATACCTCAAAGACTGCTCCCTCCAGAGTTTCTTTCTGATAAGTAAAGTCATCTTTATAACCATTTAAGACCTCACCCTGTTTTACGATGTTCAGTTCTCCCTTAACCGGATGATTCTCGTATGCGATCTCAATGATCACATCGCCGGAAGTTCCGTCCATCTGATATGCTGTATTGGAATCTACATCTACCTCATAGTAATTCTCATTGAGCGTATATCCATAAGGTGCGTTCACTTCCTCAATACGGTAATGTCCAATCTTCAGATTCTGTGGAAGGATTAAGTATCCCTGCTCATCTGTAAAATAAGATTTGTGTTTTACCGTCGTCGGATACGTTGTTACCTGCTCCACATACTTTTCTGTATCCAGGTTAAAAATCTTAAACTCCGTATTTTTCTGAAGGACTGCTTTCTTTGTCTCATCGTCCTGTTTGATAATCTTCAGCTTCGCTTCAAACTCTTTGTCAAGCAACACCCTCCATACCTGCGGTGTAGTCGGATGATTCTCTGTAATCTGTACGATGAAATCATTGACCGGAGTGTAATTATGTGGTGTGGTTGTTTCACGGACGATGTAAGTTCCATACGGAATCGCAATACTGCGGGCATACCCTTTCTCATCTGTAAAGATCTCTGTTGCACCATTTTCCCCGATCACTACCGGCTTGGCAGAACCAAAGTCATAGCTGCCATCTTCTTTTACTGTCAGGGAAGATACCAGATAAGCGGTAAATCCTGCACCTTTCAGTAAATCGGCATCTGTCTTTCCGTTGTTCGCTGCCTTGATGATTTCAAATGGCTGCTTCATTACCTGTTCCAGAGACAGACAGTCACGTTTTACTTCCGCTACAAAATCACCCTCATAGTTGCAGACCAGATCATGTTCTTCTTCATCTGCCAGGTAACCCGTTGGAGGAGTAATCTCTTTTACATAGTAATTGCCAAGATATAATCCATCTACAGAAGCCTGTCCATTCTTATCTGTTGTAAGAGTGGCAACCTGCTCACCCGCTTCGTAGATCACACCAGTTGCTCCATCCGGATGGACAATATCCTCACGGGCATATAGTCCATAGACTGCCTTTTCTAAAGTAGCATCTCCCTGTGGAACAGCCTTCTTTGTTTCTTTGTCCTGCTTCTGTAAGGAAATCTTTGCTGTCACACGCTCGTTTTTGAAGGTATGCTTAAATGTCAGTTTCGCTTCCTTATCGTTTGTATAAGAAAAAGTAAACGTATAGACATCATCCGCATTTCTCAGATAGCCTTCCGGAGCCTGTACTTCCTTTACATCATAGGAAAATCCCAGCGGCAGATCTGCGGTAAACTTCGCCGTTCCATCATTTCCAGTTGTCACTTTCTCAATCAGAGTGCCTTTCTTTACAACAACCGTTCCATCTGCATTTTTAATGTCACTGGCTGCATAAAGTCCAAAAATTCCTCCATCCAGAGGATTTTCTGTATCCTTATCCTGCTTTGTCACAACTACTTCTGCTTTCTGTCTGTCATTCGTAAAAGTTGTCTCAGAAAAAACAACATCTACATTCTGTCCTGCATAAGAAAGAGTGACTGACTTTTCTTCCCCGGCATTATAAAATCCGGTCGGAGCCTGTTTTTCTTTGATGATATATGTACCAAGATGCAGGTTTTTCAGAATGACTGCCCCATTCGAGTCTGTTGTCAGATTCTCTTTGACCAGATCACCCTTGCTGTAAACCTTGGCACCATAAGCAGTTTTAATATCTGCTCCGGCATACACATCATAAATCGCACCTTTCTGTCTGCGTTTCTCATACTTAAATGTTGTTCCATTCTCGGTGACATCTGCACCTGTCAGAACCTGACCTTCTTTATAAACAGTCAGCTGTCCCATCTGTTCTTCATCCGGAACAGTCACAGTCGTTGTTTTGCTGACTTCCAGTTTTACATTGTAGGCAGTTGCATTGATACGGTATCCTGTCGGAGCTGTAATCTCTTTCAGATATACAGTGTCCTGTGTCTTAATGATCTGTACGGACGATTCCCCGTTCGCATCGGTTGCCGGTAACTTTGTGATCAGCTTTGTACAGTTTGCATCACTGTATAAACCAAACACTGCACCAGACAGCTTTGCGTCTGCTTTTGCATCTTTTTTAATCACCTTCACACTTGCGTGCTGCACCCAGGTTACTTTGAAGTCCACATATTTCTCATCATCAACACCTTCACCAAATACCAGGGCCAGGTCCTGTGAACCAGATCCGGTACTGATCTTATATGCAGAATAATCTTTTGTTACACTGCCTTTCATCGTTGCCGACCAGCTTCCTGCGACATCCTGTACCTGTGTAAGAGGTGCAGATAAGTAAAACTTGGTTCCACCACTGATTTCCACTGCTTCACCAGCTTTGCTTGTCTTTCCGGTTGTCACGTTGTGAAGTTTCACACCACTTGGAAGTTTCATTGTGATACTCTGCAGTTCATCTGCTTTAAAAATGATTTCCTTTGTTCTCTGGCTGTTGCCATCTACATAGGCTGTCACATCTGCATCAGAAAAACTCATATCTACATCTGGAATCTCCGGCTGTGAAATACAGTAATTATACAGTTTCATTGCAAGCGTCTTTGCTGTACCGCTTGCACCGGAAAAGGCAGAATCTCCACCATTAGCATAAGATGCTGCCAGATGTACCAGAATAAATCTGGCACCTGCACTTAGGTTTCCATATCCATTTTCCTCTGTGAAAAATCCTTCATCACCGGAAGCCTTTGTGCCATAGTAACAAACCTTTGCCAGCTTCTTACCATCACTGAGCTTTGTAATATCATAAGTACCACTTCCCGGACTGGATTTAGAAGGCTCCACGCAATATGCTGTTGCAGAAACATTACCAAACTGAACCGTATATTTGTAAGTCAGATAACTTCCATACCCGTAATCCGAATACTGATAACAGGTTCCTCTTGTTACTGTAACTTTCTTGGTACTCTGTGTTGCAATGTCTGTTGCCATGAAAGTAACCGCTTCTCCTTCTTCCATAGAATAAAGGTCGATACCGTTCTCCGCTGCCTGATCCATTACTTCTGAAACAGCCAGACCGGATTCTTCATCTGTCGTCACTTCCTGCTCATCTGTAAGATCAGTTACAATTTCTTTTGACCCGTCCGAATCAGCATCTTCATCCGCATTACCGGAATCTTCTGTTTCACCGGCATTTCCTTCACCAGCTGTATTTTCAGAAGAACTCTTTGTCTGTGCTTCTGTTTCCGGCTCTTTTACCGTAATGTTTCTGCTTACTCTGTAAGCTGGATGACCGCTGACTGGCTCTACTGCATAGACAGCTTTGTAGGTATCCGGTGTATGTGCGTCAAAATCTGTACCGGCTTCACTCTTTGCTTCATGGAATAAAACTTTCACCTTTTTTTCATTCACGCCCTCTATACCGGACAGATCGACTTTCACTTCAAATTCTTCTCCATAGGGAATCTCAATATCCTTTGCTTTCACAATTTCATCTTCATCAAGAGTATCCTGCACATCCTGCAGTTCCGGATATTGCTGTTCAAATGAAGTTGTCTCCGGTTCTAATTCAGAAGCAGAAACCGTGACTGGTTGAACGATAACAGACGCCAAAGTTGCAACTGCCATAAATCCCGACAAGAATCTTTTAAATCGCATTTTCATTTTGACTGAGTCCTCTCTTTCTTCGATAATTTACTCCACTTTCGTTCAGGCTTACACCTGCATGAATCAATCATAGAAACCACCTCCCTTGTGTCTTGGATTGACTTTTAAATAAAAACAGGATTGAGCTATTAAGCCGCAAGAGGTAATTCGTAATCATTCCTGCCAAGGGTGCCTCTCATCCATTGCCCTTCACGTTGCCACCGAATACCCGCCGCCAGATGCGTAGCTGGGAAATTCAGGTATCCTCTTGCTGCTGATATGAAATTGTCAAGGTTCACTTTTAGGAGGGAATTTATTGTTTTGAATTAAAATAGACATTTGCCCCTCCACTAACCGCATGTGTGAAAGGGCAAAAATTAACCTGTTTGAAATTTTTTTAGAAAATTTTTTGAAACAGCAAAAACTTACAAAGTTTCCAGCCTGTCTTTTAGTTTCTGCAATACTTTGTTTTTCCTGTTTCTGATTGTCTTTGTACAACACCCGAAATACTGTGCTGTTTTTTTAACTGTGTACTCTTCAAAAAATAATAGTCTTATCAATTCCATTTCTTCTTCAGACAAATATTTCAGTGCTTCCTGCAGCTCTTGTATTTCTGACACCCTGATGACTATTTCTTCTGGTGATAATATATGCAAATAACTGTTGTAACTCGTTTCTCCTACTTTTTCTATTCCGCATACACCATTTTTCTGCATTTTTTCAAGCTGGTATCTTTCTTTTCTTCTTGACTGGTACCATGCCAGATATACGTCTCTGGTAACTTCTACGAGAGTTTCATTTACACGCAGCACATACCGTTGTCTTTCCTTTGGTTTTTTACCACGCATCTTTTATTCTCCCTTCTGAAGCACTCCGGTCAGTCTGCCTGCATTTCTTCTCATTTTCTGCTTTGCCTGTGAAATACATTTTGATACTGCCGGTTCTGTAATTCCAAACACCCGTGACACTTCTCTTTGTGTCCGTTGCTGAAAATAAATTTGATGGATCACCTGTCTCTGCCGGTCAGTCAGCAGATCCATGAATTCTCCAATAGCTTCTTCTATAATCAGTTTTTCAAGTACATTCTGCCTTTTATCCACCAATTCGCACCAGCCTTCTGAAATATGGCTGTATGAAATGCAATTATTATGTTCTCGTACCTCCCTGTTCCTGCACAGCCGATCTTCACCTTCTAATATCAACCGCACATACCAGGGCTGATTATCAAAAAAATCTTCCTTAACAACTGTTATTTTTCTTCCTGCTTCATATACATAATCTCGACAGGTAAATAAAGGAAAAACCGTTCCATAATCACCTGCACAATAGAAAACATATCCTGTCTGATACGCAATAATTTCCGCACCATCTATCAGTCTATGCTTTACAACTGCCACATCGTTTTCTCTCAAATACCTGGCGGACGGAACCTTTCTTTTTTCTTTCCTGTTACCTACAACCTGTTTCAATTCCTGCAATGTCAGCATAATTACCACCTTTCTGCCTACTGGCAACAGGAGCCCATCAGCAGAAAGGATAGGATTATTACTGATTTACTGGCAAAAGGGCAGTAAAAAACAGCTTCCGGCACACCCGTTTTTTTTAACGAGAGCCTGAAACTTCCTTACTGCCCTTTCTGCTAATTTACAGCATCCTCTATTTTATTTTCCGTCTGATGTCCCGGTCAGACTTCTTTGCATTTCTTTCCGTTTTTATGTTCTTTTCATTTTCCATCAAAACAGAATAGTCTCCCATTGCATCATAGGGACACTGCTTCCGATAGATTAAATTTTCTTGTCTGGTCATCAATCCTGTCTCCCTTCCTTGTTTCTGTCTCTTTCTCTCTGTTTGCTATTTTAACAGCACAAAAAACTATTATCCTTAGCATATATGGGGAGTTTTTTTGTTTTACACCCCATATATGGTGAAATTTCACCTGTACTCATTAAAACTGTCTATCAGCGAATCTATTGTCTGCATAATAATTTTCTGCTCTTTCCATTCCATCTTCTGAATACGATAAAATACTTCCTCAAACTGCTTTCTTTTTTCTGCATCGTCCCCCTCTTTTCCCATCAGGATATTGGCATCTGTTTCCAGGATCTCAATCATCTTCCTGAAAATCTCAACAGACATTGCCGTTTGCCCTCCTTCTATCCTGCTGACCGTATTGACACTGATACCTGCTTTTTCCGCAAAAGATTCCTGTGACAACTTCATTTCCTGCCTGCGTTTTCTGATCCGTTCTCCCAATTCAATAAGTTCTGTGGAAATTGCACGATTGCTCAATACGGTGTCTCCTTTCCTGCAATTTATCCTAGCTTTACGACATTGTGTCGCAAAGTTTCCAGAAAAAAAGCAGCTAATTTTGTCTTAGCTGCTTTTCAAAAGATCTATTTCATTTTATTCTCGGTATTTTATGTATTCCTGTAATAACTGTGAGCAGGAAAACACTAAGATAAATGATTGCCTGTCCAATCATTGCCAGCAATACGACACTTCCTATCAATCCTCCGATCAGAAAATTCATTGTCCATACTGCCAGTGTTCCTCCAAGGTCAAACCCTCTTGGAACCATCCAGACACACATTTTTCCAATTCCGAATGGTATCCCCATCAGTAGCAACAGCAATAAATAATTGCACTTCCCATCCTGGATACAAAGCGGTCTCAGCACTGCAAACAATACAGCAATCACCAGTGCTGGAACAATAACTTTTTTTATCATATTTCTCATGTTCCTTTATCCTCCATACATATCGTGATTAACCTCTGCCTGATAATAGCTGTTTATCGTTGCCGGGGCATTATACAAGGCAGTCAAAAGATATGCTTTAATGTTTCCAACCTTGGTCGTATTTCGGTTCAGACAAAACAGCACATATTCGATATGTGAATAATTCAGCTTCATAAACCTGCTTTTCACCAAAGCAACTGGCTTTTCTGTCCCTGCGATCCGAATCATACTGTCCTCCGGCATCATCATAACTTCAATCATCAGTTCTACCAGTTCATCCACATCTTCTTTGGCATGATATTGATAATCTATGTTTTCATGAATCACTTCACGATATGCCCGCATCTCCTCCATCACATCTCTTTTCTTTTTCAGATTGCCTGATATGATTGGATAGGATTGATTTATCTCAGTTTCACTAATATCAGTCTTGTTAATATCAGTATTATTAGATTGTGATTTCGGATATTCTGGTTTTGTGATTTCCACTATTCTTGAATGATGATTTTCACAATTTTGGAATTGTGATTCTGGAAATTCTTGATTTGTGGTTTTCATCATTCCTGAATTGTGATTTTCACCATTCTGTAATTGTGATTCCACACAATCCTGAATTGTGGATTTCACTACTCCTGAATGATGATTTTCACAATTCAGAAAAGTGCCTGTTTTTTCCCTATTCTCAGCTTCTGATTGCAGATTTGCACATTCTTCATGGTTTCCCTGCTCAGATTGCAAATCTGCACAGCTATCCATCGGCTTTTGGTCTGGCACTTCTCTGAGCATAAAATTTTTCACATAAATAACATTAGGCTTTCCCAGTCCCAGACGTTTCTTTTCAATCAGTCCAATCCCATTATTACTGTCCAGCTCTTTTACCAGCTTCACTGCCTTTTGGGTTCCACAGTTCATCAGCTCTGCAATTTCTTCCACCGTGAAAATAATATATACTCTGTCCTCTGAATCCAGCCATCGGTTCTTAATGCTCAGGCTCATACGGTCCAGCATCAGACCGTATAATACCTTTGCTTCACAAGAAAGAGCTTTAAAGCATGGTTCTGTAAACAGCACTTTCGGGACACGATAAAAGCTATATTGTTCCGCTTCCATTCCCGTAAAATAATCAAACTGTATCTTCTGCATCTGCTACTCCTTCTCTGTTTTGTTTCCATTTATCCAAAAGCATAAAAATAACTTCTTCTATCTGTTCTTTAGAATATGTCTCTGGAAAATAATTGCCGATTTTTTTTGCCGGAATGGTTACATTGATTTTACTGTTTTCTTTTTTCAATAAAACGGCATAGATATAACCCTGATTTAATTTTCCATTTGCACTGCATTCCTTTAATTGTTCTGCCTGTTGTTTTGTCGGAAAGATATTACTGTTGACAATTCCTTCCAGAAGCCATTCCTGTTCCTGTGGTTTCAGATAAGACAATTTTTCTCCCACTATCATAGGGATTTTATTATCGTCCACATATTCCAATAATCCATCTGATAATGAAGCCAGACGGATATATCTCTGCACAGTTCTTCCACTGTCCCCGGCTGTTTCACCAACCATATCTGCCGTATATTTTTCACCTTTACTTCCCTGGTGCTTCATAGCATCATATTTCATCTTATAGGCATGGGCCTTTTCACTTGGCAGAATATTTTCACGCTGAATGTTGGAATCGACCATAATTATGACAGCTTCATCATCTGTATAGTTTCGGACAAGGACCGGCATAGTTGTTTTGCCACACAGTTCACAGCCTCTTTTTCTCCTGTGACCTGAAATCAGTTCATATCCACCTTCTGATCGGGGTCTTACCAGAGCAGGATTTAAAACACCGTAGTTTTTAATACTCTCTACTGTCTCAGCCATTTTTTCATCATCGCTTACATGAAATGGATGATTTTTGAAAGGATAGAGCTTTTCCAGTTCTATTTCCACAACCTGGTTCATACTCTTTTCCGGTGATTCTTCTAATCCCAGTAACTCATCATAAGAGGTAAGCTGAATCTCTTTTTTCGGTCTACGCATGTTTCAACACCTCCTGAACCAGTTCTCTGTAACTGTCTGCCCCTTTGCTTTTTCCATCATAAGCAAATATACTTACACCTTCAGATGCCGTTTCTGCAAGACTTTCCGTTCTCGGAATCGTCTGCTCAAAAATCTTAATGTCATTTCCATATGTAGTTTTAATTGCCTGTTTGTTTCTCTTTGCATTATTGTAACGGCAATTATCCATTGTGAACAAAATACCTTCTATCTGCAATTCCGGATTAAACCTCTGATGGATTCCTTTTACCACTTTCAGTAATTCCATAAGTCCATCCGCCGCATAATATTGTGGCTGTACCGGAATCAGAACGCTGTCCGCTGCACTCAACACATTGATTGTCAGCATTCCCAATGATGGCATACAGTCAATCAGAATATAATCATATTCATCTTTCAATAGTTCCAGATACTCTTTCAGTACTTTTTCCCTATCCTCAACAGTAAATAAGGACATATCCATTCCGGCAAGCAATTTATTGGACGGAATCAGATCCATCCCTTCTTCATGGTGCAAGACTGCTTCCTTTGGATCAAACTCCAGTCCCATGATGATATTTTCCATCATACTCTTTAAAGTCACTTTGAGATTTTTGGGAAATCCCATTCCCATTGTCAGATGTCCCTGCGGATCTGCATCTACCAGCACTACTTTTTTCCCATTCTTTGTCAGTCCGGCTCCCAGATTGATGGTTGTCGTTGTTTTGGCTACTCCGCCCTTCTGATTTGCAATAGCAATTACTTTACACATATACCTTCCTCCGATTTACTGTTTTTCTTCTACTTCTACATAAACACGAAAATATTTACTTGTTCCTTTATTTGCATAAGCATCAGATACTTCCAGGACATCCAATTCCTTATGATTTTCCAAAATACGTCGAAACCATTGAATGTCCCTCAAAGTACCCTGTAATCTAATTTTCAGCATATATATCCTCCCAGTCTTTGTAAAAGCAATACTCTGGATAACGGATTTTAATAGCTTCCCAGAAATACCGGGCATATCCACAGCAAAACAGATCCTCTACGGTATAACACTGACATTCTTTCAACTGATCTTCTTCTGCTTCGTAATCTCCGACGCTTGGTGTTCCATTACAATACAGGTTAAATGCCATACGGACAATTCGTAAACTTCCACTGGTCTGCCACCCTTCCTGCAGGCATTCCGTTTTTACACATCCAGTTTTAAAATTATAGATTTTATTCACATTATCTCTTGTGTCTCTGTCGATACCCAGGCAATAAATCAAAGCCCGATGGTAGACATCCTGATATCTGCATTTTTTCAGATATTCCTCATAAAATTTTTCGTGTTCCCTGCTCTTGAAAGTAATTGTGCGAGAATTGCTATTCTCTGCTCTTAACGCTGTGTTTGTCATTTTCATTTTCCTCCTGAATTTTTAATATTTTGGTATAAAAAAGACACTCCATTTCTGAAATGCCCTATAAAAAATAGGGACACCCGCTTTTAACAAGTATCCCTATAATCTATCAATGATCTGATAGCTCTCTATTCATTTTCATATTCAAGATTCTTTGTGTTCCCCGTCCCGAGGTCTAACGCAACAACAACGGTTACTTTCTTCACAAGGCTCTTTTCTTTGTGATTTCCACCTATTTTTCTGAAACTGAAAAACTCTACAAAGTGCGTAAATTCAAGGATTTCTACATATTCTTCCTTTGTAGCAACACCACAGTCTCGACATGTATTGTACCAGGTAATTGATCTACCTATCTCTGCTCACTAACGCCTGTTTATACTCTTTTCACAGAACTTTTATCCCAGATTTCGAGTACCTGACCCTAGTGTTCCTCCGGTCTACTCCCTAGAGGTTGCTTCTTCTCTAAGGCCCTGAACTTTTGCAGACATTTTTGCAACTTCAACCCTTTCTTTATTTAGTGGTTCATTTTTATATATCCGCTCATATCGTATTGATTTTTCCATTAGCAAAGAATAATCTTGTTTAGCCGCTTGTATAATTCTTCTTACCTCTTTGTAAAAATTGATATTAGATAAATACAAATGTTCAAAATAATCATAAGAAACAAAACTATAATGAACAATTTTTACCGGATCTAAGGACAAATCCATTTTATTAATTCCATCTCTGAAACTAATAATGATTCAGGAACATGATTTAACCAATTTCTCATTTTATTAAATTCGGATAAAAGCGATTTCATTTCATCATTATGCGGATTAATCTGAATATCTGTTATCCCTCTGTTAATTCTTTTTTATATAAGACTTCTATATTTAAAATAAGATATTGATGAAGTTTGAGCATCTCCCAACAAATTCAAGATATATTCCATAACATTATACGTTTTATGACATATATCTTGATATACCTCTATTGGAATTAAATCATTTTCCTTATATTTTTTTAATGTTTTTTCTGTTTCTATGTTATATCTTTTTAATGTATCTATGCAAATCTCACTTGATGTAATAATTTTATATAGATATATAATACAACTTTTTTTATCTGTTAATTGGAATTGCTTTTTTTCTTTATTTTTTCCCATTAACTATATCATCCTTTATCATTTATATTCTTAATCATTTAAACCTATTATATCACTTTCGATTGCCTGACCCCTAGAGATCCCCAAACAAATTTACATTCCAATATGTTTCTATTAATACCCCTCTTCCATTTTGAGTACCTGACCCCACTGTGGTCATAGTCATCTTTTTATGTATCTCTTCAATTCGTCATAAAAATTTTCTCTGGTTCCGGCCATAACAACAACTACCAATTCACCATCTATCCGCTCAATCGTATATGCAAGTTCATAATTGGTCTTATTATAGTAAATATCATAGCCATAAAAGCCTATCAAATCACCCGTTTTCGTTTCACCTATTGTATAATCTTCCCTAATCTTATCAATAGCTTCTTGATACAATTTCTTTAGTTTCTTATCCTTCAGCTTCTTAATATATTTTGCCGCCGGAGGATCAAATCGCACTGGCAGCATGAATCAATCCTCCGTTCCGAAGACATCTTCATAGGTTGCATATTCTGCTTTACCTGCTGCAATATCCTCTGCCTTAGCAAGCATTGCTTCTGCAGCCGGTCTGATCTGTGCCTGACGTTTTTTAAACTCCGCAAGCAATTCTTCTCCTGATAAGCCTTCCTTAATCAGATCGGTCAGAACCTGCTCAGCAAATTCACCTCCTGCAACAGTCTTAATTGGACGAATAATAAGTTCATCACCACGCACAACACATTCCGCTTCATCACCAAAGCCTAGTGACTGGTAAAACTTCTGTGGGATCGTAATCTGTCGCTTTGAAGAAATACTAAGAACTTTTCTGTTCATTTTCGTGTCCCTTCTTTTCATTACAGCTGTAGGCATATTTACTACCTCCTTCTTATCTTATTCAAATACATTTCTTTGTATTCTTATTTTCTTGGTTTCTTTACTTTTAATTTTATTATAAAGGCTGTTTTCATTAAAGTCAATAGTTTACCGCACTCTCAATATGTAAGCCCACCATATCATCAAGACACAGATTTTTGGATATAATTTCTCAATTTTCCTGTAAAATAAAGGTTTTGTCGACATACCACTCTTTTTTCCTTATCACAAGTTGGCATTTTCTTTTTCAAATTAACTCATTAAAGCACCTTGTTATTTTTTTACTGGCATCCAAGTAGATGCCAGTTTATAGTTTATACTCTTTTCACAGAACTTTTATCCCGGGTTTCGAGTACCTGACCCCACTGTGCCACTATGGTCAGGCGGTTACTTAATGCACGCTGTGCTAAAACAGAAGCTGAAGTCCCATTGCAATGATCCACATATATGCACAGGTCTTCGGGATCATCAGTAATCCGACCTTAGGCTTTGTTTTGCTGAATAAGGTTACCGGAAGATAACATCCAAAGGAAATGATGATCGCAGCAACCATTCTTGTCATGTGATACCCATTCGCATTTCCGGAGATCGCATACAGAATGATCACACCGATACCGGTAACTGCAAAAACTGCATTTCTCAGGATGGATAATTTCATATTTCCATCATCTGTACACCAGTTATTCTGAGGAAGGAAGCATACCACGATCCTGATGATCGCAGAGATCCAGATCATTGCTTCCACTGCAGCCGGTGCGTTCAGCTCCGGGAAGGTAAGCTTCCATACATACAGTAAAATAATATAAAATACAGTCATCGTGATCGAAGATACCTGTAATCCGATTCCCAGCTGTCTCCTGATCTTCTCACTGCTTCCATGGACAGCTCTGATGATCCTTGGCACCAGATGGAACGCATCTCCGCCACAAAGTGTCAATGTCAGTACTCCGTAAAGGATAAACAAAGGGTTTCCCTTCGAAAATACAAAGAAAAGAATTCCTGCGATCAGATCAAAGATCAAATATCCTGCGTCAAATATTGCCTCCATAATGTCCGGCATGTTTTTCTTACTGCTTTCTCTCATGCTTCCTGCTCCTTTGTGATCAATTGTTTATAACAAAAATAATTTCTGGTAAATACAACTCCCGCCAGGGCCAGTGCACAGCCGAGACCGGAATAGAAAAAAGCAACGAAGATATCAGGGAATATTCCCGCTGCCCTGAAACCAATCCCTCCGCTCATCATGCAAGTCATGATCAGATATGCTTTCAGATCAAAAAAATGCCAGAACGGACGGTGACTCTCATATCCCAGGATCCTTTTGGTATGCTTTTTGCTCATCTTATAAAACATCATGCCAAACAAAAAAAATACAACGACCGAAAACAGATACAGATACCACTTCCGATCGATCACCCGGTATGATAATATCCCAAGTCTGGCAACGTTAAATCCGGCGATCAGCCATACAATACCCGCGATCAGCAAAAGAGTCCTTTTCTTTACATGAAATCTCTTTTTCATCCTCTCACCTCATATATTTATCCGCATTTTCGCAGATCTTATGAAACACCTCTTTACAAATACGCTTCTCTTCCATTGTCAGGCCGTCCAAAGCGATCTTTGCAAATTCCTTCTGTGCTTTTATTCCATCTTCAATGATCAGATCTGCCTTATTTAATAAAACGATCTCGATATGCTTCTTATTGTCCGCACTCTGGATCCTTTCGATCAGACCTCTGCTCTCCAGATTTTTCAGAGAAGAGGACACGTGGGATTTCGTCGACTTACGGACCTTAACGATCTCAGCCGCAGTATTATGCTGCGGATTGTTGTGCAAAAACATAAGGATATCATACTCCATATGCGTCAGCTGATATTTCTCGCATACACTCCCTGTGACTTTTTCATAACAGCTTGTTATCGTTTTATGCTGATCCCAGAAAAACATAACCTTCCTCCATATCTATTTGTTCTATTTAGAACGATTGTATGGCATTGCTCCATATTTGTCAACCATAAAATATCTTCTTTCAACATTTATATAGAGCTGCCACAAAATAAAAGCTGCCGCTTTGCGATCTATCAACCACTAAAGCGACAGCTTTCTTCTAAGCCGTATATTTATTTAGGATTTTTCTTTCCTTTTCTGACTCTGATCCTGCGGATCATCCTTCGGATCAGAAATACCACAAGCACAATGATCACAATAAAGAGCAGGCAAATACCTGCGATCATTGCCGAAAACTTATTGGGCTGCTTCACCAGATCAATGATATTTCTGCTGTCCTCCACAACCTTACGTCCATGTGTCGTCTCATAATATTCCGGCACATTGGCAATTCCATCGCCATCTGTATCTTTAAAGGACTGCATATATCTTGCGATCGCATCCCAGGCCTTTAACTCCCTGTCATCTTCCATGATCGCCTGATCTTCCAGATTTTCAATGGGATTTCCATCCCTGTCCTTCGGTTCAAGAGACAGCAGTCCATAGGACATTTTCATCACTGAACCAAGCATCTGGCCGGTATACAGATCTGTCACGACATGATACAGCTTATCATCCTGGATCTCGATCCGTTCTCCGTCTGTCCTGGTGAGATAACAATCTGTCACCTTATTCAGGATCATCCGATGTGGATTGTATGCAAAATTCAATCCACTGCAATATAACCTTGCCGTTGTCATAAAATCCGAAACAGAAGCGTCCACCTCCGCTGCCAGCTTCAGCTCCTTTCCGGTCAGGTATGCACTGATCAGCGGATATCCGGCAACACCGTCCTTTCCGATCCCCAGTGAAAAGGAATTAAAAACATCCTCTACTGTGATATCTCCCTTTGTGTATGTATCCCGCACGGTTCCGCTTGGAACAACGGCTACATCAACCGGATCACCATCATAATACTCGGAATTCTCCACTGCATATATGTATGCATCGGACATGATATCACCAAGATTCAGTTCTTCATGCTTCGTGCCCATTTCTTCCAGACTGTTGAATTCAACATCATTTTCAGCAAGAACCTCTTCCCTTGTATAGCCAAAATCGGAAAGATAATTCTTATCTACCGTATCCATCAGGGCATCGATCCGTTTCTGTGTCGCCTGATCCGGTTTTATCTCCTCAGAAACAGGAATCAGCTCATAGGATGTCAGCTCCCAACGTCCATCCTGCTTCTGTGTCATGGAAAGTGAGCCGAGATTTCTTCCGTATTCGCCGCAGGATACGATATATGTGTTCCCATGCTGAATTGCCTCTTTCAGCTCTGAGTGCGTATGTCCGCTGATGATCAGATCGATATCCGGCACCTCTTTT
Source organism: Blautia luti (assembly GCF_013304735.1). Lineage (GTDB taxonomy): Bacteria > Bacillota > Clostridia > Lachnospirales > Lachnospiraceae > Blautia_A. The sequence goes on from NZ_JAAITI010000023.1 coordinate 20,459, forward strand.
GCAAGGATCTCATCCTCCGATTTGTTTTCATCCTCCCAGGTTCCTCCATGGGACACACAGGCGATCATATCCACTTTTTCATTTTTTCTGATCTCTTCGACCGTCTGTTTTACGGCCTCAACCGGATCCTTGAACTTTAATTCACAGGTCGGTGCACATTCCAGGGCATCCTTACCGAACACGCCGACTACTGCAGCCTTTACATCTCCCTTTTGAACTACTACATAATCCTTCACACCGTAGTCTTCAAATGCCGACCGGATCTGCTTCTGACCATCGCTTAATCCATCCTGCTCCATGCTGTCCCAGTCCACGTTGCACACCACCAGCGCCGGCACTGTCTCACCGGAATCCTTCGCAGCCTCCAGCATATTTGCCAGTCCCTTTGAACGATAATCATATTCATGATTTCCCAGAGTCGTCACATCATACCCCAGATATCCCAGCATCCGAAGCTCTGCCGCCTCCGTATCGTATACGGTCTGGATCAGTGTTCCCATGGAAAAATCGCCGCCATCCAGCACCAGGGTGTCCGGATCTTCCTGTTTCTTTTCATCGATCAGGGTTTTGATCCTTGCAAATCCGCCAACCTCTTTTTGCTCCCCATCTACAATGGTTGAAAAGCTGTTCAAATGCGAATGTGTATCATGACTGAACAAAACGTCGATCTGCTTTGTCTCTGCCGCTTCCACCGGAACATTCCATGTAAGGGGAAGCAGCAATGTGACAGCAAGCATGATCGCCAGCAGCCTTGCTGAAATTTTCTTTCGTGTTTTCATAACCCTCTCCTTTTCATAAAACCATCAGCAATGTTCCTGCACCGATCAAAGCACACCCAAGCAGAGATCTTGCTGTAAATTTCTCGTGCAGAAAAACAAAAGCCAGTACCAGTGTGATCACGACACTCAGCTTGTCTATCGGCACAACCTTCGATGCATCTCCTATCTGCAGAGCACGATAATAGCATAACCACGAAGCACCCGTTGCCAGACCTTAAAGGATCAGAAACAGCCAGCTTTTTTTGCTGATCGCTGCGATCCCTCCCTGGGTATTTGTAAGGAAAACCATTCCCCACGCCATAACCAGCACCACCATCGTTCGAATCGCTGTTGCAAGATTCGAATTAACACCGGCAATACCTATCTTGGCCAGTATGGAGGTCAGCGCCGCAAATACAGCAGACAGTAAGGCAAACACAAACCACATAGTAACTCCCCCCTTAAATATAAGATTTTTCTTAACTATCCCAATACAAGTCCATCATATCATTTCCCCTCTGATATGTCACTATTTACAATTTCCTCCTCCGTATATTCCTCTATTTCTGTCTTTGTCACCTGTTTGATATGCTTTTTTTTCAGGCGCAGATATACGAATTCCCGAAAAATAGTATAGAACACGGAAAGCAGCGGAATGAAAACAAGCATACCTACAATTCCCATAAGATTTCCGCCGATCGTAACTGCTGCAAGAACCCAGATCGACGGAAGCCCTACGGATTCACCTACAACATGAGGATAGATCAGATTTCCCTCGATCTGCTGCAGCACCAGGAATACTATAATAAATAAGATCGCCTGATTCGGGCTTACCATAAAGATCAAAAAGCTTCCCACCGCACATCCGATGAAGGCCCCGAAAATCGGGATCAATGCCGTAAACGCAATCAAAACTCCGATCAGAAGTGCATATGGCATCCTCAAAATACTCAATATAACAACAAACATACAGCCGAGGATCACGGCTTCCAGACACTGACCTGCAAGAAAATTTGCAAATGTCCGATAAGTCAGAGAACAGACTTTAAGAAAAGCATCTGCTTTTTTCCCTGGAAGAAAAGCGAAAAATACTTTTCGGATCTGCACATGCAACTTCTCCTTCTGAAAAAGGACATAGCAGGCAAATGAAAAAGCAATAAAAAAGGTTGCCAATCCACTGACTATGGAACCCACTGCTGACATTGTGGTATTCATCATATTTCCTGCACCGTTTCCAAGAAGGCTTATCCCCCACTTGATCGCCTGATCCGGATTAAACTGTACCTGATCTACCAGCTTCATGATCTCCTGGTTATTATGGGAAAATTCCCGGATCCAGCTTTGCATCTGCGGAATAAAATCAGCGATGCTCATCATCAGGGTTCCCATTGTCCGCGTAAGCTGCGGGATCACACCAAACATCACCAGTACGATCACGCCAACCACAAATACGATCGTAAGAAGCAGACTTATCGGTCTTGCCAGTTTTACGACTATCTTATTTTCTTTTTTTACCCTTCCAAAAATTTTCTTTTCCAAAAAGCTCATTGGCACGTTGGTCACAAATGCGATCGCTCCGCCAAGTACAAAGGGAAATGCGATCCCCCATATTGCTTTCAGCACATCAAGCACCACATCAAATTTCCACAGAGCGATCACAAGAAATGCTGTAAACACAATAAGCTCCCGGATTTTTTTTACAGATATTTTACTTATATCCACTATCATTCTCCTCTTTTTCTTAATTTCATGCGTACCCATTTAAGCAGCTGAATGATCGGAAGACTTGCAAATGCATACAGATATACACAGCCAAGCTGCATCAGATCCAGGGTCTCTACTTTAAACAGGAGATGAAAGCCGGGAACCGTCAGTACAACGGTAATGAGTACTGCACCAAGTGCAAATGCCCCCTGAAGCCATTTATTATTAAAGAAACGTTTTGTAAAGATAACCGGATGATCCGATTTGCAGTTGAATCCATGGAACAAACGTGCCAGGCAAAGTGTTCCGAAGGCATAGGTACTTCCAAGCAGCGCACCATTCTGATGATATCCTGTCAAAAATCCGATCATCGTCATCCCACCGATCACAAAGCCTTCCAGCCCGATTTTACCAAGAAAATCCTTTGTCAGTATTGACTCGTCTGCTGATCTTGGTTTCTCATTCATCACCTCACTGCTGTGCGGCTCCACGCCTAACGCAATCGCCGGAAGACTGTCTGTCAAAAGATTGATAAACAGCAGATGTACCGGTGCAAAGGGAACCGGAAGTCCGGCAAGGGATGCACAAAGAACTGCCAGGATTGCACCAAAATTTCCGGACAAAAGAAACTGGATCGCATACTTGATATTCTGATATAAATTTCGTCCGTTTTCCACAGCTTTTACAATTGTTGCAAAATTATCATCTGTAAGCACCATTGCTGCAGCATCCTTTGCGACCTCGGTTCCGGTCACTCCCATTGCAACACCAATGTCTGCCTGCTTCAATGCCGGAGCATCATTCACACCGTCTCCGGTCATTGCCACGATCATCCCCTTCTCCTGCCATGCACGGACAATACGGATCTTGTGCTCCGGTGACACTCTTGCATACACGGAAATATTCGGAACAAATTCCTTCAGCTGCTCATCATTCATATTTTCAATATCAGCACCCTCACAGGCCTCCGACAGATCATATAAGATCCCGATCCTCTTTGCAATTGCCGCTGCTGTGATCTTATGGTCTCCTGTGATCATGACCGGTCGGATCCCCGCTTTTATACATTCTGCAACTGCAGCCTTTGATTCTTCCCTCGGCGGATCCATCATAGCGATCAGACCAAGAAATACCAGCTGGTTCTCATCTTCTGTCGTCAATACATGGTTCTCTGGAATTTCACGATAGGTAAATGCCAGTACCCGCAACCCTTCCATTGAAAATTCCTGATTCTGTCTCTGGATCTTTTCTTTATCTGCTTCTGTGATTTCCCGCACTCCGTCCTTCGTCCAGATCCTGTCGGTCAGCTCCAGAAGCCGGTCAACAGCACCTTTCACGATCATACGGTTCTCGCCATCGATCCTGTGAAGTGTTGACATCATCTTACGGTCACTGTCAAAGGGAAGCTCTCCTTCCCTTGGATAAAGCGTTCTTACCTCTGCAGCCTCGATCCCGTACCGGCTGCCCAGATTGATCAATGCTGTTTCCGTCGGATCTCCGATCTCCACACCATTTTCATTTGTTGAATCATTACATAAAATGCTGTAGTCCAAAAGACATCTCTGCGCCGGATCTGCCACATTGATTGCAGCTGCTGTGATCCTTTTTCCATCAATATAATAATCTTCCACTGTCATTTTGTTCTGTGTGAGCGTCCCGGTCTTATCCGAACAGATAACAGATACGCTTCCAAGACCTTCCACAGCCTGAAGCTTACGAATGATCGCATGCTCCTTTGCCATCTTCTGTGTTCCGAAAGAAAGCACAATTGTCACGATAGAACTTAACGCTTCCGGGATCGCTGCGACTGCAAGTGCTACTGCAAACATAAATGCACTGCTGATCTTCTCTCCGCGGAATACACTGATCGCAAACAGAATTCCGCAAAATATCAGGATCAGAATGGAAAGCTTCTTTCCAAAATCATCCAGATTCGCCTGAAGTGGCGTCTGTTTTTCCGAAGTTGATTTCAGAAGTCCCGCAATCTTTCCAACTTCTGTCTGCATTCCCACATTCGTTACAACTGCTCTGCCACGCCCATATGTGACAAAGCTTCCGGAAAACAGCATGTTTGTCCGATCACCAAGCGGTGTTTCCTCCAAAATAGTGTCCATACTCTTTTCAACTGCAAGACTTTCTCCGGTAAGAGCACTTTCATCGACCTTAAGACTTGCATTTTCAAGCAGTCTTCCATCGGCCGGGATCATATCACCTGCTTCAAGAAGGATCACATCTCCTACAACCAGTTCTCTTGCCGGGAGCTGTACCGCCACACCATCACGCAATACCTTTGCCTCCGGTCCGGAAAGCTTCTTTAAGCTCTGCAGGGACTGCTCAGCCTTTACTGTCTGCACAGTTCCCAAGATCGCATTGATCGTGATAACGATCACGATAACTGCTGCACTTTCCACATCTCCAAGCATACCGGATATCACTGCCGATGCGATCAGGATCAGCACCAGAAAATCCTTATACTGCTCAAAGAAGATCTGCAAAATACTTTTTTTCTTTCCTTCTGCAAGCTCATTCCATCCGCACTTCTCTCTGGACCGTCTGACCTGTTCATCGGTAAGCCCTGATTCCCTGCTTTCCACACGCTCGAGAACTTCCTCTGCTGTCTGCTGATAAATTTCCTTCATTACCTTTACCTCCTTTTTTGCAAATATTCACCAACTGTAATTTTTTTATGCAATAAAGGATTTTTTTGATAAATGATATAAAAAAAGAAACCCTTATTGCATAACAAAAAATGCAATAAAAGTCTCACCATTTCCCTGCAGCGCCGGATGTTTCCACCGTACTGACGACACTGCAAACGCAGATTTCCAAACGTAGGTTACTCCCCTTTATCAGGTTTAATAGTATAACAGGATCGGTACCTCTGTCAAGATACTTTATAAATCACACCTTGCAAATATGATACTCCGGCAACAAAAAAACTCCCATTTTTTGAGTGGGAGTCCTTCCGTTACCCTGGAAACATTATGGACCTGCAGCCGTTTTATTACCTTTTAAGATTTATTACTTTGATCAGCTACAATATTACCCTGCACAACTCTTCCCTGGTCTTTTCCTTTTCTCAGTCCTCGAACTACCTGTACATTTTTTATCACTGCTGATAAAAACAAAAACTCTTTGTAATAATGACTGCAAAACGCCTTTGTACATCCTTGTGTATTATTATTTTTTGCTATTTTTCTTAATGACAGCTATGGCTTCCACATCCATGCTCGCCACATGTATGTCCTTCCCCGTGGCTGTGCTCATGATGAGAACACTTAACATCCGGATTATAATCGAGTGTTTCATTGATAAAAGCTTCTACTGCTTCATCCGCATCTCCGGAAACTCCTCCGAAAAGCTTAATGCCGGCTGCCGCTAACGCTGTCTGTGCGCCGCCTCCGATTCCGCCACAGATCAAAACATCTGCATTCAATGCATTAAGAACTCCCGCCAATGCACCGTGTCCGCTTCCATTCGTATCTACTACTTCTGAATGTACTACTTTTCCTTCCTCTACATCGTAAATCTTAAATGTTTCTGTGTGTCCGAAGTGCTGAAAAATCTGTCCGTTTTCATATGTTACTGCTATTCTCATGATACCCTCTCCTTTTTCCACTGCATATTTTTTGTAAATTTCCTGCTTGTAACACCCTCCAAGGTTGCAGTTACTGCTCTGGCCGTCACAGATTCTGAAATCCCCACCCTCGATTCTGAGTGGATATCCATCAATGAGAGCATCTGCTATTTTCTTCCTGGCAATCTCGTAAATCCGTTGAACGGTTGTTCTTGCGACTTGCATAGATGCTGCGCACTGCTCCTGACTATAACCTTTCTTGTCCAAAAGACGGATTGTCTCGTACTCATCTACCGTCAGAACAATGGGTGTTTTTTTGTCAGTATCGTCTGCCGGAAGAAATTCTAAAACATTGGGGAAATGGCAAACTTTTCTGCATTTTACTGGTCTCGGCATAAACTGCTCCTTTCTCGCTTTTCTTATATAATAGCTCTATAAAAGGCATATGTCAATAACATTTTTGACATATGCCCACATCCCTCATTTCGAGTACCTGACCCCACTGTGGTAAAAACAATGGAATATTTTTCCCCTCAGACAGATGACCCTGATCTGTCTGTTTGTCGTGTCCAAAACCGATAATTCTCACTCTTTTTCTTGTAATTTTATTACATACATGTTTCTTTTAATCATACCGAACACTTTATCGAACATCTAGCTTAATAGCATTGCCTAGTGTGTTCCGCAAGCAGATGCCAGTTTATAGTTTATAGTTTATACTCTTTTCACAGAACTTTTATCCCAGCTTTCGAGTACCTGACCCCACTGTGGTCAGACCCCACTGTGGTCAACTTAAGAAGTTCATAAAAATTTTAGAATTCTCTCAAGCCTTGTTTTACCTGCATTTCAAAGAATTCTTCCTTCTTTTCTTAAAAAAACTATTGACAAAACCTCCCAAAAATGCAGCCGCTTCGCGGCTTCTTAATCAAATAGTATCTCCCGCCCCGGAGAAATTCAATTACATTTTCAGGAGGTTTCTATGAATCGAATCACTATCTGCAAAACAATCATCCAATTCATTAAAAATTATATTACAGATCCTTCCAAATTGGAACCCCATCGCGCCAAAAATCGTTTCATCCGCAGCCGTAAACTCTCTATGCTCCACATTATTATGTATCTTTTTTATTCTTCCAAAGCTTCCATGTATCAAAATCTCTCTTCTATCCGTGAAGATCTCCCTCAGCTGGACTTTCCTTCCGTTTCCAAACAGGCTCTTTCCAAAGCCAGGCAGTTTATTTCCCCTGACTTATTTAAGGAGCTTTTCTACCTCTCCGTTGACCTTTTTTACAAGCATATCCCTGCCAGAAAACTTTGGCATGGCCTCCATCTTTTCGCCGTTGATGGCTCCAAACTTGAACTTCCTAATTCCCCCTCTAACTTCGACTTTTTTGGAAAACTTTTTGGGCATCCAGATCCTAACCGCCAGTTCTCCATGGCTCTTTCCTCTATTATTTATGATGTCCTCGATGATTATATCGTCCACGCTTCTCTACATCATTATCTTGCTTCCGAACGTTCTGCCGCTATCGAACATCTCAAAATCCTTAAAGATCTCGGGATCTTCCATAACAGTATCGTTATTTTTGACCGGGGCTATTATTCTCAGGATCTCTTCTGCCACTGTACTTCTCAGGGGCATCTCTGTCTTATGCGCCTGAAAGACAACTTCAAGATCTCTAAAAACTGTTCCGGCGACTCCCTCTCCATAATCTCTGGTATTACTGTTCGGGTTATCGAAGTTATCCTTGACAATGGTTCCAAAGAATACCTTGCCACCAATCTTCTCGACTCTTCTTTTACTCCCGATATGTTCCGTGAACTCTACTTTTACCGCTGGCCTGTGGAAACGAAATATAAGGAATTGAAAAGCAGACTCGCCATTGAAGATTTCAATGGTGCTACCTCCGTCTCTGTTTTTCAGGAATTTTATATCTCTATGCTTCTCTCCAATCTTTCTTCTCTCATTAAAAATGATGTTGATCAGCAACTCCGTATTTCTTCTAAAAGTTCTAACAAACACCGTTATCAGGCTAATAGATCTTATATCATTGGCCGCATGAAAAAGATTTTTCCTCAGATTTTATCCTGCAAAACTTCCCTTTCTTCCATTGATTCTCTCTTTCTTGATGCCTGCCGGTGCCGCTCGCAGATCCTTCCTGGCAGGTCCTTCCGCAGAAAGAAGAACAAAGCCAAAGGACGTACACATTTCAGGAATCTTAAAGTTTCTTTTTAATCTTTAATTTCATAATTTCTGCTTATTATTCAGGCTTTCGATTTTTCTGATCGTATGACCCTGGTTTCCTACGCTTATTTTTCTTCCCTGCTTCTTCTTTTCCTATTTCTCTTTAAAATCTGTTGCTTCTCTAAGACTGATTTTCTCTTAAGTTGACGCTATGTTTACCACATTGGTACCTGACCCCACTGTGGTCCCTAAATGCTCAATTACTCGAGTGAGTTCTTTTTCCTTCTCATCCATGTCATCCTTAAACATCCGGTTCAAAGATGGTATCGACCGATGATAATCTTGGATTTCGCCACGGAATAATTGCCGCTTGCTTGGAAATGTAATAATACGCAGTCCAAATGGCATCTGAATCACAGTCCCACTTGTCTGCATTATTTGAAACTCTTCAGTAAGCCAGTCCGTTTTCTTTGCGTATGTACCGTTTTTGATTGCCTCATCTCTGTTGGTCACTTCTGTTTTAACAGCTACAGCCCACATTTCATCTTGTTCGGCGTAATTCAGAAGCTGGTAAATGTCATCAATAGTAATATCGTGAACAATATTCTCCTGGGGATTTTCAAACAGCCAACCATTTTCATCATATATCAGCTTTGACAACATATTCAGTTCTCCCCTGTTTTGCAAAATATTGCCAGTTCATAATTCACATTATCGTCTAAAGCTATGCGTTCAAGCTTAATTGGGATATAAATACGTGATGCATTTTTTAAATCAGCCTCAACCTTCTCTATTTTCCCTCTCGCAGGTAAAAAGTTCACTTACAGCATCACTCGTTTTGCAAATGTCTTCGCAAAATAACACTTCATGTTTACAAATCCAACTATAGTCCTTATTCCACCATTCCAGTTTTTGCAATCTCTCAATCGTTAATTCATTAAAACGGTATCTGATTATTCGAGCTGGAACTCCTCCTACAATTGCATAAGCAGGAACATCATGTGTCACCACTGCACCCGCTGCAATAACAGCACCATCTCCAATATTAACACCAGACATAATGGTAACATTATTTCCAATCCAAACATCATTCCCAATCACTGTATTTTTTGTTTCCGGAAACACTCCCTCCCATGATTTGTTCAACAAGCGTATCTTCACTGGATAAGTTGACAACCTATTCAAATAGTGTTCTCCTGGGCCAATACAAACATTGTATGCAATGGAGCAGTATTTACCAATTGAAACCCCATCATAAATTAATGCTCCATTTATGTATGTATAATCCCCTATATAACCAGATTTTATCTCACCTACATACTTAACATCTTTTCCAAGGTATACATTATGTCCTATCTTATCTTTAGTTACCTGTGAAGAAGTAAATAAGAAATTCTTTACATGCGTTTTGTTGAAGATCACAAGCTTAATAGAATAAGGAATCCTACACAAATAATCTTTTATGTTCTTTAGCATATATCTCCCTCTCCTATCACTCTTTTATCAACTGTTCAAAAGAGTCCAAAGCCATTCTATTTAGTTTAATACATGAATTGATGCAATCTTTCTTCATAGCTTTCACTGAATCCATTCTCTCTATTGTTTCTCTTATTTTTTCATAAATAGCCTCGCTTGTTTTTTCTACCAGCCAACCATTTACATCGTTTTCAATGATATTATGGGCAGACTCATAATTTGTGCATATACAAGGGCATCCAACAGAAAGAGCTTCTATTAACACCATGCTATACGCTTCATAATCTGATGTTTGAACAAACAAATCCGCATACTGCATGTACGGGATAGCATTACTCTTTCTACCGACGAACACTAAATAATCATCTAATTCGAATTGAGCCGCTTGTTTTTTTAGCATCTCGAAATCCGGTCCATCACCAACTACTGTCCAGAAAACATTGTTTATTTTTTCCTCTTTAAACTTTCTACAGCAATCTAGTACTCTATCGATTCGCTTCTGTTGGTTATCCATTCGTGCAACTGTAAGCAAGTTAATTTTTCCATTACTTTTATATGGAGATGTTCCTGATTTTCTTTTTTCTATGCCCATTAGATTCAATGTATTGGTCACAACCTTTGATTTACCTTTATACTCAGGTACTATCTCATCAAAAATTTTTTTACAACCCTCACTAACATTAACCACATAATCAAAATCTTTATAATGCGCCAAACATATTTCCTTTGTCATTCCATGCTGTCTAGCATCGTTATGTATCCATGCAATTTTTCTCTGTGCATCGCAACATCTAAGAATATAATCATCGGATCCACCAATATATTCCCCATTAAACTTATCATTTGAAAATGAAATTGCGACATCATATTTTTCTTTATTCTTCATGGATTTAAGACAGAAATTTAATATTCTTTTATATCCAATCGCTTTTTTTAAGCATTTAACTAAAACAGCCATTATAATCTGTGACCTTGATTTATTTTTTTTCAAATCCTTTAGTTCTGAGCACGCATATTCAAGAATTCGATTTCCCTGGATAACATGTACATTTCCGGGAATAACCGTTGTAGGCGAGATATAATTTCCTATAACGCAAAGATCAATTACATATCCTGTATCACAGCACAAATTATTCAATATATTTAACAATGAGGACTCAATTCCTCCAATTCCCTTTAGCACAACAACCGAGAATAGTATTTTCATTAAAGCAATTCCTCTTTTCAAGCTTATTATTTTCTTTTAAGTATTCCAACCACCATATTGAATAAAGCTTTAGTGTCATCTTTGAAAAACAAATACGAGAACGTAACACCAATTATCGTAAAACATATCGTGACGACAAATGCACAAACCAGCCATGCGCCAATAGTATTCACTTTAGCAACTGGCAACAACCCTGCTATATATGCGGAAATGGCTACACATATTGCAACATATATAATTTTAGGTAATATCCTCCACGAAGATCGATGAACTATATTCTTCGATGCATACATATTATACATCAATGTTCTAAATACTCCTGCACATATTGTTCCAATCAAAATACCAGAAAGCCCTATAAATTGCACCAATATGATTGATGCAATGATATTAATTGCCGCCTCTGCATAAGCTGTCTTTTTTGTCTGTTTAAACTTTCCCGCTGCAAAAACCACATTTTCATACACTAATTTAACACATGCAAAAAACTCGGCTGTACAAAAACAAACGGCCAAACCGTAACGTATATAATTCACATCCGTTATTCCCTTTGTGTAAATTGCAACAAATGGTATAAACAAAACTGCCGCCGAAGTAAATAAAATATAGCATACAAGAAAAGTCAGCAATTCATATTGCTCGAATCTTTTTTTGAGTATTGAATCTTCATTTCTTGCAATCATATTACCAAAGGCTGCAGTGGTTCCGGATGATACTGAATTGACTATTTTTCTTATATTACTTGAAATCATACTGTACACTGCATATACAGAAACCTCTCGGACTCCTAGGAATACAGTTGCAACTATTATATCTGTATTGTTATTAATAAAATTAGCAAGTTGGTGACCGAACGCATCCCATCTTTGCGCTATTAGCTTTGTATTAGCTGGCACTTTTTTATCAATACCATATTTCTTACGGGCATACAACAAATAGAAAACTGGCGGAATAACAAATACTATCGCACTACCTAATTTTACCACATGGATTGAAAAACCTAGCACAATTAGTAATGCTGATATTGCTGTATTAGCAATAATAGAAATCATTTGGGTAATAGCAATTATGTAATTATTCTGATCTGCTTCTATTAGCATTTGATATGTCATGCCAAAAAAGTATTGCGCAACAGTACTAATAGACAATACTAATACAAGTGTAAAAGCAAAGAACCATGAAAAATCTTCGGAAACAATAAGTGGATATACACATGCAAAAGCCACCACAAAAATCCCAAATATCACTGCGATTCTTCGCATAAATTGTTCTGTTGCATTAATTATTTCGCTTATTCCGATGCTATCATTCTTGGATAAAGGCTTATATAAAGCGGCCCTCGTAACACTACCAATTCCTGATTTCAAAAGCGCAATACAGCTTATAAATTGACTTATTGATTGCACTATTCCATTATATGTTGACCCAAAATATGAGAGGATGAGTCTCGGCAAGATCAAGCCACAAATCGCTGTTATCGCTTCTAGCAGTAATTGACATATTGTGTTTCTAAAAGCCTTCTTTGACCTAGAACTTCCCATTTTTCTTTTGTATGATAAATACGGAAGCGAAAATCATACTTTCCTTTCATTTTTGTTGGCCAGCGACTAAGATACATTCAGATGCTGTGGACTACTTATTAATTTCTGTAGTTCAACTACTTTAAGGAGTGTATAGCCGTTACATCATCTGAATTGTTCATTAGCTGGATGTGACAGCGACGGTTAAGGCCATAGCTGAGCACTGATTTCAATCAAGTCTACGATGATGATCGTATACGGATGTCGCAGCATCAACACGAGGAAGGAGAAATTCCATGATTTACGTCGGCATTGACATTGCCAAGCTCAACCATTTCGCTTCCATCATCTCGTCTGACGGCGAAGTGCTCGTAGAACCGTTCAAATTCTCAAACGACAGTGACGGCTTCCGTTTGCTGCTGTCCAAACTGAATCAGTTTGAATCAGACAGCCTCGTCATTGGTCTTGAATCAACGGCTCACTACGGCAATAACCTTGTCGAATTCCTCGTTTCCAGGCATTTTCATGTTTGTGTCATTAATCCGATCCAAACGTCTGCTATGCGAAAAAACAACATTCGCAAGACAAAAACGGATCGTGTTGACACGCTTCTGATTGCCAAGACCCTTATGGTGCAGCCTCATCGGTTCTATGATAAGCAAGATATTGATCTCATGCACCTCAAGAACCTCGGTCGTTTCCGTCAGGTACTTATGAAGCAGCGTACCTCTGCAAAGATCAAGCTGACTTCTTTTCTGGATCAGGCTTTTCCTGACGGGATCACATTGCACCTAACCTTTTTATCCAGTAAGTAGCACAAGGCTGCTCTATGCTTCCCATCGTATATATAATATTTATCATTGTAGTGATATACTTTAATGGGTTCGTAAGCATCACTGAGTACTTCATTATATTTCAGTGGTGATGCTTTTTTCCATTCATCTATACTTATACATATCGGCATCGGTCTTCTCCAATCCAATGTTCCCATTTCCCATCTTCTTGCATAATCTGTATCTTGACAATTTGTTTTATCTATAAATGATTTCACAAACTCAAGATGTGGCGAATTCACTATACTACAATCCAATAAAGTGTATTTGTCAATTAAAAAATCCGGTCCCAAGTATAAGTCATCTGCATATAATTCTTTTTTCTCGATAATATATGGTTCAGAAAGATCTGCAACTAATCCCATATTAATATTTTTTAGTCCTACAGAAGTAAAATATGTAATTATTATGTTTCCCTTCCGCAGGATTTTTTCAACCACTCTATAGCAATAGTGACCCAACAACATTTTAATCCTCTCATTATTTTCTTTTATGTCTGAGAATTCCGCACTTAACTAATCCCCATTTTATACTTGCTCTAATAATTCCCAATGAATTCATATGATGCCGTCGAAATTCTTTTCTGATTTTTTCATTAACCACAACATCTGAAAAGACACATTTTTTCTCACCATCATATAGAACACTGTTATATTTGGTTATTTTCTTTTGGTAATTAGTTCCACTTCCATCAGTACCATTGCTCACTATCCTAGAAAACTTAGGATACACAGTATAGCGGTTTTGTTTATATGCCGAATAACACCAACGTATAGCCCACGAGTGATTATAGCCATACATATTGGCATCCAACATAAATGGCATATCCTGCCCCCATTTACCGAACTCCAATCTTCTTTTTATATTAAACTTAATATTTTTATAATCACACACATCCCAATCAACTGTTTTCCATCGATCTTCCCATGTCGCCCACCCCCAACTACATCCACGGCAGGCAATGTAAATATCTTCAGGATAATCCTCTAAAGCTTTCATTGGAAATGTGTAACCGCTAATTGCCCATATATTTTCTTTGTTACTATAAAAATTCAAGGCATCGTTCATATACTCAATAAAATCATCTGACACAGCCAAATCATCTTCTAACACTATAATACGACCATATTGATGTATTATACTCGAGACACCATTTATAATTGAATCAGCCAACCCCCTATTAGTTTCTGCCAAAAATACTTTTATCGACTTAAATTTCGACTCATTTACAATAAAATCATTAATAAATCGTCTTACTTCCTCAACCGCTTTTTTATCATCTTCTCCTTTGGCAGCGTCTGAAAAAACAAACAATTCAGTATTCTCAATGCACTTAATTGTATTTAACTTTCTTAGATTCATTTTCACGTGATCAGGTCTATTGTACACAAACAAAACCAACGGCGCATATACACAAGTATTCTCCATACTAATTAATTCCCCCCATTTTTTTCTTTCTTCGCCTTATTCTTAGGTATTTATTAATCATTAGTGCAATTGATAGGTAAAATGGGATATAGCTGCAATTGGCGTACATAACCGCTAAAGATCGACACATACAAAAAGAAAATATACCAGCCAGCCATGTGAACAAATATGCGCTTTCAATCTCATTTGCTAGCTTCCCTTTTATCTCACACCGCACTAGCAAGCGTATCACAACAATATAAGCAATCACATCAATAAATGGTCCCATCACATAACCACCGTAAAAAATAGCCTGCCCTACAATCGGAACAATTTCAACCCAATACATTGCCAAACTATACGATGTAGGTATATTTTTAAATAATTGTACAATTCGATTTAATCCAGGCAATCCAAGAATACTTGTTTTATTGGCAATATCCGAAAACAGCGTCAATAGTTGCATTTGATTGCCGGTTTCACTATACAAATGATAACATTTCGCAATGGATTCCGTACCACACAAATATGATGTCAAATATTGTTGGATACCAGAAACATCTGTTCGCATCGTTTTCATTCCAGAAGTTCCACTTAAATCTACATGAAACTGCTTAAGCAATGTAAAGCTGATAACCACTAATAAGAACGACGGGCCAACTATCGAGTAAAAAAGCTTCTTTTTTTCAGGAAAAGCTTTCAGCAGGACTGTCAGACCGCAAATCGCATAATAAACTATCATCGTTCTATTGTTTCCAAATGTACATAGACACGTAAGAACAACTGTTATAACCGGTATTATGCAGTTTACTATTCCTGGTTTTCTTTCTTCTCTTTCAGAAAAAAACTCAACCACCATAATAACCAAAAAAGCCATCATTGTTTGCGCCAACCAAATGTCGTAGCCATACATAGATTCTTCATCCATAGCTTCAGTAATAAGGCCGAATCTCATCTTACTGAGCATTCGATTTAATCCTCTAATTGCCACGATACCTACAGCGCCAGCCAAGACAATCAAGCCGCCCAAACTCATTTTATTGAAATATGAATATCTATTTTGATTTTTTTGTCTTTCTTTAATATAGGTTCTTCCATATGAATACTTAATCACACTACAGCTAACCAACAATTCCAAATTTTGCATAATAATTGCAAAAACATATGCATCGGGAGAATAATAACCAAATTCCCCACTAAATTCCCCGATATAGCATGTATATATTGGTAGCATTAAATATTTTAATGTCAAAAGCAAATAAAAAATTTTTAATGCAAAACCATTTTCGTGGTATGCAATTATATCGCTAAATATGCAGATGCAAATTGTCCACGTTAACGGTATAGTAAAAAAAATCTCTGTTCCGGCTAATAACGGTGTGTTTAAGAATACATATACGGTAACTAATAATCCAACTAAGAACAATGGAACAAAATAGCCATTTTTCCTAACTCTAAATAGCGATTCCTTGCCAGTTACTATATGCACTATCGCAGTCCTCCTTTTCACAATTCTGATATTCCCAATTTCCTGAATAGAATGAATCTCTTAATGATTCATTACAGAAATGGTATTGTACTTTGGGATTAATCTCTTTAGTACAAGCTTCATCCCAGTCCGTTCTTCCAATCACATGGCCTACCGCTTTAATAGTAGAAATTTCCGTCATACCACGACGTTTCATTTTTTCAGCTTGCTGAAGAAGATTTCCTCTTGCGATATTGCTTAATGTAAATCTTTTCAATTCCCGATATGGGATTCCATCATTGAAGTGCATCCAATAAAACGAAGGTAGCCCCTGTATATTGACTACCGTTTTTTCTGGGTTGTTAAACTCTTCAGCTGCCACTAGACTATACCCATCTAACTCAAACAGTCAAGTCCAACATTCGACATCAACAACTTCCATCCCTCTTAATAACCGCCAACACAGTCTTAAAAAGTATCTTTATATCCAACCCAATATTCCACTCCGAAATATACTCCGTATCCAGCCTCACGATCTCCTCAAAATCCGTAATATCACTTCGGCCACTAACCTGCCACATCCCGGTAATCCCCGGCTTAATCGCAATCCTAGCCCTATGATGCAGCTCATACTGCTCCAGCTCATCCGGCAGAATCGGTCTAGTTCCCACCAAACTCATAGACCCTCCTGATGTAAAGATAGAAACAACTTTTTTTCAGAGAAAATTTTTCATCACCACACCATGCAATCACCCTCAAAAACAGCACAAAAAAAGAACCTCTGATCTCTCAGAAGTCCCTATTTTACGCTGTTTTCTTAAAATTCTTCCACTGTCAGCACCGTTGCCTGCTTCATATCAAATTCCACCAGATTGTACTCTGAATGGCATATACCCGTCAAACGATACGTCTTTTCTGTATCCCATTCACACGTTTTCCATATCATTCGCAGCATTGGCACACTGCTGATCTTAAATTCCCAATTTTCCGGGTTATATTTAGGCACACGAAAACACTCTGCTTCTTTTCTGGCACATGCCTGTACCACCAATCCCCGCTTTTCAGGGTTAAACAAAAATCGTATGTACTTTGGTTCGCCCAATGCCACTATCGTTGAATGAAAAATCCGTATTTTCCCCCATTTTTGGCATAGCGAAATCCCTGGTATCACTATATTATGTTCCTGCACACTGATACCTCCCATCTTTAGGGCAGACTTTCCCCTTTGTCTATTTTCCTGTTGTAAATTCTGCATAACCATCCAGCATATTTATTTCCAGTGCTTTCCTATGTTCTTCCACTGGTAAACCAAAAGAATCTTTCCATTCCTTTGGATAAAATGGTATACGGTTCTTTCTCTTTATTTCTTCTGCTGAACATTCAGTATCTGTATCACTTGATGCTGTTTCTTCTATATTATTAGCATTTTCAATAGTAGTCTGACTTTCTGTGTCTTTTTTCGCTCTTTTCCCTTTAATATCCAGGAATATCTCCGTTTCCATCAAGTCAAACACATAAATTGTTTCATCTTCAAAAGTAATCTTGTGTCCCAAAATCTTATATCGGCAATCCAGATTCCATCCCATCATTTCATACATCATTGCAGAGAAGATTTTGTTTGTCATTTTTCTGCTTTTACGCTTATCTGGCTTTGCCACACACCAACGAAGTGCATCTTTATCATTTTCCTCACATTTTCGGACAACCATTCTCTTATTATCCTGGTTCACAAGTATCTGTATGTAAACTGCATCCTCTAAACCAGCGATGCAGGCTGTATTAAATGTCACACTATCTCTCCGGATCACGACAGCCGGTTCCCTTAAATGAGCAAACAGTTCTCGTCTGACAACCTGATACCCCTCATAACTAAAATCCTTTGCCAACTCGATTGCTTTCTGATCAACAATTTCTTTTTCGTCCGTATACTCCGCTGTATCATACATAATTAGCACACCTCATTTTATCTATCAATTTCTCTGCTGACTCCAACAGATCATCAAGAACTTCTCTGGTTATAATCTCCATCCCTTCAACAGTTGTTGCAGGGCGCAGTATATCCCAGTTTCCTCTATATGCCACTCTCTGTAAAAATACTGTTCTATTTGTAGACTCTCCAAAATTATATATCCAGGCTTCCGGATAAAGTATCTTCTTTACTGGCTTTTGAGCTTCTTCTGGCTTTTTCTCCACTTCTTCCGCAGATTGTTCTGCATTTTTCTCCTGTACAAGCACTTCTGGTTCTTCTAACTCAAAAATCATTACCTGCTCATCTGCACTACCACAAAACTGTCCACGCAATTTATACTTGCATTCTTTATTCCATCCCATAAGCTCATATAATGGCTCTGAAAATCCTTTACAGCTTTTTGGAAGCACCGCCCATCGTCCATCTCGTATAGTTCCCCATTTTATAGCATTTATGCTGCTTCTTTCGCATGGACGAACTGCAATACACTTTTCCACAGAATTAAAAAGCAATTCTACATACTCTACATCTTCAAATTTCTTCAAACAAGCTGTATTAAATACAATTTTCCCCGAAGAAATCGTTACTGCCGGATCAAATCTTGTTGAAAAGAACTGCGCCCTCACAATTTCGTAACCACTTAAATCAAATCCTCGGTTTTCCGTTTTCTCTGCACAAATTTCATTATTGTTTTCAGAATAAGCACTTAATGATGCCTTTTCATAATCTGCTGACGAAAATCCATTCCATGCACGATTTACAGGCACAAAGCCTTTTAAAGCTCCCTGATCCACTACCTGTAAAGTTGGCAATGGATACCCTTTTTTCATATATTTGCTTGCATCCAGCATTTTTTGCGCTGCATTATAAATCTCCCGGCTCACAATAGCTTCATGGTGATCGGTCTGTCTATATTGGTTCCGATCATGGTTATTTTTCTTTGATTTATGATCCAGGTAATTAGGTGTAAAAGTTTTTCTTGATAAAACATCCCCACAATGCCTTTCATTGCGTAGAACATTTACAACTGTACTTCCTGTCCACTTTGTATTTCCTAATTTAGTTTTACGTCCTAAATCCATCAAAATTTCAGCAATTTCAGAAGTAGGAAAGCCACTCAGGAACAGATAATAACACAAGCGAACCGTATCTGCTTCCGACTCATTAATAACTAAATTCCCATCCTCGTCCTTATCATAACCTAAGAGTTTGGGTGTCAGAAATATTCCTCTTGAAAACCGTTGTTCAATAGAAATATTCATAATTTCACTTTTCGTATGTGATTCTTCCTGTGCTGCTGCCGATAACACTGCAAGCATCATTTCGCTCGTATTATCAAGTGTGTAAATATGCTCTGTTTCAAAAAATACGCCTACCTGCGGTTTCATATTTGCTAATTCACGAACTTTAGCAATACAATCCACAATATTTCTGGCAAATCGTGATACACTTTTGGTAACTATTAAATCTATTTTCCCTACTTTGCAATCCTCGATCATACGATTAAATTCATCCCTATGCTGTAAAGATGTGCCGGAAATTCCCTCATCCGCATATATCCCAACCAGTGTCCACCCTGCATGTTCCTTTATCATATCTTCATAATGATTTTTCTGCAGTTCATATGAAGATGTCTGATTGGCATCATCTGTAGACACACGGCAATAAGCACACACCCTTTTGGTGCCTGCATCTTCAAATAATTTTTCTTTCTGTTTCGCAGGAATGAACTCTAATTCGCTGCGATCCACGCCCTTATACCTTGCACGAATCTTTTCTTTCCGTTCTTCCTGGCTTGCAGCATGTTTTTCCTGTTCGTTCATATGCTGTCCCCCACTTCCATATGCCAGTACCAGATTTTACCTTTTTTATATGCTTTTATTTCAGCAATTTTCTTTGCTTCCTGTACCGTTCTTTTTGCAATACCATACTCTTTCATTTTTTCATAAATATAGGTACTTGCTAAATCTTCTACTGATAACAGTTTTTGCAGATATTCTACAGCAATATCTTTCTTTCCTGTGCTTTTCTCAACATTAAGCAACTCTTCCACATTTATCTGGCATTTTCCAATCCATCGAAACCCTTTTTTCTTATCCAGTTCAAACCCTATTGGTTCTCCTTCTGGTGCAAGGCTTGATTTTACCGGAAACATATACCGTTTCCAAGGTTCTTCTTTATCTCTGGATACCATAAGAATGCTTCTCGCTGCTGCCGCAATGTCAATACTGCCTAATCCTCTGTATAATTGGTTTCCACCACCACTTTTGTTCATGTGTCCAACTAATACTATTGCACAATTAGTTTCTGCTGCCACCTTGGATAACTTTGATAAGATTTCTCGCATTTTTACTGCATTTGTCATATTTCCATTGTGACCGATAAATGCCTGTATCGGATCAAGCACAACCATTTTCGCACTGATCTGTATAATAGCATTTCTTATACGTTCATCTTCCAGTGTCAATTCATCATTATCTTCCTTTATGAATGCAACCTTACTACAATCAGCCCCAGCCTGTTCCAGCCTTGGTTTTATCGTATCTCCTTTTCCATCTTCTGAACACTGATATATTACCATCTCTGGCTTTTTTATCTTCTGTCCATCTGGCAAATATCCGCCTTTTGTTAGTATCGCTGCAACATGAATAATCAGTGTTGACTTACCCTCTCCCGGATCTCCCTGCAACATTGTAATCTTCCCACAGGGAATATATGGGTACCATACCCATTCCACCTCCGAGGCTTTCACATTTGAATAAAATTCAACACCCGTATTTATACTTTCCAAATTTGATGCCCCCGGTGTCTTTTGCTCTTTTTTCTACTACATGTGAATAATTGCATTAAACTTCTACTTATATTTCATTATAATATATCTTTTTTGGGAATACAATAAGGAATATCAAATGTGTGTGGAGTTTCGCAATAAATCTTAACTAATAGTCAAAGTCTAGGAGGTGACAGGTTTGGAAGTAGAAATTGATTATCTTGCTATCGGTAAAAGGATCCGCACTGCACGTCTGTCAAAAAAAATGACTCAGGAAACACTTTCAAATATGATCGACGTTGCCCCTACCTATGTCAGCAGTATCGAAAACGGAC
This sequence comes from Blautia luti, assembly GCF_013304735.1. Lineage (GTDB taxonomy): Bacteria > Bacillota > Clostridia > Lachnospirales > Lachnospiraceae > Blautia_A. Next base: position 41,668 of record NZ_JAAITI010000023.1, read on the forward strand.
ATACCAAATTAAGCCTTGCAACATTGCTCGGCATTGCTCAAAGCCTTGATACTACTGTAGATCAGCTTTTATATGACAATACGCCTGTACTGGTTTCAAAATTTGATGCCGATATAAAAGAGCTTACTTCTGATTGTAGCAATCAGGAAAAAGAATTTTTACTGGAAATTATAAAATCAACCAAAACTGCATTACGCAACTACAAACCAGGCAAATAATTTAAGGGCGCAGAAACTTTATTATTTCTGCACCCTTCTTTTATACTTTTGCGGTCTTGCTTCCTTGCGATGTTGTCCATTACGATTTTATATTGTAGTTTATTCCGTCAGTTTAAGCTGAATACATAGAATATAGTATATCATCTGTTTCCTTTTTAATCTTTCTTAAATTATCTATATTCTTAGAAATCATATTAAAAAATGAAGACCAATAATTATTAGCCATTCCTATACCATCATCATAATATTGGAATGTTGTCAAATTTATATATTCATTCAACAATTCTACTACTTGTTTTCCCAATTCAAGAGAATGTTGATTTAGCGCCTCATAAAGATCATCCCTTTTTTCAAGATATTTATTTATGTGAAGCAATTCTTCTTCATACATAAAATGATGATCATCTATTTCATTTTGTAAATCAATCGGATTAGAAAAAGATTGTGCAAAATTCATTTTCCAATATTTATATGAATATTCCAACAAATCATGGAAGCAATCAGTTGCATACTTGACCTGCTTTAATGCTTCCTTTTTCCTTTCCATCTGCTGGCTTTGAAAAGAAACTATATCTTCTCCCTTCAGACGTCGTTCTTGTTCATATTCCGCTATCATCTTCCACTTTAGCAATTCTTCTACTGGATATTCGTCTGGATTTTTATCAATTAATGTGTGACAAGCACTACATAACCATATTCCATTATTTATAGATTCTCTTTCTTCTTTTGTCATTCTCGCATCATATCTTGCGCCCTTTGGTGATGCTCCTAAAATGTGGGCGGCTTCACCTATTGATAATCGTTTATCTCCCTCTCTATGAGGACCTAATGTTTCCCTTCTACAATTTGGATTTGAACATCTGCCCCCAACACGTTCACAAAGAATTGTCTTAATACGTTCTGAAAAATCAGCTTCTCTCATATGCAACTTCCTCTTTCTATAATTCCAAGGTCCCCTTAGTTACAAAGGATTTAAACTTATTCTATCATATCCCACTATAACAAAAAAGCATAAAAATACCGCCAAACAGACTTATTCTATGTTCAGCGGTACTTCGATACATTTTAAATTTCGTTTTCAAATATTGACATTCCTGCAAGCATCATATCCTCGTCCATATCCAGATTATCACTATCTTCTGGCTCTGTTTCCTCGACTTCTCGACAACTCGTTCCGCCCATTGATTTTTCTATTTCTAACAAAAACTCCTTGTCTTGAAGTAACTGTTTTTTGATAGCGTCTATGCTCACTGCTCCTGTGTATGTTCCTGTTCCTGCTTCTCCATTCTTCATCCACGCCTGAACCAATTCTGTCACAAGTGCTGTCTTGCATCTTTTCTTGGTTTTTAAGTATTCTCCTGCTTCTCTCTGACGTTCATCATCTTCATTAAATATCAATACAACCTTAATCTGTCCCATGACCAGCACCTCCTACCCTCTCCGCAGACGTGCTGTTGTCAGTTTTTCATATCCAATCGCATTCGCCCGGACGTCATCAATAAATTCCACATATTTAAATTCCGGGGAATTTTCAATCTGTTTTCTGAGTAAAAGACTTCCTCCACCAAGAAAGACCGCCGGATTTGTTCTAAAGTCGGTTACATGGGTATGTAGTTTATTGATAATTCTCTGTAACCAGTTTTCTGCCATTCGCTGAATTTCCAGTATGATTTTTTCATCTAATATGGTTTCTTCCTGCATTAAAACCTGTTCTACATCTGACGAATCCAAATGAATGCCATAGTTCTGTTGAATCGCATTGGATATTTCAGACCGTAGAACAGCCATACCGGAACGATCACTGACACGAACTGATAAATCCGGTTTTCCATTTCTGATTACCAAAAGGTCAACTGTTCCATCCCCAATATCAATACAGTTTACCGTTCTATATTTCTTCAAAAGACTTGCCTTAAAACACATGACTGCTGCAAAATTCTGTGGGCTGACAAATACATCTTTTAAATAGAAATTAACGGATTTTCCATTCATCTTAAAACTGATTCCATGTTTTGCATGATCTAAGAAATATTTCTTAAATGAAGTTGCCTGCTGACCGTAATCTGCGGGTGGCAATCCCACGCCAAGCACTACATCTTTTCCCGTTAATGTAATTCCTTTATTACGAGCTTCCATTGCAAGAGCATATAATGTGAGAATAAAGTAATCATCATCTACTGTCTTATCAGCTTTAAACGGCATTTTTGTATCTGACAGGGTATAATATGTTCCCTGATACTCCAAAATATCTTCATTCATAAAGCGTCCCGGTTCAGACACATATCTGACAAGTCCACATGGGAAGCATACATTCTCTCCCTTCATATTTCCATTTCCATGATCAATTCCAAAAATGATTTCTGCCATCGCTTTTTCCTCCTGTTTTTTAACTGTACTTTAAGTTGCACTAACATATATTTTTGTTCCAAAATTGCTTCTATTTAAGTATCACTTAACTCATTCTTGCTATCACTTTTGTATGTCTTGTTTTACTTAAATATTACTTTTGTATGTGTTTTTAATATATACCATACATTTGTATGTGTCAATACATTTTTATATATTTTTGTGTATTTAACAGTAAAAAATATGTTATAATCCCTTTATGGAGGTAGCGATAATGACCGTTGGCGAAAAAATCAAATACTTTAGAACTATGCATGGGTTCACTCAGGAACAACTTGTACAGGCTACTGGTTTAAGCATAAGCACTTTGCAAAAATACGAGTCTGATGAACGCAAGCCCAAGCCGGAGCAACTCTTGAAAATATCACAGGCCCTGGGCATTAGTATCAATATTTTTATGGATTTTGATATTCATACAGTTTCCGATCTGCTCTCACTTATATTTAAAATGAACGAGCAACTGGATTTAAACTTTGATTCTCAGAAAGATACAAACGGAAATATCATTCCTGACACCCTTACTCTTTCATTCAAAAATCAAATAATCAATCAGAAGCTCAGCACTTACGTTTCTTTCTTAAACAAAATGACCGGCTCTGAAAGGGAACAATATACTCAAACGCTTCAGGAATTAGAGAATCAGCTTCTTAATGACAATACAGAAATTCACAAGACTGCTCCTGCGAGTAATTCCACTAATAACATACCGGATTCCACTTTTTCAGATCCGTCTTATCAGAAAATACAAAACCTGTTATCTGATTGCACACCGCAAGAAATGGAATGGATCTTAAAATCTGTTCAACTCATAAAAGACTGTCTGCGTGACACTAAATAATTTTCGGAGGATTCCTTATCACTATTACAGAAAATGATTATAGAAAAAAATTTGAGGGAAGCGTCACAAAACGTTTCCCTCACTCATCATGTATAGTCTATTTTTTTAGATCTTCCAAAATTTTTTCTACATTAATTCCAATTCCGTTTAATTGTGGTTGCAGGATCAGATACTTTCTCAATGGACTTAGCTTATTAAGCAGTCGCATGATTTTACCACTTTTCTTTTCTAATTCTAACTCTAATTCTTTCAAGTAAAACTTATAATATGGAACTTCTATATTTGTTTCCTTGATATAACGCTTGATCAGTTCTATACTGTCGTTATCATTAAGCTGTATAGCTGCATTGCCTACAATTATAAGAAAGTCTATGCTATCGGCTCCCATATCTTCAAATTCCACACTCTCCAGATACTCTTTCAGATTTTTGATTTTCTTTTGTTCTACCAAACAATCCAACAAATATATCTGTGCAAATGCTGTTTTTGCATACTCAAGACTTGTGCAAAAATCCTGTTCTGCAACTTCATAATTTCCCATTTTCCAGTATGTATAGGCAATGTCAGAATAATATTTTACCTTTCCGGCTTCAGTAAACTTTTTAATGTTCATTTTTTCACGCACATGCAATGCTTTTTCCAGCCACTTTACGTCTGGATCAAAGTTATGATACATTTCATACATCATTGCAATAACATCCTGCGAATACACTTCATCTTCTGTATATAAATCTTCTTTTTCCAGTTCTGCCATCACTTCATCTGCAATCTTTTTCGCACTTGTATTATCAGAAACCAATGCAAGCTGTATTGCCTTATCAAATTTATATTTCAATTTCATTAAGGAACTATCCGTCTTTTCAATCAAAATATCATCCAATTTAAGCAGCTCCGTTAATTGTCCTGACGGTAAAATGACAGACCGCAACAGTTCCAACATTCTCTGGTCTGTATGTACATCCACTTTTGTATTTTTTACAATAGCCTCAATCTGCTCTGAGAATTTTCCCTTATCATTATTCAGTTCATAATACAATAGCTGATAATATTCACATTCATTCTTCCAGTCCTCTGCATCCACCAATCCTTTTATAAATTCAAATCGTTCTCCCCAGTTATCTGTATTTCCTTTTGGTATGCAGTGAAAAATACGATCTGCCAACTCCGATAGTGCATTTACATCTTTATGTAACACAAATCTTCCAATTACAGGGTTATCCTTCAATATTCTGTTCGTATGCTTTCTTACATCTTCCAGATAATCAGAAAGCATCGCCACAGCTACATAATACGCTTTAATATAATTTTTGCTGTCGATTTCTTTTTTATAATTCTCTATTCCCTGTCCACTAAACGGTTTACAACACATGGAATACAAGCGTCCTGAACCACACAGGCATTTTTCATCATCTAACATATCTCATTTCTCCCATTGATTTATTGATTGATATTTTATCACATCTTCCGCATCATATAAATGGCAAAATAAAACCACAGGCATATCACTTTACACCTGTGGTCATATTTCATACTATTATTTTTAGCAAGTCCTTTTATGTATCGCCACAATCTTGCTAATTGGAAATCCCACCATATACCATACCGCCCGGATTCCAAGCCATGCTGCAATCACACAACCAAATATCCCGCCTACAATTACGCACAGAGCAACCATTCCAAGGATACCGGATAAATCCCAATGCCAGGGAATTATAATAAACATATGTGGGATTCCCACTGGCACTCCGTAAACCAGCATAAATCTGAACCAGTCAATTTCCCCATCCACCATATAAATATATTTTCCAATCCATCCAAGCAGAAGCAGCCCTGCAAATACTAAGATTCCTTTACATACAAAATTTTTAAATGTCATGCTTCCTTTACCCCTTTCTGGTATTTTTCTATTGCTTTCATCAAAACATCATCAAAACTGAATACTATCTCTATCCTCTTTTTATCATATACATAAACTGTATCAATCGTGGCATTTACAAGTTCTTTTGTAATCTTCTCATGCTGCATTTCCCCTTCCAGTAATTCAACAGCAGATGCCACTTTACTTTTATATGCTTCTTCCTCCGCCGATAAACGTGTGAGTGTTTCTATCTCTGCCTGTATGCCATTCATTTGATCCGTAATCTGCATTTTTTTCATCATATACTTTTCTTTCGTTATAATACCTTCCGCATACGATTCATACTGACGTATTCTCTCACTTTTTAACACATTACTCTCAGCCTCTAGCTGTTTTATCTTTTTTCTTCTGACACTATCTAAATTAGTTGTCTTTTCCTCAAAATCCAACTGTATAGCATCCAATACATAAAGGACACGTTTTAAAGCATACCATACATGCCCTTCTATAATTGAAACAGAAACCATTTCGTCTGAACACTTGGCAAATTTTCCTGTCATCTTTTTATGTGGACAATATACCCTGTCATTAGCACCGGATTCCATCAATACCATTGATCGTCTGCAATTCCCACATCTGACTTTTCCTTTCAATGCAAACTTTCTTGTACCCCGGTAATCTGGTTTTTTCATAAATGCGATAGTTGCCTTTGCTATTTCATATTCTTTCTCTGACACGATTGCCGGATGAACATTTTTTGTAATAACCACATCTTTATCCCTCGATTTTCTGGTTACTTTACTGCCAACCGCAATACTTTGTCGTTTTCCCTGCACTAAAGCTCCTGTATATTCATATCTTCCAAGAATGGCTCGAACCATGCCACAATCCCACAGAATTTCCGACTCTGGCATTTTTTGATTATATCCATAATGCGTAAGACCATTCTCTTTATTATATCTTCCCGGCGTAGGAATCTTTTGCTCATTCATGTAATATGAAATCTGAGAAGTATTACATCCCTCAATTGCTTTATCAAAAACCATTCTTACATACTTTCCAGCTACCGGATCTATCAGCCATTCTCCAGTTTCTTTATTTCGCAAATATCCGAATGGAGGCTTCCCACCAGTCCATTGACCATTTCTCCATTTCACTCTCAATGCACTTTTCAGCTTTTTAGAAATGTCTTTGCTATAAAGGTTGTTGACCAAGTTGTGAATTGCCATATCCATTCCCATAGTTTTTCCTAAATAATCATTGCTGTCATAATTATTGTTTAATGAGATAAAACGGATTCCCAGTATTGGAAGTACTTGCTCCAGATAATCTCCTACACCAATATAATCTCTGCCAAATCGTGAAAAATCTTTTACAATAATCGTATCTATTTTCCCAGTTTTCGCATCCTCTATCATGCGTTTAAACGCCGGACGTTCAAAATTAGTTCCCGAATAACCGTCATCCACATACTCTATATATTCATCTGACAGATCATCCCTGTCCTGAACAAAATTTACAAGAAGCGTTCTCTGGTTATCAATACTGTTACTTTCATCCTTATTGTCTTTTCCCAAATCTCCATCTGCAATAGATAACCTCAGATACAATCCATTCTTACGCACTTTTAACACCCTCTATCAATTCTGTTATCTGTTTATATTTATCATCACACTTGAAGCACACATGAATGCTTCCGTTTTTATATATCTCCACATATTCTACAAGTTCCTGTACCAGTGCTTCATTGAAGCTCCTGTCAGAAAGATACTGCTCCAAGTTGCTGACCATATTCATATATCTGTCAGTTTTTTTCTCCAACATTCTTTGATTCTGTTTTGCAATTTGCAAATCATCCCTCAGATTTTGTAACTCCCGGATATAACGCTCTTTCATCATATCGAAGTCCTCTTTTTCTACAATCCCACCTACATAGTCCTCATACAATACAGTGTTCTTTTCTTCTGCCTGCGCTATTTTTCTTTCCAACATTCGCACTTTTGCACCTGCTTCATAAAAAGCATTTTTCTCACTGGAATCACTTTTCAATTTTTGTAACAGCTTTTTTCTGTCACACATACTTCTTATAAGAATCTGAATTTGATCCATCACAAGTATCTTCAGCAGATTTTCTTCTATCTTCTGACTGCAATAATTATTCGTATAATTTTGAGCAGAACAGGTATAATAAATTCCTACTTTCTCCATTGTCTTATAATTATGGGTATAGCGGACACAATACATTGGACGTCCACAATCTCCACATCGAACCATACCTGGAAAACAGTCTTTGTATTTTTCTCTGTCCTCCATATATTTTAAATGCCAGTTTCTTGTGACCTTTTTTATTTTATTTGACCTTTCCTGCAGTTCTTCATAATCATCCCTTGCGATCATCGGCGTATGCATATCTCTCTGAACATTCCAGTCCTCCGGCGAAGTTCTATACTGCTTTATCCCTTTATACAATGACTGCTTCAACTTTCCGGTTACAATATCTCCAACATATGTAGGGTTATTCACAATCTTATCTACTGTATCCGTTCTCCACTTTGTCTGTTCTAACGGAACAGTCAATACACCAGTTTTTTCTCTTTGTCCAGGTGTTGCAATTCCCATGAGATTTAATCTATCGGCAATTTTCTTTTTGCTGACTCCCATCATATACCACTGAAATATCATCCTTACAAATGGTGCAACCTCTTCATCAACAATCTGTCTGTGCCTGTCCTCTGAACGGACATATCCAAATGCTACTTTTGATAAAGTAATATTTCCCTTTTTTCGCTGTGCATCTTTTGCAGCCAGAATCTTTTTTGACATATCTTTTGCATACATGGCATTAACCATATTTTTTAATGGAACACTGATGTTTTCCCTGTCCTCTTTTCTGGAACTGTCATAATCATCTGTAATTGCGATAAACCTTACATTTAACCTTGGTAAAATCGTTTCCAGATAATATCCTGTTTCCAGATAGTCCCTGCCAAAACGTGATAAGTCTTTTACAACAATACACTGAATCTTTCCTGACCGGACATCTTCCATGAGTTTCAAGAAGCCTGGTCGTTCAAAATTAGTTCCGCTAAATCCATTGTCTATATATGTACCTGCCAATTTTAAATCCGGATGCTCCTCTATGAACTTTTCAACCAGCATTTGTTGTACAACTAAAGTTTCGTCCGTTTCATTTCCACCATTTTCAACAGATAATCGAATATACGCTCCGGTATCTATCAGATTCTCACAGTTTTCTATAATCTGATTACTAACAGCCTCAACATTTTTATTTCTTCTGCTTTTCCTTGCCATTGCTATTCCTCCATCCATTCTTCTGGAAAATAATTCTTCCAGTTCTGCATTGTCAGGTATACATGCACATCTCTTAAATCTGAAACAATTATTTTATCTACCCATTTTTTAACATGTTGACTTTCCAGCTTCTCCGGTAACTCTTCCCTTTGAAATGTTTTTATCCATTCATTTTCCTCGCTATAAGCCTTTTTCATATTTGCAAGCCTGTCCATCAGTCCTTCAAAATCGTTTTCATACATTTGCAACTGCGCCTGTATTTCTTCTTTTTTCTCCTGATATTCTGTCTGACCAATCTCATAGTCCCGGAATTTTTCATATAAAGGAATACGGTCTTTCTCTACCTGCTCCATTTCCTGGAATATCATCCATGCCTTTTCTGAATATTGCTGAGTCTCTTTCTGTAATAGCTGTTGCATTTTTTCTGTCTGCAAATATGCCTTCATTTTTTCAGCCATATCCATTTCCAGAGAAATTGCATTTTTTACTGCCTCTGTAACCTTAGCTTCTTCTATATAAATTTTTCTTTTCTTTGGTAATTCACTCATCTGCGGATTGAACACAAAAGCAACGTCACCACTTCGGAAATTTCTCAGGTACAACGGCTTTCCAGTTGCTTCATCATAGATTTTTCTTACATATGGCCCCGGCTTCCCACCTATGATATTATCTGTAGTTGTTCGACTTTTAATAAGTCTTCTAGCCTGTTCAAAAACTCCTTCATCTAGTATTGGTGTTATTGAAAGCGTACAAACTTCTCCGTTGATTGTTTTCTGCCAATAGCCATCATATGCTGTACACTCTAAAATCCTCCGCAAAGCACCTTCGCTCCACTTATTTTCATAATGCGGCCAGTGCTTATGCCCCACTCTCGCATTATGTACCATTGGAGATTCTTCTCCTCGCTCATTCAGAATGGCTACTATCTTTTTTATAGAGATTTCTGCCAATGTCATTTGAAATATCTCCCGTACAATCTTCGCAGCCTCTTCCTCGACAATTAATTCTTTTCTATCTTCTGAAAGTATGTATCCATATTTTTCATCGTGAACTGTATAATATCCCTCTACCTGTTCACGAATCGCATATTCACGCATACTCTTTACCTGTACCGCAATTTTCTCTTTTCTGAAATACTCGTCTATTTCTTCCCTGCTTTTTCCAATACTGCAAAAATCGCTCTGTACTATCGCAAAGTGAAGTCCCGCCGGAAAGAATGTTTTAACCAGTACATCTTCCGCACAGGAAATATATTTTCCGCAACGGTCAACACTATCTACTACCACCATATCAAATTTACGGTTAATCCCATCTGCCGTCATTTCTTCAAAAGCTGTATTTTCATTTTCATCCTTTTTCCGGTCACTGTATTTTGCTACCAGCTTCCAACCATGTGATTGTATATAGTTCTGAATATGTTCATTCTGCTGTTGGATAATATCTGATGGAATTTTCTTTGTATTTTTGCACGATGTAGTCCTTGTATAACTTACGCACCGCATTTAAATCTACCTTCCCTTTCTTCCATTTCCCGAATATTCTGAGCTGCTTCTGTCATTTCCTGTATTTCGTCTGCATACTTAAAGCAAATTTCCAGACGGTCTTTTCCATACACAATGATTTTATCAATCAGAGTAACTACCGCTTTACGATCAAGCTGTGTAATATTCTGATAATACTTGAAATCCTCAATCCAAGGGTGTTCCCGTTTTCCCTCCGCAGATACCTTTTCTTTCCTCTGCTCTAATTCACGTTCTGCTTTTTCCGCATTATGCAGCTTGTCTGTAAATCTCCGATTATACTCATGGTATTCTTCTCTCGTCACAATGTTATCTAACATATCCTGATACAACCGGGTTTTTAAATCTTTATACTTCTCTACTTCCTCATGCAGAACCACCAACTGCTTTTCCAGTGAATCCAGTTCTGTCTTTTTATAATTTTTCATTCCACTGTTCTGAATGATATTCTCCGCATTTACCAATAAGGCAATCTGCCTTTGTATAGCATCCAAAACAACTTTATGAACCGTCTTTTCACTAATCAGATGTGAACTGCATCCATCTCCATTTTTATATGTAGAACAATGGTAGTAATAATACCGCTTTCCATTTTTTGTTGTGCTTCTCTTCACCATGTTCTGCCCGCAATCTCCACATCGCAAAAATCCCGAAAAAATATATACGGATTCTTCCTCTGGTGCTGTGCGAGTATCCAGTTCCATCAATGACTGTACATACTGAAATATTTCCTCTGCAATAATCGCTTCATGCGTTTTCTCTACACGAATCCAGTTTTCTTCTGCTACTGGTCTGCACTCTTTTACTTTATAGTTGATTTTACGATTCTTTCCCTGAACCATTGTTCCTGTATATAACTCATTTGTCAAAATGCGATTTACAGTTGTGACCGCCCATTTAGGCTTGGCTCCTGAACGAAATCCACTATTATAATTCATACCACAGCTTCGTTTATATTCCATTGGTGGAAGCACTCCCATTTCATTCAGCTTCTCTGCAATCCTTTGAGGACTGTAACCGTCCATTTTCAGATTGAAAATATATCGGACTATATCTGCTGCATATTCATCTATAATGAGATGATTTTTATTCTCTGGATCTTTCTGATAGCCATACCCGGCAAAGCTGCCAATAAACTGTCCATTTTTTCTTTTTACATCTAACTGACTTCGGATTTTAATTGAGATGTCCCTGCAATAAGCATCATTTATCAGATTCTTAAAAGGAACAATGATCTGGTCTGCATCATCCGATTCTGCTGCACTGTCATAATGATCTGTAACTGCAATAAACCTTACTCCAAGAAACGGAAATATCTTTTCTAGGTATCTTCCTGTTTCAATATAGTTTCTTCCCAGTCTGGATAAATCCTTGACGATAATACAGTTGATTTTCTTTTTCTTCACATCCTCAAGCAATCGCTTAAATGCAGGACGTTCAAAATTTGTTCCACTGTAACCATCATCAACATATTCATCGACCAACGTGATCTCTGGGTGCTGTTTTACAAAATCGTTAATCAGACTTCTTTGATTGCGGATACTATCACTTTCCAATTTATCTCCGTCTTCTCTGGAGAGTCTGAGATAGTCCGCTGCTAATATAGACTTTTGATTGAAATACATAAAGCCATCAACCTCCTAATTTACTATGCCATCCGGCAGTGTAAACCAAGAAATTCATGGCTTCTTGAATGCTTTTAAATTTTGACCCAACACCATATTAACATAACTTCTGGCTCACTGCTATACCTTTTTTCATTCTTTTTAAATTTCTTTCCATCCTGTTTTTCTTCATTTTCATAACGAGATACACCTGCTCAGGCTTTCTTCCAGTGTACATTTTCCAGTAAAACTTATTTTTACCGCTACTCCATGGGAGATATAGCAATACGGATTTTTAATCTGCCTAATATAATCTGCAATCCGTTCCTCCTGTGGCAGTTCTGTTTGTATCTGCACCTGCTCTATATCTACCAGACTGCTTGTGTCTACCGTTCTAATATCTATCTCTGCCATCTCCTGCATTTCTTCTGGTGTTGGTAATTCTTTCTCTGCCATTTTTACACCTCCCGGAAAAAATTACTTCTACCTATAAAGCTCGGCAGAGGGTATTTACCAACCTGCATTTCGTGTTTTTTTATTTTTTTCATTTTGAGGGTTGGTAAACAGGCTTTCCAAAGCCTTATTAGTAGAGGGATTTCTTTCTTAGAGCAAGTTTCGCCCTGGCTGCCAGAAACCCGGTTCCCGGATTTTGACAGCAGGCAACTTGATGGGGATTTTACTCCCCATACCCTCAAGCACAATCAATGATTGTTTCATTGGTTCCCATTTGCATGGTCACAGCGTAATAATTTTTTATTACTTAACTTTCACAGCAGACTGTGAATTTTACTTACAAAAACAACTGGAGGATTAAAATTATGACAAGACCTAAAAAGGAAGAAATGTATCGTAACCATCGTATTACCGTTCGTTTCACTGAGACAGAATTTTCAATTATCGAAACTGCCGCCAAACAAGCTAATATGTCATTAGCTTCTTATGTGCGAACACAAGTTTTAAAAGGAAAAGTACAGACCAAAATTGAAATAGTTGCTGATGTTCCAGAAATAAAGAAACTGCTCGCAGAGTTTGGAAAGATAGGCAGCAACCTCAATCAGATTGCAAAATATTTTAATCAGGGTGGGATTCTTTCTCAGGAAATGCGTGGAGAAATAAATAAGCGACTTCGAGATTTATATGAAATGAAATATAAGGTAATGGAAATGGCAGGTGACTTTCATGGCAATACTGAAACATATCGCAAGTAAAAATGCAGATTATGGAGAAGCTGAACGTTATCTGATTTTTCAGCATGATGAATATACACAGAAGCCTATTCTTGATAAAAACGGTCATATGCTTATTCGTGAGGAATACTATCTTGATGGAATAAACTGCGATCCATTTACTTTTGCAGCGGAATGTCAGGAAACAAATGCTTATTTTCATAAGAACCAGGCTTACAATGAAATTAAATCCCACCACTATATCATCAGCTTCGATCCTAAGGACCGGGATGAACATGGATTGACCGGAGAACTGGCGCAGCAGCTTGGCGTAGAATATGCCAAAGAGAATTTTCCCGGACACCAGGCACTTGTCTGTACTCACACTGACGGTCATAATGGTAGTGGCAATATTCATGTGCATATCGTAATCAACAGTATCCGCAAATATGACACTGAGCCTCAGCCCTATATGGAATTTGACCGGGATTCAAAAGCTGGCTATAAACATCATCTTTCCGATAGATACCGAATCTATTTAAAGCAAAAAGTCATGGATATGTGTACCGCCAATGGGTTGAACCAGGTAGACCTTCTAACACCTGCGGAAAGGAAAATATCTGAAAAAGAGTACTGGGCAAAACGCAGAGGACAAAAAAAACTTGATAAACACAATGCACAGCTTGAAAAGAAAGGGCTGACTCCAAGGCAGACTACTTTTCAAACCGAGAAGCAATATCTTCGTGATGCGATTGATACAGTTGCTTCACAGGCAATATCACAAGAAGATTTTTCCAGATTGCTGTCTGAAAAATATAATATTACATTCAAAGTCAGTCGTGGCAGATACAGCTACCTGCATCCCAATCGCAGTAAATACATTACTGGAAGAAGCCTTGGTACGCTTTATGAGGAAAAACATCTTCTGCAAATATTTCAAGAAAATTCTACCTCACAGATTACTGAAAATCCGGTTCCTGATATTTCTCAAGTTGTTAATTCTTCAACTCCAACAGTTTCTGCCTACACTGCTACAACTACAGAAGCTCCACATACTTTCCTCTTTATAAAATCTGATTTACGGTTGGTAACAGATTTGCAGCATTGTATTAAAGCACAGCAAAGTCAGGCGTATGCTCAAAAAGTAAAACTGTCTAACCTGAAAATGATGGCTCAGACAGTTGCCTATGTACAGGAACATGGCTTTCAATCCAAGGCAGATTTAGATACAGCTCTTTCCGATGCCTCTGCTCAAAGCACTGATGCAAGAAATACACTAAAATCCACAGAGAATACTTTGAAGAATGTCAATGAACAGATTCATTATACCGGACAGTATCTTGCCAATAAATCTATATATTCTGATTACCGCAAAAGTCGGAACAAAGAAAAATTTTATGATGATCACCGGGCAGAACTTACACTCTATGAATCTGCCCTCCGAATACTCAAAGAAAAATCACAGGGCAATAAACTTCCTACATTAAAAATGCTGCGTGAGGAAAAGAATCGCTTAACAGAATTACAGACGATGCAACGTGAAGACTTTAATGCCCGACGGGAACATGAACGGGAACTCCGTACAGTGTGTTCCAATGTGGATATTATTCTTGGAACCTCACAAGTTCAAAATCGCCAGCGTGAACATACACAAGAAAAATCATAACCGACTTTTTTTCATAAAAATAGAGGTTCTTCCTTAAATCCAGGGAAGCAAACCTCTATTTCTCTATTCTACCTTTTCTCCATCTACATACAATATAAATTTTTCAGGGTTGTGGATAATATCATATTCCCCATTTTCTTCATCTGATAAATACGCTATCTCACAGAATTGCTTATTATCGTTAAAGTCGTTTTCCGTCTTATATACATTGATCTGTAATTCTGTCGGGCATACCATATCATAAGAAAACTTTATAGACTGAAAAGAATTTTCCCTGCACATTTTTATAATCTGTTTTGCCAGTTCCTTTTTATCAGCAATTTCCTCCTGATTTGCTACAACTGTTAAATGTTCCGTAGTGTTAAATCTCGTACTATTGACTGCATCAGGAATTTCCGAAAGTTCCTTCGACTGCACTCTATAAAACCCACTACATATACACAATACACATATGAAACAAACAACTACCAGTACAATTCCTTTTATCCTCTGCTTTTTCAATCCATCTCCTCCTCATTGATATGGGTTCCGAAAACAGAACCTTTGTTACTTTCTATCTTAACCCTATAATGAGGGAAAGACAAGAAAAAGGTGGAGATAGCCGTTGATTAAATATGATAAATTGTGGCTTACCATGCAGGAAAGAGGTATCACAAAATACACTCTTCACAAAGAATATCATTTCAGTAAGTCCCTGATACATCGTTTGCAGAATAATGAAGGTGTCAGTATGAACACCATCAACACTCTCTGTAATATTCTGGATTGTAAAATTGAAGATATTGCAACACACTATAAAGACTAGCCCTAACTGATTATTCGGCACTGGCCAGTCTTTTTCTATGCAAAAAAAGAAGCCAGCCACAACTGTGACCAGCCTCTCATTTTTATTTTTTTGTACGCTCCACGTCTTGTCCCATTATCTGCTGCATTGCTTTCTGTCCACTACGCTTGGCAACTTCTTCCTTTTTCTCATTCAGCTTCGCAAGAACGGATTCTTTTGGACGCTTCTTTTTATCTTTCGGTGCAGAATTATTTCTAAGTCCGTCAATCATATTATAATTTGCTTCCTCTGTAATTTCCGCACTTCTCAGGTATTCCCCATTTTCCAGATACTTCTGCCAGTTATCCAGTTTCGGTTTACTATTTTCTGTCTGTTCCTGCACTGGCGGATGCAGAGAATCAAGAATTTTCTGTTTTACTGCATCATCAAATCCATTATATGTGCTATCTACAATCACTTTGCCGTCCTGGTTCAAAACTACATACGCAACATCTTTCCCATACTGCTCATGTTCCATAAGGAAATAATTCTTGCCTTCTACCAGCAGATAATCTATTACTTCCCATGATCCGTCTTTTCCCTCTATTTCATAGCCAACTGTATCCTTCGTAAGTCCACCGTTTTCCGAAGATGCAACTTTCATAAAATCAGAAATCTCTATAAAAGCATCTTTATTTACATAGTAAACAGTCGTGATACCATTATCATTCAAGATCATCACGTCACTGGTACTGATTGCATGACCTTTATAATTATGTGGTTGTTTCTTCTCCAGCTCCTTTTTTATCTGCTCTGGCGTTTCTCTCGGTTTCATTGTTCCAAGATACACCTGTTCATAATTTTTCACCTGCACAGGAATCTGATCCTGTGCAAGTTCTTCATAGGTACGGAAAAGAAGGTTTCTCAATTCCGGCTTCTTTTTTAACTGATAAACTGCAAACTGACTTCTACTCATTCTCCATCCACCTCCAAGTCTGCTTTATAAATCTCTACGGTTCTTTCCAGCTCTTTGTATCCTTCATCGCTAAGATAATATAGCTTCTGAATTGTTGTAAATATCAGATACTTCATATCTTCATCCAGATAGGAAAAAATTTCATCCATAGCATTCATTGTCTGAATCCTGTCACCCGCATCAAAAATCGCAACAGCAATATATTCATCTTCCTCAAATCTTACCATCATAATGACACCTCTCCCTTCTTATGTGTTCTGGATTTTTCTTTCGTTACAGTCTGTTCCTGCTCTTTTATTTTTGCCTGACGTTCCCGGAGTGCCTGAAGAACAGATTCTTTTCTGCTCTTTGGATGTGAAACATTATCTTTCTGTATAGGCTTATCTCCAACTGCCTGTTCTGTTCTTTTTGTAAGTTCCTGCTTCCTGGCAAAATATTTTTCCACATCATCCATTGCTTTCTGAACTAATGGACTTTCCTTATAGTGTTTAATCATCTCCACTCCTTCCCTGTCAACTTTTCCAAGTCGCATAAGATCATACGGTCCGTCATAATCACTTCCATCGTGCAGTTCAAATCCAACACCTTTTATCCCATTCATACGTTCAGCGGGAATGGTTTCATAAATGTGTAAGGCTTCTTCCAAAGTAAGATTTTCGTGGTACTCACCCATAACTGGAAATTCCATGCACTCTGCAACATAAAAAGTGATCGTGGCTTCTGTCTGCTCCTGCTCTAACGGTCTAGTAAAAATAGAGAGTGTTTCTGCATTTTCCAGACGTGAAAGTAATGACCGGGCAGTAATTACATCACTGTCTATATTCGATTCTTTTGACACCTCAGTCAGCCAGTCTTTTAAACCAGCTGTCTCCCTGTGCAAAATATCTTCTGTGATTTTCTCGACCTGTTCGTCCCTATTTTCAACAGTATCCTTATATTCATAAGTATCATACTCGTAACTAAAATTATCCAAGTCCACTGCGAGTTTCCTGATTTCCTGCTGATCAAGAT
>NZ_JAAITI010000024.1 GCF_013304735.1 Blautia luti
AACGCGCGACCTTGCCAAGGTCGAGACCGCGGGTTCGAGCCCCGTCTATCGCTCTTCGGAACTCTGAGAATGATCAGAGTTCTTTTTTTTATTATTTATAATAAAAAAATCCTCTGCTGTATTTTCAATGTGGCAGAGGATTTTTTGCGTTATGTGTAGCGGCTTACCTTATTCAGTTGCTTCCCCCTGATCGATCAGAGTATAGAAAGTCAGAAGATAAAGCCCACATAAACCTACAAGCCCGTAGACGATTCGGGAGAGCCAGCTCATGCTTCCGAACAGGAACGCTATCAGATTGAAATTAAAGAAGCCGATCAGACCCCAGTTTATGGCGCCGACCACAGCAATGGTCAGAGCAAAATACTGCAGACATTTATTTGCCATAAGTCACCATCCTTTCGTTATACAGGAGATAGTTTTTCACGGAAACAGGGAAAATATACGTATGTGAAAAAAGAAAAAAACGGAAATTTCTTCCAGTCATGAAAAGATCATGAAGGAGAAATTTCCGTTTTTATTTTGGCAGGTATCTTACTGCAGTTTCAGAACCTGGGAAGTCGTCTGTCCGCCGCTTAAATTCAGAGTTTCTTTTCCCTGAAGGGTTACATCACTGGTGGTATCTTTCAGAAGAAATACCTGGCATACTGTGACGGTCTTTCCGGGATCGATGGTGTTCATATAATTGTCTACAGCATCATCGTTGGCTTCCGGATAAGTTCCTTCCAGGGATTCTCCGTTCTGGGAAGCCTGGAGAGTGAAGTCCACAAATGCGCTGGACTGGGAATCACCGGAGTTTGTGTAATCGTAGTAGATCATCAGACATGGATTTCCGCCGTAATCGTTGGAGATTGCGAACTGTTTGAAACGGACAGAGAATTTGTCTGTTGTGATATCAATGGATGCACCTGTAGCCTGTGTAGAATCAGAACCTGTGGATTCGGCATCTGTGCTGGAACTGTCTGTGGTGGTATCGTCTGTAAGCTGAGATGAGATCTCATCTTTTACACTCTTGAAGTTCGCACACATAACTTTGACAGTAGTATCATCCAGAGAAACAATCTTCCAATCATTTCCGATTTTGATCAGCGGATAGGTGATATCGATTTCGCTGTATTTCTCATCCGCTGTGGAGGCGTTTTCCGCAAGAAGGGTAGCAAGCATCTCCTGAATATCATCCTGGGTCATTTCTTTTCCGGCATAGGCGGCAACCGCAACTTTACGGGTATATTCCTGAATGGTAGCTGCATAGATGTTGGTTCCGTCGATGTATTTCATGTGGACAGTTACTTTTGCGGTGCCATTCTGAATGTCGAATTTGTTTTTGGTGATCTTGTAAGTCATTTTTTTGTTGACAGTAGTGAAGAAATCTGTGTAGGCGGAATCACGGATATCCGCATCATCCAGAGCACTGAGATCATGACTCTGGAGAAGGTTCTCCATGGTGGTAAAATCCATGTTCTGCATGCCTGTGAGAAATTCTTCTGTGGCTTCTACCGGTTTATGGCGCTGAACCATATACCAGGCAATTCCGCCGGCCACCGCAGCGATCAGAAGAATGATCAGACAGATCACAAGTGGTTTTTTGCTTTTTTTCTTTTTGCGAGGAGTATCCTCTTCGAAATCATTGGAGATCAATGACCTGGAGAGCTCGTCGTCGTAAAAATCGTTATTGTCTTCTGTATTCATTATTCCTCCTTACAATAAGTCATCTAGGTTTTCGGGTAAGATAAACCAGATACAGAGTTACCGGATATGGAGTGAATCGTAACACATCTGGTTTACCGTAACGATTATAACATAGGTTTACTGTTTGAGAAACCCCCTGTGTTATGATATACTGTGAGAAACAAAAAAGCAGCAGAAAAGACGAGGTGAAAATATGATACGAACAATTCAGTACTCATTCCCTTCAAAAGCAGACGGACTGGAAATTTCCTGTCTGGCAGTGGTGCCGGAACTGGGACGTGACGAGAAGTACCGTGGGATCATCCAGATTGTTCACGGAATGAGTGAATATAAGGAACGTTATCTTCCTTTTATGGAATATATGGCAGAACGGAAATATGTAAGTGTGATCCATGATCACCGTGGCCACGGAAAGAGTGTGAGGAGCAAAGAAGACCTGGGATATATGTACGGCGGTGGAGCAGATGCCATGCTGCAGGATATCCATACAGTCAACTGCCTGATCAAGGATCATTTTCCGGAACTTCCGCTGATTCTTTTTGGACACAGTATGGGATCCCTGGCTGTTCGTGCTTATGCAGCCCATCATGATGACTGTATGGATATGCTGATCGTCTGCGGATCACCTAGTTACAATGCGCTTCGTCCGGTTGGAGTAGCCCTGGCAAAGGCGGAAAAAGCTGTTTTCGGGCCAAGACACAGCGCAGGTCTGATCGAGATGATGTCTTTTGGAAGTTACGCCATGCGGTTTAAAAAAGAGAAAAACCGTTTTTCCTGGATCTGTTCCGACCCGCAGGTTGTTAAAGATTATTCCGATTCCGAGTATTGCGGATTTACCTTTACGGATGATGCGTATCTGGCACTTTTTGACCTGATGAAAAGAGCGTACGATGTGAAACACTGGAAGTGTACGAAACCGGAGATGCCGGTGCTGTTTATCAGTGGGGCGGAAGACCCCTGTATGGGAAATGTCCGCCAGTTTGCCAAGGCTGTCCGTGCCATGCGTCAGGCAGGATACCGGGATGTCCGGGGAAAATTATATCCGGGAATGCGCCATGAGATCCTCAATGAGAAAGACAGGGAGAAGGTTTATCATGATATATTGATATATATCCACAAAAAATGCCTTTGAACGCTCTGGGATGGGGTGATATAATAAAAACCAGAGTGCTCCTACAGACATCTGTGAGCGAGCGCAACTACTGAGAAAACAGGGGGATTCATAAATGATGAGAGCAAGTGGAATTTTGCTTCCGGTATCCAGCCTTCCATCGAAATATGGAATAGGATGTTTTTCCGCAGAGGCGTATGAGTTTGTAGACCAGCTGGTAAGGGCTGGGCAGAAATATTGGCAGATCCTTCCTCTTGGACCTACCGGATATGGAGATTCACCGTATCAGTCTTTTTCCACTTTTGCGGGAAATCCGTATTTTATTGATCTGGAAGCCTTTGTAAAAGCTGGTTATCTGGAAGAAAGTGACTGTGAGAACTGCGACTGGGGTGGAAGTGAGAGTTACGTGGATTATGAGAAGATTTATAATTCCAGATTCCGTCTCTTAAGAAAAGCCTTTGAAAATTATGACTGTGAGGGAGATCCAGAGTATCAGAAGTTTGTAGAAGAAAATGCCGCCTGGCTGGAAGATTACAGCCTGTATATGGCCATTAAGGACAGTCTGAACGGGATCAGCTGGATCGAATGGCCAAAAGAGCTTAAAAACAGAGAAAAAGACGCACTGGCTGAGGCAGGAGAAAAACTTGCGAAAGAAGTGGGATTTTACTGTTTCCAGCAGTACTGTTTTTTCAAACAGTGGACAGAGCTGAAAACTTATGCAAATGAGAAAGGCGTGGAGATCATCGGAGATGTACCGATCTACGTTGCGTTTGACAGTGCGGACGCATGGGCACAGCCGGAACTGTTCCAGTTTGATGAGAATAATCTTCCGGTTGGTGTTGCCGGATGCCCGCCAGATGCCTTTTCCGCTACCGGGCAGCTCTGGGGAAATCCTCTTTATGACTGGGAATATCATAAAAAGACAGGCTATGCATGGTGGACACGCCGGATGGCCAACTGTATGAAACTTTATGATGTGGTAAGAATTGATCATTTCAGAGGGTTTGACGAGTATTATTCCATTCCATACGGAGATAAGACTGCGGAATTCGGCCACTGGGAAAAGGGACCGGGAATGGATCTGTTCCGTACTCTCGAAAAAAATCTTGGAAAACTGGATGTGATCGCGGAGGACCTTGGTCTTCTTACAGACAGTGTTATTGAGATGGTGGAAGAATCCGGATTTCCGGGAATGAAGGTTCTTCAGTTTGCGTTTGATGAGAATGAAGACAGTCCGTATCTGACACACAGATATGAAAGAAACTGTATCGTGTATACAGGCACTCATGATAATGAAACCACAAGAGGCTGGTTCCGCAATTTAAGCCAGCATGACCGGAATTTTGCAAAGGCTTATATCGGCTGTGAGGGCAAGCATGAGACTGCAGCCGTATGGAGTCTGATCCGCGCAGCCATGTCCAGTGTGGCGGATCGCTGTGTGATCCCGGTACAGGATTATCTTTGCCTTGGAAATGAGGCAAGGATTAATGAACCGTCAACCCTTGGTGATAACTGGAAGTGGCGTATGAAAAAAGGTCAGCTCAATGAAAAAATCATTGAGAAGATTTATAAAATGACAAAACTTTATGGAAGACTTGTAAAAGAAGAGCAAGAAAAAACAGAGGCTGACGTGGAAATGATATCTGACAAATAAAAAAATGTCAGGATATCAGAAAGGATAAAAGATACATCATGGAAGAACAGAAAACAGAAAATAAGGAAGAGCTGCAGCAGGAGACCACGGAAGAAAAGAATTCCAGCCAGGGAAATTCTTCCACAAGAAGCAGTCTTCTGTGGATTTTTGCAGGTGGTTATCTTGTGTATACAGGATATCGTCTCTGTGCCAATGTGATAAGCGGGGCAGAAGATTCCAGTGCAGGATTTCTGGTAGCGGGAGGTGTTTTTGTTGTGATCGGAGCGGTGCTTCTGATCATGGCAGTCCGTAACCTTGCAAAAGCAGGCGCACAGAAACACGAGATGGAAGAAGCAGCAGCGAAAAAAGCGGCAGAGGAAGCTGCCGGCCCCCCGGAGGATGTGAAAGCTGGAAAGAAACGCATGTCTATTGCGGAGCGGGCACATCTGGCAGAGAATCTGGATGATGCACCGGAGGAAGAAGCAAAATAAAATATCAGATGCAGGATAACGCCTGCCAGAATATGATACATATAAACATAAAAAACGGAACATCAGGAGGAAAAAAAATATTTCTTCCGGGGATGTTCCGTTTTTGATTGAGTAAGTTGTGTGGCATATATCGGGTGCAGGACTGCCAAAGGAAAGTAGATATTTTGCCTCACTTGACTTATCTGTGTCTTTGATTTTTTCGACGTTTTTTTCGTGATTTTTTCCTGCCTGGGGTATGTAAGGTAGACCAGCAGAATGCCTGTACCAGTAAAATTCCGATCAGCGCTCCACAGCTGTCAATTCCCACATCCCTTACAGAAGGCCCGCGGGCGTCCACAAAAGACTGATGATATTCGTCCAGGCCGGCAAAACCCACACATACAAATCCTGCAAGAAGCATCAGCCAGATTCCCCGGACTCCGTAAACATAAAGCGGGAAGGAAATGGAGATGGACAACAGACAGTATTCGGTCATATGGGCAGCCTTCCGTACATAAAACTCGATATGGGATGCCTCCTGGGAAAGCTGATCCGGGCTTTTTCCTGTGGCAAGTATTTCATTTTTTGTTTCTACGATCTGATAGCTGACTTTATAACTCAGGGCACCGGAAACTTCTCCGGTCTGTGCGGAAAAAGAGTAGATCACGCACATCATCAGGATCGCAGGTGCAAAAGAAAATGGTTTTAATAATGTAATCAGTATTTTCATGGCTTCAATATAGCACTGTTGTCTGGAAAAGTCCAGAAAAATATAGAAAAAGAACAGAGGGAGAAGAAAAAGGGACGGAGGAGATGAAAGGGGGAAGTGGACAGTAAAGACTAAAATGTGTTAGAATATAAAATAAATTTCAGGGGTATTTTTAAGAAAAAAGAATATTTCCGGGAGCGAACAGAAGAAAATCACAGGGAGGAATCAGATAATGAGTCTTGCAGACAATATATTCATTGACATGTGCAAAGATGTCATAGAAAACGGAACCAGCACAGAGGGAGAGAAGGTACGTCCGGTGTGGGAGGATGGAACTCCGGCTTATACCATCAAGAGATTTGGTGTTGTGAACCGTTATGATCTCCGCAGGGAATTTCCGGCGCTGACTTTGAGAAGAACTGCATTAAAGAGTGCCATGGATGAGATTTTGTGGATCTGGCAGCAGAAATCCAACAATATCCATGATCTTCACAGCCATATCTGGGACAGCTGGGCAGATGAGAACGGCTCCATCGGAAAAGCCTACGGCTATCAGTTGGGTGTGAAACATCAGTATAAAGAGGGAATGATGGATCAGGTGGACAGGGTTCTTTTTGATCTTAAGAACAATCCTTACAGCAGAAGGATCATGACCAATATTTATGTACATCAGGATCTTCATGAGATGAATCTTTACCCATGTGCCTATTCTATGACATTTAATGTGACCAAAGAGCCGGGAAAAGATAAACTGGTCCTCAATGCTGTTCTGAATCAGAGATCTCAGGATATCCTGGCAGCAAATAACTGGAATGTGTGTCAGTATTCCCTTCTTCTGATGATGATCGCACAGGCCTGCGATATGGAAGCAGGAGAGCTGGTTCATGTAATTGCGGACTGTCATATTTATGACCGCCATATTCCGGTGATCAAAGAGCTGATCTCCAGAAAACCGTATCCTGCACCAACGGTAAAACTGAATCCGGAGATCAAAGATTTTTATAAATTTACAACCGATGATCTGATCGTGGAGAATTATGAGACATGGCCGCAGATCAAAAATATCCCGATTGCGGTATAATTGCATATAAAGAAAGGAAATCAGGATGAATATTATTGTTGCAGCAGATAAAAACTGGGGAATTGGAAGAAACAATGAACTTTTGGTAAGCATTCCGGCAGATATGAAGATGTTCCGTCAGGAAACTACAGGAAAAGTGGTTGTTATGGGAAGAAAAACGCTGGAGTCTTTTCCAAACGGACTTCCTCTTAAGAACAGAACCAACATTGTGATCACCGGAAATAAGGATTATCAGGTAAAAGGTGCGGTGGTCGTTCACAGCATCGAAGAGGCGTTAAAAGAAGTGGAAAAATATCCGGCACAGGATGTGTACTGCATCGGCGGAGACAGTATTTACAGACAGATGCTTCCTTACTGCGATGTGGCCCATGTGACCAAGATCGATTTTGCATATGAAGCAGATGCACATTTCCCGAACCTGGATGAGGATTCGGACTGGGAAGTTACAGCGGAGAGTGAAGAGCAGACGTATTTTGATCTGGAGTATACGTTTATGAAATATGAGAGAAAAAATAAATAATGCTTGCTTTGTAATTACACAGAAAAACAATATAAAACAGGCCACCGGTAAAAATCCGGCGGCCTGTTTTTGGCTCTTAATATTATGTATAAATCCCAAAATCCGGTAATTGATTACTCGATTACATGGATCCATCCTTCCGGAGCTTCGATGCGTCCCATCTGGATACCTGTCAGTGTGTCGTACAGTTTCTGGATAACCGGGCCCATCTTCTCCATTCCGCTTGGGAAGCAGATTTCTTTGCCATGGTCGTTGATCTTTCCAACTGGAGAGATAACAGCAGCAGTACCGCAAAGACCACACTCTGCGAAATCTTTCACTTCGTCGAAGTAGATCTCACGCTCCTCAGCTTCCAGTCCCAGGTACTCTTTTGCAACGTAGATCAGGGAACGACGTGTGATGGATGGAAGGATACTGTCAGACTTCGGTGTTACAACCTTGCCGTCTTTTGTAACGAAGATGAAGTTAGCTCCGCCTGTCTCCTCAACTTTTGTACGAGTCTTAGGATCAAGGTACATGTTCTCATCAAATCCCTGTTTGTGAGCATCTACGATAGCGTGAAGGCTCATTGCGTAGTTCAGGCCGGCTTTGATGTTACCTGTTCCACAAGGTGCGGCACGGTCGAAGTCACTGACACGGATTGTGATCGGTTTAGCGCCGCCTTTGAAGTACGGTCCAACCGGTGTTGTAAGGATACGGAACTGATACTCGTCAGCTGGTTTAACACCGATTACGGCATTGGAACCGAACATGTACGGACGAAGGTAAAGGGTTGCGCCTGAGCCGTATGGTGGAACCCATGCGGCATTTGCCTTAACAACCTGATTGACAGCGTCGATAAATCTCTCTTTCGGGAATACCGGCATTTCAAGTCTTGCAGCAGAAGCAGCGATACGCTCTGCGTTCAGGTCAGGACGGAAAGTAACGATATGTCCGTCTTCTGTTGTGTAAGCTTTCAGGCCTTCAAATACACTCTGAGAATACTGAAGTACACCGGCGCACTCATTAAGTACGATATTCGGGTCTGTGCTTAAAGTACCCTCATCCCATTTTCCATCTTTAAAATTAGACACGTATCTGTAGTCGGTTGGCATGTAGCCAAATCCGATGCTGGACCAGTCAATGTTCTTTTTTTCCATAACGATTCCTCCGTTTACGAATTTTTACTTTTTACCATTGTAAAACTTTTACGTGCTGACTTCAATAGTTTTTTGCGCCTTTTTTGTATTTGCTTGTAATTTTAACGGGATTTCGCTATAATAAAAGTTATCTATGGACTGGAGGAAAAAATGGACAATCACGAATTTGAAGACCTTGGAAAAAAGATTCAGGATATTGTAGATAATGCCGTGAATTCAAACAGCTACCATGAGCTGAGCCATACTATCAACCAGACGGTAAATAAGGCAATTGATTCCGGAAGTGAGGCTCTGAAAAATGCCATGAATTCCGTATTTGAACCGGGAAATGATTCCCAGTTTCGAAAGAGAAGCTATACCTATCAGAGCCCCTATTATGGAAAAAGTAAAAAAGCGAAAGAGCAGGCCGCGAAGAAACAGACGGAGCTTCTTTATGGAAAAACAACCGGCGAAAATCTGAAAGGCATGATGATGGCAGTTTCCGGCGGAATCCTTTTAAGCGGTATGGGCCTTGGAGCCATGGTGCTTCTGATCTGGATGGGCCTTGGTCATAGTGGTGCACTTGCGGCAGGGGTTCTTGGTGTGATGTGTGCAGGCGCGGCAGGTGGCGGTGCTCTTCTGGGGGCAGGAACCAGCCGTCTTGGTAGACTGGGGCGTTTTCAGAAATATATCCGTGCACTGGGAGACCATACTTACTGTAATTTCCAGAAACTTGCCCAGGCAGCAGGAAAGACAGAGAAATTTGTAAAAAAAGATATCAGCAGGATGATCGAGAAAGGCTGGTTCCTGGAAGGCCATGTAGATGCTGAAGGCACCTGTCTGATCACCAGCAATGAGACGTATCAGCAGTATCTGGAAACGCAGAAACAGCTGGAACTCCGCAAACAGGAGGCAGATCCGAAAGTTCAGCTTGAAGAGAATATGAGCCCGGAGGCCCAGGAAGTTCTGAGAAAAGGAAATGAATTTCTGGTAAAGATTCGAAAGAGCAATGATGCCATTCCCGGAGAGGAGATTTCCGCGAAGATTTCCAGAATGGAACTGATCGTTCAGAAGATTTTTGAGCGTGCCGGAGAACATCCGGAGGTAATCCCGGATCTTAAGAAGCTGATGGATTATTATCTTCCTATGACGGTGAAACTTCTGGATGCCTACGAAGATATGGACGGACAGCCTGTACAGGGCGAGAATATCACAGCTTCCAAGAAAGAGATTGAGGAAACCATTGATACACTGAATGTTGCTTTTGAAAAACTTCTGGATTCCATATTCCGGGATACCGCCTGGGATGTATCTACGGATATTTCTGTGTTACATACGGTTCTGGCACAGGAAGGTCTGACAGAAGATGATTTCGAAAAAATGAAACAGAATGCGGAAATGAAATAAGTACAACGAGCAGATGAGAAAACAAATCGCAGATGACTGCCGGAAGGTACAGCTGATTAAGGAGAAGATTATGGGAGAAGAATTTAAGGACTTTGAGGTGGAAGCCCCGGTGCTGACTCTGGAACCGGATCTTACAGAAGAAAAAGAAGAAATTGCGGCAAAAGAACCGGAGAAACCGCAGGAACCTGCAGTGGAGGAACCGGTGTTATCTCCTCAGGAACAGAAAATCGTAGAAGATTTTGCGGCAAAGATCGATATTGAAAATACGAACCAGATCCTCCAGTATGGAGCTGGTACGCAGAAAAAAATGGCAGATTTTTCTGATGCGGCACTGGTAAATGTGAAGACCCAGGATCTTGGAGAGGTGGGAGAGCTGCTTGCAAATGTGGTAGGAGAACTGAAAGATTTTGATGCCACAGAAGAAAAGGGACTCTTCGGTTTCTTCAAAAAACAGACAGCGAAGGTGGAAACCCTGAAAAACCGTTACACAAAAGCCGAGGGAAATGTGGCGAAGATCACAGAAGCT
The DNA here is from genome assembly GCF_013304735.1 of Blautia luti. Taxonomy (GTDB): domain Bacteria; phylum Bacillota; class Clostridia; order Lachnospirales; family Lachnospiraceae; genus Blautia_A. The sequence continues at coordinate 10,262 of NZ_JAAITI010000024.1, forward strand.
CTGGAGCAGCACCAGATGCGTCTGATGAAGGATTCTGCAGTACTGGATAAGATGTATGAGCAGAACCTGGCATATTTTAAAGAACTTTCCATGTATATCCTTGCGGGCAAAAAGAAACTTAAGGAACTCCGGGAAGGAAAGCTTATGGAGCTTCATCAGAAGGCAGCGGCAAGCGGACTTCCAGAAGACGCCCAGGCAGCCAATGATCTGGAAAACAAGTGTGATCGTTTTGAGAAGAAGCTTCATGATCTGGAGCTGACAAGAACCATTTCCATGCAGACAGCACCACAGATCCGTATGATCCAGAACAATGACACCACCATGATCGAGAAGATCCAGACCACCATTGTAAATACCATTCCCCTCTGGAAAAGCCAGATGGTGCTGGCTCTCGGAATCGCACATTCCACGGAAGCCGCACAGGCACAGCGACAGGTTACAGATCTTACCAATGAGCTTTTGAAGAAAAACGCGGAAACTCTCCACCTGGCATCTGTGGAAACAGCAAAGGAGTCCGAGCGTGGCATCGTAGATATTGAAACTCTGAAAAAGACCAATCAGGAGCTGATCCAGACACTGGATGATGTGATGAAGATCCAGCAGGAGGGCCGTGAGAAACGTCAGGCAGCAGAAGCAGATATGAGACGTATGGAAAATGAGCTGAAAACAAAACTGCTGGAGATCCGGCGTTAAGCGTAAGAGCGAAAAGATAGTTCAGAGAGGAAAGGCAGGGCGTTTGAAGACACCTGCCTTTCAGGATTCATAAAGGAGATTTTTATGTACAGAGATCATACAAAAGTAATAAAAATTGGAAACCGTGTTATCGGAGGAGGAAATCCGATCCTTATCCAGTCCATGACCAATACAAAAACTGAAGATGTGGAAGCAACCGTTGCGCAGATCCTTTCCCTGGAAAAAGCAGGCTGTGATATTATCCGCTGTGCAGTTCCGACCATGGAAGCTGCGAAAGCTTTGTCCCGGATCAAAAAACAGATCCATATTCCGCTGGTTGCGGACATTCATTTTGATTACCGTCTTGCCATTGCAGCTATGGAAAACGGTGCAGACAAGATCCGTATCAACCCGGGAAATATCGGTTCAAAAGAGAGGATCCAGGCAGTTGTAGATACTGCAAAGGAACGGAATATCCCTATCCGCGTAGGCGTGAACAGTGGTTCTCTCGAAAAAGAACTGGTGGAAAAATATCACGGTGTCACAGCAGAGGGCCTTGTGGAGAGCGCCCTTGATAAAGTACGCATCATTGAAGAGATGGGTTACGATAATCTGGTGATCAGTATCAAATCTTCCGATGTCCTTATGTGTGCAAAAGCCCATGAGCTGATCGCAAAACAGACACAGTATCCGCTTCACGTGGGAATTACAGAAGCAGGAACCCTGTACTCCGGAAATATCAAATCAGCCATTGGCCTTGGAATCATTCTGTATCAGGGAATCGGTGATACCATCCGTGTTTCCCTGACCGGTGCGCCGCTGGAGGAAGTGAAATCAGCCAAAAGGATCCTGAAAACACTGGGACTCCGTAAAGGCGGGGTGGAAGTTGTTTCCTGTCCGACCTGCGGAAGAACCAAGATCGATCTGATCGGCCTTGCAAATCAGGTAGAAACCATGGTTCAGGATATTCCTCTTGATATCAAGGTTGCGGTTATGGGATGTGTAGTAAACGGTCCTGGAGAGGCAAAAGAGGCAGATCTCGGAATTGCGGGAGGCGATGGTGTCGGCCTTCTGATCAAACATGGAGAGGTTGTAAAGAAAGTACCGGAGACGGAACTTCTGGATACACTTCGCCAGGAACTTCTTACCTGGAATGAACAGGAGTCATAATGGAGAAAGATTTTTTTGACGTATTTCCTCATCTGAAAGTAAAAAAAGAGCTGGAAGAACTTCTGGACATGGTATTTGTGACAAAAGTTTCCATGAATCCGGGAAGAACGCATCTGAGGGTATATATCGAAAGCAGCCGCTGGATCCACAAGAAAAATATCTTTGCCCTGGAAGATGAGATTGAACGGCAGTGTTTTCCGGGAATTCCCATGACTGTTACCGTTGTGGAAAAATTTCATCTTTCCGAGCAGTACACACCGGAGAATTTCCTGGAAAGCTACCGTTCCAGTATGGAGTTGGAGCTGCGCAGCTACAATATGCTGGAGTACAATCTGTTCCGCAGAGCAAAGCTTACGTTTACCGGAAAGGATGCCATGCGTATGGAACTTCCGGATACGGTGATCTCCAGGCAGAAGAGCGAAATCCTCATCGAATACTTTCATAAAGTTTTCTGTGAACGATGTGGGATGGATCTGAAAGTAGACCTGGATTTTGTGGAGGCGAAAGAGAGTAAATACCGGAAAAATGCCGCACTTCAGATCAAACAGGAAGTGGAGAATGTTCTGAAACATGCCAAACTCGGCGGAGATCAGGAGAGTGAACCGAAGCAGGAGGAAGCAGCCAAAGAAGAGACGAAGAAAGCTTCCGGAGAGAAAAAGGGAGAAAAAGCATCGGAGAAGAAATCCTTTGACCGGAAACAGCAGAAAGGCCAGAAGGGTGATTTCCGCAGCGGGTTCGGATTCCGTAGAGACAGCAATCCAGATGTGGTTTACGGCAGGGATTTTGACGGAGAGCCGATTCCACTGGAGGGTATCACCGGAGAGATGGGAGAAGTTATCATCCGCTGCCAGGTTATGGATGTGGAAGCCCGTGAGATCCGAAATGAAAAAACGATCCTGATCTTTCCGGTGACCGATTTTACGGACAGTATTGTTGTGAAGATGTTCCTGCGTAACGAGCAGGTTCCGGAAGTGACGGAAAGTGTAAAAAAAGGTGCGTTCCTGAAACTGAAAGGTGTTACCACCATTGACCGTTTTGACAGCGAGCTGACCATCGGAAATATTACAGGTATCAAGAAAATTGCCAATTTTACCAGTTCGAGAATGGATACCAGTCCTCAGAAACGTGTGGAACTTCACTGCCATACCAAGATGAGCGACATGGATGGTGTCACCGATGCCAAGGCGCTGGTAAAACGTGCCTATGAGTGGGGCCATAAGGCTATCGCTATCACCGATCATGGTGTGGTGCAGTCTTTCCCTGAGGCAAACCATTGCTTTGATGCCTGGGGAGGCTGTGTTCCCAAAGAGTCTGATTTCAAGGTGCTCTATGGCATGGAGGCTTATCTTGTGGATGACCTGAAAGGTATGGTCACCAATTCCAAAGGACAGCGGCTGGACAGTGATTTTGTTGTTTTTGATATTGAGACAACGGGATTCTCGGCACTGACCTGCAAGATTATTGAGATCGGTGCGGTAAAAGTGGAGAAGGGACAGATCACGGACCGTTTTTCCACCTTTGTAAATCCGGAAGTGCCCATTCCGTTCCGTATTGAACAGCTGACAAGCATCAATGATTCCATGGTTCTGGATGCGCCTACCATAGAGGAAGTGCTGCCGAAATTCCTGGAATTCTGTGAGGGCTGCGTGATGGTGGCCCATAATGCGGACTTTGATATGAGCTTTATCATTGAAAACTGCAAACGACAGGGAATCCCGGATGATTTTACCTATGTGGATACAGTAGGTATGGCCAGATTCCTTCTTCCTGCCCTGAACCGTTTTAAGCTGGATACCGTAGCCAAGGCAGTAGGTGTTTCCCTGGATCATCACCACAGAGCGGTGGATGATGCGGCATGTACCGCGGAGATTTTTGTGCGGTTTGTAAAGATGCTGGAAGAAAGAGATATTTTTGACGTGGATGAGATGAACAGCCAGGGTGCGGTTTCACCGGATACCATCCGGAAACTGCCTACCTATCATGCCATTGTTTTTGCAAGGAACGAAACAGGAAGGATCAATTTGTACAAACTGGTAAGCCAGTCCCATTTAAAGTACTATCACAGACGACCCAGAGTCCCAAAAAGCGTACTGAAAAAATACAGAGATGGCCTTCTGGTGGGAAGTGCCTGCGAGGCAGGAGAACTTTATCAGGCACTTCTTCGCAATGTACCGGATCAGGAGATCGCCAGACTGGTGAACTTCTATGATTATCTGGAGATCCAGCCACTGGGAAACAATGCGTTCATGCTTGCAGATGAGAAGCACGATATGATCAATTCCGAGGAAGATTTAAAAGAGATAAACCGGAAGATCGTAAAACTTGGCGAACAGTTCAAAAAGCCGGTAGTTGCCACCTGCGATGTGCATTTCATGGATCCTCAGGATGAGGTTTACCGCCGGATTATCATGGCAGGAAACGGATTTTCCGATGCAGATAACCAGGCACCGCTTTACCTTCGTACAACGGAGGAAATGCTGGAGGAATTTTCCTATCTGGGAAGTGAAAAAGCAGAAGAAGTGGTCATTACCAATACCAACAAGATCGCGGATATGATCGAGAAGATCTCGCCGATCCATCCGGATAAATTTCCGCCGGTCATTGAAAACTCCGAGCAGGATCTTAAGAATATCTGTTTCACAAAAGCCCACGAAATGTACGGAGATCCGCTTCCGAAGATCGTGGAGGACCGTCTGGACCGGGAGCTGAACTCCATTATCTCCAATGGTTATGCGGTGATGTATATCATTGCACAGAAACTGGTATGGAAATCCAATGAGGATGGTTATCTGGTAGGTTCCCGAGGTTCGGTAGGTTCTTCCCTGGCAGCGACTATGTCCGGTATCACGGAGGTAAATCCTCTGCCGCCGCATTATCTCTGTCCGAATCCGGACTGTAAATACAGCGATTTTGATTCTCCGGAGGTAAAAAAATACGCAGGTATGGCAGGGTGTGACATGCCGGATAAGATCTGCCCGAAATGTGGCACCAAGATGAACAAAGAAGGATTTGATATCCCGTTTGAGACATTCCTTGGTTTCAAAGGAGATAAGGAGCCGGATATCGACCTGAACTTTTCCGGAGAATACCAGGCCAATGCTCACCGGTATACGGAGGTTATCTTCGGAAAAGGCCAGACATTCAAGGCAGGAACCATTGGTACCCTTGCGGAAAAGACCGCATTTGGTTATGTGAAGAATTATTATGAAGAGCGGGGACAGCACAAGCGTTACTGTGAGATCAACCGTATTGTGCAGGGTTGCACCGGCGTCCGTCGTACTACGGGCCAGCATCCGGGAGGAATCATCGTACTGCCCATGGGTGAGGAGATCGAGAAATTTACGCCTGTGCAGCATCCGGCCAATGATGTAAACAGCGATATCATTACCACACATTTTGATTACCATTCTATTGACGGAAACCTTCTGAAGCTTGATATACTGGGACACGATGATCCGACCATGATTCGTATGCTGGAGGATCTTACTGGCATCAGTGCGAGAACGGTTCCACTGGATCAGAGAGATGTCATGTCCCTGTTTGCAGGAACTCAGGCCCTGGGGATCAGCCCGGAAGATATTGGCGGCTGTAAGCTTGGATGCCTGGGGATCCCGGAGTTTGGTACGGATTTTGCCATGCAGATGTTAATTGATACCAAGCCGAAATATTTTTCCGACCTGGTACGTATTGCGGGACTTTCTCATGGTACGGACGTATGGCTTGGAAATGCCCAGGTACTGATTCAGAACGGAACGGCGACCATTTCCACCGCGATCTGTACGCGAGATGATATTATGATCTACCTTATTGGAAAAGGGGTGGAAAGCGGTCTGGCATTTACCATCATGGAGAGTGTCCGTAAAGGAAAAGGTCTCCGTGACGAATGGATCCAGACTATGAAAGATCATGATGTTCCGGACTGGTATATCTGGTCCTGCAAGCTGATCAAGTATATGTTCCCGAAGGCCCATGCGGCGGCCTACGTTATGATGGCCTACCGTATCGCCTGGTATAAAGTGTTTCATCCGCTGGCATATTATGCGGCATTTTTCAGTATCCGTGCCACATCTTTTTCCTATGAACTGATGTGTATGGGAAAAGAACGCCTGGAATATTATATGGCAGAGATCCGCAAAAAAGGCGATGAGGCATCCAAGAAGGAGCAGGATACACTGAAGGATATGAGAATCGTACAGGAGATGTACGCCAGAGGTTTTGATTTTGTGCCCATTGACCTTTATAAAGCAAAGGCCCACCGGTTCCAGATCATTGGAAATAAACTGATGCCTGCGCTGGATACCATAGAGGGTCTTGGAGATAAGGCGGCAGAGGCTGTGGTAGATGCAGCCGCGAAGGGAAAATTTCTTTCCAAGGATGATTTCCGCGACCGCACCAAAGTCAGCAAGACCGTTATCGATCTGATGGATGATCTGGATCTGTTCGGAGACATTCCACAGTCCAATCAGATGTCACTGTTTGATTTTACGGGTTGATATATGACACCGGAAGGGCTTACAATAAATAAAAATGTTGCCATTTCTCTTAACGGGAGATATGGCAGCGAGAACTCCCAGGAGGATATCAAAATAATATGAAAAAAGAAGAATTAAGATACCTGCAGCGACTTGCGGAGCTGTATCCTACCATAGCAAAAGCTTCAACAGAGATCATCAATCTGCAGTCTATATTAAACCTCCCGAAAGGTACCGAACATTTCATGTCGGACATCCACGGAGAGTATGATGCATTTTCCCATGTTCTTCGAAATGGTTCCGGCGCTGTGCGTAAAAAGATTGATGATGTGTTTGGACATACCTTAAGTAACAGCGACAAACGTTCTCTTGCCACACTGATCTATTATCCCAAGGAAAAGATGGAAGTTGTGAAAAAGCATGAAGAAGATATGGAGAACTGGTACAAGATCACCCTTTATCGTCTGATCGAAGTGTGCAAGACAACGGCATCCAAATATACCCGATCCAAGGTGCGTAAAGCACTCCCGGCGGATTATGCCTATGTGATCGAGGAGCTGATCACAGAAAAAGCGGAAGTCCTGGACAAAGAGGCATATTACGATGCTATCGTCAACACCATCATTGAGATCGGCAGGGCAGAGAATTTTATCATTGCCCTGGCAGAACTGATCCAGCGTCTGGTTGTGGATCATCTTCATGTTTTGGGAGATATTTATGATCGAGGTCCGGGCCCGCATTTTATCATGGACCGTCTGATGAAATACCACTCTCTGGATATCCAGTGGGGAAATCACGATGTAGTCTGGATGGGTGCTGCCACAGGCCAGAAAGCCTGCATTGCAACCGTGATCCGAAACAGTATCCGCTACCGGAACATGGATATCTTGGAGGACGGATATGGAATCAATCTCATGCCGCTGGCAACCTTTGCAATGGAAGCTTATAAAGATGATCCCTGCACTGTTTTTGAGATGAAGGGAGATGCCAATAATTACAGCATTCTGGAAGAAGAGCTTGGTAGGAAGATGCACAAAGCTATCGCTATTATCCAGTTTAAACTGGAAGGCCAGCTGATCCGCCGGCACAAAGAGTTCCATATGGAAAACCGGTGCCTGCTTCAGAGGATCGATCCGAAAAAGGGAACGATCACACTTCCGGACGGAAAAGAATATCCGTTGACCGATACATATTTTCCTACGATCGACTGGAAAAAGCCATATGAACTTACCCCAGAGGAAAAAGATGTGATGGAACGCCTGGATTCCGCGTTCCGTAACTGCGAGAAACTGCAGAACCATGTGCGTCTTCTTCTGGATAAGGGAGGCCTTTACAAGACTTACAACGGAAATCTTCTGTTTCACGGAAGCATTCCTCTCAATGAAGACGGAAGCCTGAAGGAAGTCCAGATCTATGGAAAAACCTACAAGGGAAAAGAGCTCTACGATGTGCTGGAGACCTATGTGCGCCGGGCATTTTTCTCTGTCAATGAAGACGAAAAGCGTAAAGGCAGGGATATCATGTGGTATATCTGGGCCGCCCCAAATTCTCCTTTATTTGGGAAAGACAAGATGACCACTTTTGAGCGTTATTTTATTAAAGATAAGGAAACGCATAAAGAAACAAAAAATGCTTACTATCATCTTCTGGAAAACGAGGAAGTTGTAGACAATCTGCTCCGTGAATTCGGACTGGATCCGGAAAAAGGCCATATCATCAACGGCCATGTGCCGGTTCACCAGAGCGAAGGAGAGAGCCCTGTAAAATGCAATGGAAAAGTTCTTGTCATTGACGGCGGTTTTTCCAGACCATATCAGAAAGTTACGGGAATTGCCGGTTATACACTGGTCTATAACTCCTATGGACTGATCCTGTCTGCTCATGAGCCTTTTACTTCCGCAGAAGAGGCAGTAGCCAAGGAACAGGATATTGTTTCCAACCGGGTGGCAGTTCATTACAATAACAAACGTACACTGGTAGGAGATACGGATACAGGAGCTGCTCTGAAGGAGAGGATCGGGGAGTTGATCCAGCTTTTGGAAGCTTACAGAAAAGGTATCATCAAAGAGAAAAAATAAGTGAAAATGCGAAGTACACAGACAGTTTATCCTATGCTATAGTAAACAGAGGTGATGCAGATGAGAAGAAACAAAAGAAGAAAACAGCGGCTGAAGTCAGCGCTAGTCCTGCTGATCGTTCTGTTTATCCTGGCGGGACTTGGTGGTATGCTGTTTATCTCACACAAGAATAAAGTAGAAAAACAACAGAGGAAAGAGGCGGCACTGGCAGCTCTGGAGAGTATTCCGGAAGTGACAGCCACCCCTGTAGCGACGGCGACACCGGTTCCAACAGCGACACCGACACCATCAGTAACTCCGATTCCTACCATACTGCCGGCTTTTGAACCGGAAAATTATCAGGGAATCTGGTACAGCGAAGATGGACTGACAACGATTAATATTTACGATATCAGTCTGAAGTCCGTTTCGTTTACCTATAAGCGTATAAATGGAAGAAATCATTCCCTGAGTGCGGAGGCAGATGTAACTGCGGAAGTGGCAGGAAATGCCACACAGTTTCGGTTTAAGGATTCGGAAGGGAACAAGGCAAAAGGAGAGTTTGTTTTTGATAAAAGCGGAGAGCTTTATGTAAAAGTCAAAACTTATAAAAGGGCAGACGGATCAAAGACCTATCCAAAAACAGAATCTATTATGAGAAGAGAAGCTCCGGTAGAGGAGGACTCATCACAGGAACAGACGGCTGATAATAATGCAGCAGAAGGATCTTCGGAAACATCGGAGGAAGGAACAGTGTCCTATGATGAAAATACTTACAGTGAAGATACCTATTATAATGGAAGTAATGATACGTCATCTCAGGAAGATGCCGATATTTATCAGATTCCATATGGTGAGGAAGAAACTTATTACACGGAGTAGGAAGCGGGATAGCACAGCTGCCGGTCTGACATAAAAAATAAAGAATCCCCGGATTTGTGGCATTTGGAAATTTTCTGTACAGAAAGTTTCCTAGCTGCTTCAAATTCCGGGGATTTCTTTATTTGATCATTTTTTTTCGGTCTGTACGGCCGACGAGATAGTCAATGCTGGTGTCGTAATAATTTGCCAGCCGGATAAGCATTTCGATAGGAATATTACGGGATCCCGTCTCATAATGGGAATAAGAACGCTGACTGATATGAAGAATCTCACTTAATTCTTTCTGGGACAGATCTGCGTCTGTACGTAAATCCTGAATACGCTGAAATTTCATTGTGCTCACCTCTTCTTTCTATAGGAAGTATAAAACAGAACGAATTGCACTCTTGCAAAAGAGAGCAAAATGGACTATACTAAATTCATTATCTTCTTTTATTCAGAAAATGTCTATCTGAAATTTCCCATTTATAAATGAAAAAGACGAAAAAACTGAAGATCGGGTTCGGATTTTATCGCAGAAAGGAAAAGATTTGTTTGCAAGTGTTTTATCGGCGGCGATTTTTGGCATGGAAGTGCGGGAAATCCAGGTTGAAGCAGATGTCAGTGACGGACTTCCTTCTTTTACTATGGTTGGTTTTCCATCTGCACAGGTGAGAGAAGCACAGGAGCGAGTGCGGACAGCATTCAAAAATAACCGGCTCAGTCTGCCACCCAAAAGAGTGACCGTGAATTTTGCGCCGGCAGATATGAAGAAGGAAGGTGCAGGCTTTGACCTGCCGGTAGCTGCGGCAGTGATGGCAGCAGCCGGAATACTGGAACCGGAGCTTCTAAAAGAGGTTCTGGTTGTAGGCGAAATCAGTCTGAATGGAGAAATTCATGGAGTTTCCGGGGTTCTGCCGCGGGTGATCCGGGCAAGAGAACTTGGACTTCGATTTTGTATTATTCCTCAGGAAAACCTGAGAGAGGGAAGGCTGGTACGGGATATGCAGGTGGTTGGTGTGAAGACACTGACAGATATGATTTGCTGCCTGAAGGAACCACAGATGTATACATATCCGGAACCGGAAGTAGAAAAAAGAGAAAGCCAGGAAGAAAAAGGTGTCGATTTTGCGGATATCTGTGGTCAGGAAGCGGCAAGACGAGCAGCGGAAATCGCAGTCAGCGGGTTTCACAATATCCTTTTTATTGGCCCACCGGGTTCCGGGAAAACCATGCTTGCAAGGCGTCTGCCGACAGTTATGCCGAAACTTACTTTTGAGGAGAGTCTGGAGATAACAAAAGTATACAGTGTGGCAGGACTTCTCACAGAAAAAGATCCACTGATCAGGGAAAGGCCATTTCGCAGTCCCCATCATACCAGTTCTCCACAGGCATTGGCAGGAGGAGGCAGGATTCCAGGCCCGGGGGAAATTACTCTGGCACACAGGGGCGTACTTTTTCTGGATGAAATGCCGGAATTTTCCAGGAAAAGTCTGGAGATTCTTCGACAGCCTCTGGAAGATAAAGAAATTCATCTGTCCAGGGCAGCAGGAACTTATACATTTCCTGCGAGTTTTATGCTGGCAGCGGCGATGAACCCCTGCCCGTGTGGATTTTATCCGGATATGAACCGCTGTCGTTGCACACCTGGAGAAATTACACATTATCTGGGCAAAATCAGCCAGCCTCTTCTGGAGCGGATTGATATCTGCACAGAAGTTCCGGCCGTGAGTTTTTCAAAAATGAAAAAAAGAATACAGGGGGAATCTTCGGCGAAAATCAGAGAAAGAGTAGAGGCGGTACAGGAGATTCAGAGAAAGCGTTATCAGAAAGAAGAAATCTGTTTTAACGGAGAGCTTGACGGAAGAATGCTGGAGAAGTACTGTGTGTTGACGAGGGCAGCAGAAGAAATACTGGAACAGGCATACGGGCAGTTCCAGTTCAGCACCAGGGCATATCACAAGATACTGAAAGTAGCCAGAACCATTGCGGATATGGAAAAATCAGAAAAGATTCAATCGGAACATATCTGTGAGGCACTGACATACCGGGCATATGATAAAAAATATTGGTCATAAAACAGCAGAAAGGAAGGTACTTTATAATGGAAGAAATACAGAAAAAGATTCGCTGTGCGGAAAAAAACAGTCGTATTTATCCGGCAAAACTCCGGGAAATTTCCGGTATGCCGGAGAGACTGTATTATATTGGAAGGTTTCCTGAAAATGACCGTCCTTCCGCTGCGATTGTGGGAGCCAGACTGTGCAGTACCTACGGTCGGATACAGGCTTTTCGTTATGGGAAGTTTTTGAGTGAGCATGGTGTACAGGTGATCAGCGGTATGGCAGCCGGGATTGATGCAGAAAGCCATAAAGGAGCACTGGAAGGAGGAACGCCGACGTTTGCAGTGCTTGGAAACGGCGTCGATATCTGTTATCCGTCATCCAGCAGAAGTATTTACCGGAGGATTCCTCAGGAAAATGGTGGAATTATCAGCGAATATGAACCAGGAACCAGAGGCAGGGCCTATCATTTTCCGGCCAGGAACCGGATCATCAGCGGACTTGCGGATCTGGTACTTGTGGTGGAAGCAAAAGAAAAGAGTGGATCGCTGATTACTGCAGCCTGTGCACTGGAGCAGGGAAAAATGGTATATGCCATTCCAGGAGCGGTAAATGATGCGTTAAGCCGTGGATGCCACAAACTGATTTACGATGGAGCGGGGATTGCCTATTCCCCGGAAATTCTTCTGGATGAGTGGGGTTTGTCTGTGAAAAAAAAGACAAATTTGTCGGGAAAAACCAAGATAGGACTTGCAACGGATTTGGATTTGGTGTATAGTTGTCTCGATTTACGACCAAAAAATCTGGATCAGATTATCAGAAAAACCGGTTTTTCACCGGGAAAAACAGCCGGTATACTGGGACAGCTCATGCTGATGGGACTGGTGAAGGAAACCGGAAGACAGAATTATATCAGACTTGAATAACCGCCTTTTTGCCGGCAGCAGTGAGATTTTTTACACCGGACAGAAGGCAGAATAAGATTAGGAGAGGTAAAATGGCCAAAAATCTGGTGATAGTAGAGTCACCTGCTAAAATGAAAACAGTAAAAAAGTTTCTGGGGGCAAATTATACAGTAGAGGCATCCAATGGCCACGTAAGGGATTTTCCAAAGAGCCAGTTTGGTATTGATGTAGACAATGATTTTGAACCCAAGTATATTACGATAAGAGGAAAGGGAGAGCTTCTTGCAAAACTCCGTAAAGAAGCAAAAAAAGCAGATAAGATCTATCTCGCAACGGACCCTGACCGTGAAGGAGAGGCAATCTCCTGGCATCTGATGCAGGCACTGAAAACAGATACTTCAAAGATGCACAGAATTACATTTAATGAAGTAACAAAAACAGCAGTCAAGGCGTCCATCAAACAGGCCAGAGAGCTGGATATGAATCTTGTGGATGCACAGCAGGCCAGACGTATGCTGGACCGTATGGTAGGTTATACCATCAGCCCACTTCTCTGGGCCAAAGTAAAAAGAGGATTAAGTGCAGGCCGTGTGCAGTCTGTAGCACTGCGTATCATCTGTGACCGAGAAGATGAGATCAACGCATTCATTCCGGAAGAGTACTGGAGCCTGGAAGGTGAATTTCAGGTAAAAGGTGAAAAGAAGCCGTTAACGGCCAAGTTCTATGGAACTGATAAAAAACTTCCGATCAAAAACCGCCAGGAAATGGATGAAATCCTGAAAAATCTGGAAAACTGTAAATATGAGATCACAGAAGTAAAAAAAGGCGAGAGGATCAAAAATGCTCCGCTCCCGTTTACAACCAGTACACTGCAGCAGGAAGCGGCCAAGACTCTGAATTTTTCCACACAGAAAACCATGCGTCTGGCACAGCAGTTATATGAGGGTGTTGATGTCAAGGGAAGCGGCACAGTAGGTCTGATCTCTTATCTGCGTACAGATTCCACCCGAATTTCCGAGGAAGCAGATGCAGCAGCAAGAACCTACATTTCTGAACAGTACGGACAGAATTATGTTTCTCAGACAGAAAAGACAGTCAAAAACGGACAGAAGATCCAGGATGCCCATGAGGCAATCCGCCCTACAGACATTACAAGGACACCGGTTCTTGTGAAAGAATCTCTCACCAGAGATCAGTTTCGTCTGTATCAGCTGATCTGGAGACGCTTTGCGGCCAGCAGAATGGCACCGGCACGTTATGAGACTACATCTGTCAAGATCGGAGCCGGCGAGTATGTATTTACGGTTGCGGCATCCAAGGTTGCGTTTGATGGTTTTATGTCTGTGTATACAGAAGAGGGCGATGACAAAAAAGGCAATATTTTAAGTCAGAGCCTGGAAAAAGGCATGGAGCTGAAACTGAAAGAACTGAAACCGGAACAGCATTTTACACAGCCACCGGCACATTATACAGAGGCATCACTTGTAAAAACCATGGAAGAACTGGGAATTGGACGCCCGAGTACCTATGCGCCGACGATCACAACGATCATCAGCCGACGCTACGTATCAAAGGAACAGAAAAATCTTTACGTTACAGAGCTTGGTGAAGTTGTTAACAATATTATGAAACAGGCATTTCCGAGTATTGTGGATGTAAACTTTACAGCTACCATGGAGGGACTTCTGGACTGCGTGGAGGCAGGCACTGTGCAGTGGAAGACTGTTGTACGTAATTTCTATCCGGATCTGAAACATGATGTGGATGAGGCGGAGAAAGAACTGGAGAAAGTTGATATCCAGGATGAGGTTACAGATGTAGTCTGCGACAACTGTGGCCGTAACATGGTAATTAAGTATGGTCCACACGGAAGATTTCTTGCATGCCCGGGATTCCCGGACTGCCGTAATACGAAACCATATTATGAAAAGATTGGTGTTGCATGTCCGAAATGTGGCGGTGAAATTGTCATGAAAAAAACGAAAAAGGGCAGAAAATATTACGGATGTGAGAATAATCCGGAATGTGATTTTATGTCCTGGCAGAAACCATCCGCAAAGAAATGTCCGAAATGTGGCAATTATATGCTCGAAAAGGGAAATAAGCTGGTTTGCAGCCAGGAAACCTGCGGATATGTGGAACAGAAACCAAAAGATGAAGATTGATGGAATAAATGCTTTTCTACCAATTTTCAGAAAATCCCGTTAAAAATAAAAAAAATATAAAAATGTCTTGTAAATTTCCAGAATAACGTGTAATATTAGACTAGAAAAACGATTTCTTTCAAGGTACGAAAGTGAAAGGAGGAAAAAATGAGCGTTCAGTTGCTAGATAAAACTAGAAAAATCAATAAGCTTCTGCATAACAGCAGCTCAAGCAAGGTAGTGTTTAACGACATTTGCCAGGTGCTCATGGAAACCTTAAGTTCCAACATCCTGGTACTCAGTAAGAAAGGTAAGGTTCTGGGAGTCAGTATCTGTCCGGGCGTAGATGAGATCACAGAGCTGATCGATGATAAGATCGGCGGACATATTGATCCGTTATTGAACGAGAGATTTCTTGGCGTTCTTTCTACCAAGGAGAATGTCAATCTCCAGACACTTGGCTTTGAGCATGTACCAGGGAATTATCAGGGAATCGTAAACCCTATCGATATTGCAGGTGAGAGACTGGGAACATTATTTATGTATCGTAACGATCATCCGTATGATATTGAAGATATTATTGTCAGTGAGTACGGTACAACTGTTGTAGGTCTGGAAATGATGCGTGCGGTTCATGATGAGAATGCGGAGGAAGACAGAAAGCAGCAGATCGTGAAATCTGCGTTCAGTACCCTGTCCTTCTCAGAGCTTGAGGCGATCATCCATATCTTTGATGAACTGGATGGAGACGAAGGCATCCTTGTTGCCAGCAAGATTGCTGACCGCGTAGGTATCACCAGATCTGTGATCGTAAATGCACTGCGTAAATTTGAGAGTGCAGGTGTGATCGAGTCCCGTTCTTCCGGTATGAAGGGAACTTACATTAAGGTTCTTAATGAAGTAATCTTCGACGAGCTTGAGGAGATCAAGGCACAGAGAAACAAAAAGGCATAATGCGATCTGCATTATCTGCCGACTGATAATATAAGATAAAGAACGTGACGAAAGAGACTACCCGTTATTGTGGGCAGTCTCTTTTTTACTGAAATTCTTTTGCAGGATCGCATAAAAGGAAAGTGTATCTTTTTAGAAAAAATCAAAATAAATAATGAAATTAAGAAAATAAGAGAAAACAAGAGTATAAAAGAGATATAAAGAGAATAAACTAGAAATAGTATATCTTAAAAGAGTTGCGAAAAAACGTGAAATTCACTAATATAGCCATAGTGATTAGCACTCGTAGAAAGTGAGTGCTAGCAAACGAAAATGGAACTGATAAGGAGGAACATAGATCATGAAGTTAGTACCTTTAGGCGACAGAGTAGTATTAAAACAGGTTGAGGCAGAAGAGACAACAGCATCCGGAATCGTACTTCCGGGACAGGCACAGGAGAAACCACAGCAGGCAGAAGTTATCGCAGTTGGTCCTGGCGGAGTTGTAAATGGCAAAGAAGTAAAGATGGAAGTAGAAGTCGGAAACACTGTTATTTACTCCAAATATGCAGGAACAGAAGTTAAGATGGATGGTACGGATTACATCATTGTAAAACAGGAAGATATCCTGGCAGTTATTAAATAATATAAACATCTTATCGTATATCAATATAAATAGGAGGTCATTTTATCATGGCAAAAGAAATTAAATATGGCGCAGAAGCAAGAGCAGCACTTGAAGCTGGTGTAAATAAACTTGCAGATACAGTAAGAGTAACACTTGGACCGAAAGGAAGAAACGTAGTACTTGACAAATCTTTCGGTGCTCCGCTTATCACAAACGATGGTGTTTCCATCGCAAAAGAGATCGAGCTTGAGGACGGATTCGAGAACATGGGTGCTCAGATCATCAAGGAAGTTGCATCCAAGACAAACGATGTAGCAGGTGATGGTACTACAACAGCGACTGTACTTGCTCAGGCAATGGTTCATGAGGGAATGAAGAACCTGGCAGCAGGTGCCAACCCGATCATCCTCAGAAAAGGTATGAAAAAAGCAACAGATGTTGCAGTAGAAGCGATCAAGAACATGAGCCAGGCAATCAACGGCAAAGAGCAGATCGCTAACGTAGCAGCAATCTCTGCAAGTGATGAGCAGGTTGGACAGCTTGTTGCTGATGCTATGGAGAAAGTTTCCAAAGACGGTGTTATCACTGTTGAGGAGTCCAAGACCATGCATACAGAGCTTGACCTTGTAGAAGGTATGCAGTTTGACCGTGGATATATTTCCGCATACATGTCCACAGATATGGAGAAAATGGAGGCAACTCTTGATGATCCGTACATCCTGATCACAGACAAGAAGATCAGCAATATCCAGGAGATCCTTCCACTTCTTGAGCAGGTTGTTCAGGCCGGTGCGAAACTTCTCATCATCGCTGAGGATGTTGAGGGTGAGGCCCTTACAACTCTGATCGTCAACAAACTGAGAGGAACCTTCCAGGTAGTAGCTGTAAAAGCTCCTGGCTATGGTGACAGAAGAAAAGAGATGCTTCAGGATATCGCGATCCTGACAGGCGGACAGGTGATCTCCGATGAGCTTGGTCTTGACCTGAAAGAAGCTAAGATGGAGCAGCTTGGACGTGCAAAATCTGTTAAAGTTGCAAAAGAGAACACAGTTATCGTTGATGGTCTCGGTGACAAAGATGCCATTGCAAAACGTGTTGCACAGATCCGTGCTCAGATCGAGGAGACAAAATCCGAGTTCGATAAAGAGAAACTTCAGGAGAGACTTGCAAAACTGGCTGGCGGCGTAGCTGTTATCCGTGTAGGTGCTGCTACTGAGACAGAGATGAAAGAAGCAAAACTTCGTCTTGAGGATGCTCTTGCAGCAACAAGAGCAGCTGTTGAGGAAGGTATTATTGCAGGTGGCGGATCTGCTTACATCCACGCTTCAAAAGAAGTTGCAAAACTTGCAACAACACTTGAGGGAGATGAGAAGACAGGAGCTTATGTAATCCTGAAAGCTCTTGAGGCACCACTGTTCCACATCGCTGCAAACGCAGGACTGGAAGGCGCTGTTATCATCAACAAAGTAAGAGAGTCTGAGGTTGGTACAGGATTCGATGCTCTCAATGAGAAATATGTAAACATGGTTGAGAACGGAATTCTTGACCCGGCCAAGGTTACAAGAAGTGCTCTTCAGAATGCTACAAGCGTTGCATCTACACTCCTTACAACAGAGGCTGTAGTTTCCACAATCAAAGAAGATACTCCTGCTCCGGCAGCAAACCCGGGAATGGGAATGATGTAATAATCAGCTAAGCAGGTGAAATTGTTCACAAAATAAGAGGGCCTGCGTCATGGACGCGGCCCTCTTTTTGTGTTATAATCAAAAAAATCAGTAAATTACGAAAGGAAGAAGCAAATGAGTGACTTATATTCAGAACTTCTGGTAAAGAAGAAACAGACAGCAAAGGATATGGTTGTGAAATACGGTCTTATTGTACTGACAGTGATCATGGCTATAGGAGGCCTTTTAGTGAACGGTCTTTTACTGGTGCCGGCTGTTGCGCTCGGTGTTGCCTGTTATTTTGTAATACCGAAAACAGATCTGGAATACGAGTATCTGTTTGTAAATGGTGAGCTGGATATTGATATGATTATGTCCAAGTCCAAGAGAAAAAGAGTAAAATCCATCCAGCTTGCGGAAGCAGATCTTGTAGCACCTCTGAAATCCCACAGAATGGACTATTACAACGGAAATCAGAAAATGAAAGTGATGGATTTTTCCTCCGGTATTGAGGATCATAAACGTTATGCCATGATCACAAGAGACGGTGGTGAAACATGCAAAGTGATTCTCGAATTAGATGACGCCCTGGCAAACACCATGAAAAATTCTGCACCAAGTAAAGTTTTTTTGGATTGACATGAAACTTGTTTTTTGTTACACTAGTTCACAAATTTAAAATATCTTACACAAGGGAGGAAATGCAATGGGTACTATTATTGGTGAAGGCATTACGTTTGATGACGTTCTTCTGGTTCCAGCTTATTCTAAAGTAATTCCGAATCAGGTAGATGTTTCAACGTATTTAACCAAGAAAGTAAAGCTGAATATCCCCATGATGAGTGCGGGAATGGACACAGTTACAGAGCACAGAATGGCAATTGCCATGGCCAGACAGGGTGGTATCGGTATCATCCACAAGAATATGTCCATTGAAGCACAGGCAGAAGAGGTTGATAAGGTTAAACGTTCTGAGAACGGTGTTATTACAGATCCATTTTATCTTTCACCGGAGCATACACTGAAAGATGCCAATGATCTGATGGCGAAATACCGTATTTCCGGTGTTCCGATTACAGAAGGCAGAAAACTTGTAGGTATTATCACAAACCGTGATCTTAAATTTGAGACAGATTTCAGCAGAAAGATCAAGGAGTGCATGACTTCTGAAGGACTGATCACAGCCAAGGAAGGAATCACACTTGAGGATGCCAAGAAGATCCTTGCGAAATCCCGTAAGGAGAAATTACCCATTGTAGATGACGACTTTAATTTAAAAGGACTCATTACCATCAAGGATATCGAGAAACAGATTAAATATCCGCTTGCAGCCAAGGATGCACAGGGACGTCTTCTCTGCGGTGCGGCAGTTGGTATCACAGCTAATGTACTTGCTCGTGTGGATGCACTTGTTAAGGCTAACGTAGATGTTATCGTTATCGATTCCGCACATGGTCATTCCGAGAATATCTTAAAAGCAGTTCGTGAGATCAAGGCTGCATATCCGGAACTTCAGGTTATCGCAGGTAACGTTGCAACAGGTGCTGCTACCAAGGCTCTGATCGAGGCTGGTGTAGATGCAGTTAAGGTTGGTATCGGACCTGGATCTATCTGTACCACACGTGTTGTTGCAGGTATCGGTGTTCCGCAGGTTACAGCAGTTATGGATTGCTATGAAGTAGCCAACAGCTATGGAATCCCGATCATTGCAGATGGTGGAATCAAGTATTCCGGAGACATCACCAAGGCTATCGCAGCCGGAGCCAATGTCTGCATGATGGGAAGCATGTTCGCAGGATGTGATGAGAGCCCGGGAACATTCGAGCTTTATCAGGGAAGAAAATATAAAGTATACCGTGGAATGGGATCTATTGCAGCTATGGAGAATGGCAGCAAGGATCGTTATTTCCAGGAGAATGCGAAGAAGCTTGTACCGGAAGGTGTTGAAGGACGTGTTGCATATAAGGGACATGTTGAAGATACCGTATTCCAGTTAATTGGTGGTTTAAGATCCGGGATGGGTTACTGTGGAGCAGAGAACATTGAGAAGCTGAAAACAACAGGCAGATTTATTAAAATCTCCGCTGCATCTCTTAAGGAGTCACATCCGCATGATATCCATATCACAAAAGAGGCTCCAAACTACAGTGTAGATGAGTAATACAGGAAAAAAAGGTAAGACAGGTAAGAAGTCACCCAGGCCGTCCCATAGCGGGCGGCCTGTTTCCGTAAAAAAAACTTCTTCAGAACCTGCCGCAAATTCCGTAAAAAAGAAGAAAAGGAAAACCTCCCGCAAAAATAAACCGCTGAAATTTCTTCGAAAAACAGTGATGATTCTGATTTTTGTAATTGTTATATCTGCGGTATGTGCATTAGGATATGGATTTTTTGAGATGCGTATGGAAGAGGACAGAATTTATTCTGATGAGACAGGTTCCGTTCAGGAAAACGATGGCAACAGTGGGCCAGAACAGTGGCAGGAAGAGGGTGCCCCCTATATTGACGTGGAACTTCTGACGCCGAATTCGTATTCTAGGCCTCAGATTCCCATTGAACAGGTGAATTATATTGCCATTCACTATACTGCCAATCCAGGATCTACAGCAATGTCCAACCGGAATTATTTCGAAAATCTTGCAACAACACAGGAAAACAAAGTCAGCAGTCATTTTGTAATAGGTCTGGATGGCGAAGTGGTACAGTGCATTCCTACCTCAGAAATGTCCTATGCTACGAATTCCAGAAATGTGGACACCTTATCTATTGAATGTTGTCACTTGGATGATACAGGACAGTTTAATGAGGCAACATATAGTTCGGCAGTGAAGCTGACAGCCTGGCTCTGTACACGGTTTGGACTGACGGCGGATCAGGTGATCCGGCATTATGATGTTACAGGAAAAGACTGTCCGAAATATTATGTGGAAAATCCGGATGCATGGATTCAGATGAAATCAGATATTGCCGCACAGATTCAGGCAGATTATGAACTGCAGGGAAAATAGACAGTATGAAAAAATAATTTCTGAAAATTGGGACTTGAAAATTCAGAAGAAGTATTGTAGTATAACAACAGAAGCTGCATGACTGGCGGAAAGTAGGATTACCTACAGGGAGTGCAGTGAAATGAGAAGCCGACCGCCTGGGCAGCCTGATAAAGGGGTGTCCAGGCGGTTTTTTGTTACCTGCTGATACCTGGAATGATCCCCGGGCCTTACATTAGACAAGGAGGACTGTGAAAAATGACTACATTTTCACTTGAAAAAGAACTGAAAGAGAATTCCTACCCAGGAAGAGGAATTGTGATTGGACGTTCCGCTGACGGAAAGCACGCTGTTACCGCATATTTTATCATGGGAAGAAGTGAGAACAGCAGAAACCGTATTTTTGTTGAGGATGGTGAGGGAATCCGCACACAGGCATTTGACCCGTCCAAACTTACAGACCCGAGCCTGATTATTTATGCACCGGTACGTGTCCTTGGAAACAAGACGATCGTAACAAATGGGGATCAGACAGATACCATCTATGAAGGCATGGACAGACAGCTTACTTTTGAGCAGTCACTCCGCAGCAGAGAATTTGAGCCAGATGCACCGAATTACACACCTCGTATTTCCGGTGTTCTTCATGTGGAAAACGGAAAATTCAGCTATGCAATGTCTATCTTAAAGAGCAATAATGGAAATCCAGATTCCTGCCTCCGTTATACATTTGCTTATGAGAATGCGGCAGCAGGACAGGGACGCTTCATTCATACTTATAAATGCGACGGAAACCCGCTTCCAAGTTTTGAGGGAGAGCCGAAGCCGGTAGAGATTCCGGATGATATTGATGATTTTACCAACCTTCTCTGGGAGAGCCTGAACAAGGACAATAAAGTTTCTCTGTTTGTCCGTTTCATTGACATTGAAACAGGTAAATATGAATCCAGAATTGTAAACAAGAATAAATAATCGATATCGTAGAGAACGGAGGATTTTTCCATGAAAGAATTACAGTTAAAATACGGATGCAACCCAAACCAGAAACCATCCAAGATTTATATGGCAGACGGAAGTGAACTTCCGATCCAGGTACTTTCCGGAAGACCGGGATATATCAACTTCCTGGATGCATTTAACGGCTGGCAGCTGGTACGTGACCTTAAGAAAGCAACCGGACTTCCGGCAGCAACTTCTTTTAAACATGTATCTCCGGCAGGTGCTTCCATCGGACTTCCACTGAATGAGACCCTGGCCAAGATCTACTGGGTAGATGATATGGACTGGAAGAATTTTTCCCCGCTTGCATGTGCGTATGCAAGAGCAAGAGGTGCAGACCGTATGTCATCTTTCGGTGATTTCATTTCTCTTTCTGATGTCTGCGACAAAGATACCGCAATGCTGATCAAAAGAGAGGTTTCGGATGGTGTGATCGCACCGGGATATACAGAGGAAGCGCTGGAAATCCTGAAACAGAAGAAAAAAGGCAACTACAATGTAATCCAGATCGATGAAAATTATGTTCCGGAGCCGCTGGAACACAAGCAGGTATTTGGTGTTACTTTTGAGCAGGGACGTCAGGAACTTGCAATTGATGATGAACTGATCTCTAATATTGTAACAGAAAATAAAGAGCTTACAGAGGAAGCAAAGAGGGATCTGAAGGTTTCTCTGATCGTTTTGAAATATACGCAGTCCAATTCCGTATGCTTCGTAAAAGACGGACAGGCGATCGGTGTTGGTGCTGGTCAGCAGTCACGTGTTCACTGTACACGTCTTGCAGGCCAGAAGGCAGATAACTGGTATCTCCGTCAGTGCCCGAAGGTGCTGAATCTTCCATTTAAAGATACCATTACACGTGCAGAGAGAGACAATGCCATTGATGTTTATATTGGTGAGGAGTATATGGATGTTCTTGCAGATGGCGCATGGGAGAAAACATTTACCGAGAAGCCGGAAGTGTTCACAAGAGAAGAGAAGCGTGCATGGCTGGATGGTCTTACAGATGTGACTCTTGGTTCAGATGCATTCTTCCCGTTCAGTGATAATATTGAGCGCGCACATAAGAGTGGCGTGAAATATATTGCAGAGCCGGGCGGATCTGTCCGCGATGACGCAGTTATCGATACCTGCAATAAGTATGGAATGGTAATGGCATTTACAGGAATCAGACTTTTCCATCACTAAAATATCATGAACATATAATGGGGCAGAATATGAATGTCTGTCTTACATAAAAGATCCCGGATCTGGATTTCTATCAGGAAATTCCGGATCCGGGATTTTTTGCGCCATTTTGTGCTTGTTTTTTGTGAAATAAAAAAAGAACTCTGAATCATTCAGAGTTCCGAAGAGCGATAGACGGGGCTCGAACCCGCGGTCTCGACCTTGGCAAGGTCGCGCGTTACCAACTACGCCACTATCGCATTTGTCTTATCTTATGAGGTGTTTCCCTCATCGACAAGACATATATTAGCACAGATTTTAAAGCATGTCAAATCTTTTTTTGCATTTTTTTGAAAAATTGAAAAAAAGAAGACATTTCCGGATCAAGACGTTTCAGATTCACTGCTTATGTGATAATAGCGAAGTACATGGTCCGGGTAATACTGGTCACCGTAATCCCATGGACCTGCCGGATCGTGAAGGGGATCGTCTTCATCACGCTGCTTGCCACCACTTGCCATCTGGGCAAATGCCTGGGCGCTTTCGGTTGTCCAGGAGGTTTCTCCGTTTTTGGCAAGATAAGAGAAATAAGAGTCTGTACCAAAATTATAGGCCTGCAGGGCAAGACGGATATGGGGCAGATCAGCGGGTCCTGTGCATCCGGATTTATCCAGGGCATATTTCAGCTCCTGGATTCCACAGGAGATAGAATAGGAAGGATCTGTGATTCCGTTAGGCTGCTGGGGATACTGCGTATTATAAGCGCCTTCGGATGACTGCATGGGATCGGTTCCCTGGCCGGAGCTTTCCTGCATCATAACCGCCAGGATCAGATCTACATAGTCAGACATGCCATATTGGGCGGCTTCCGTGGTAACTTCATCTCGGTAGGCTTCACAGGATGCATTGATCTGATACGTATTTGTCTGCTTTCCGGAAAATCTGGATAAACGCAGAAAAATGCATCCGAGGACCAGTAAAAAGATCAAGCCCAGAAAGAACTTCTGTCTGCGAACCTGGCGTACGCGGAGACGCTGGCGTTGTTTTTTTGTAAGTTTAGGGGTTTTTCGTTTTGTATTCATAAGCTTATTTTACCCGTCGGATGGTGATTTGACCAGTTAAGAAATGTGATCTTTTTGTTAAAATTTTCTGAAGACTGACCTACAAAATTGCAAAATACGATCTGATATGCTATGATAGTCGGGACAAACCGCAGAATGCCGGAAAAAAGGAGGCAAGATTTCATGCGTAAAAGGCTTCTTGCAGTTATTTTGTGTGCTTCCATGATATTCCCTGTATCAGCATCTGCAGAGGTACTTGGATATGAAGCAACACTGAATACATATACACAGGAGAAAAAATCCCCTCAGCAGTTTCAGATTGATGATGGGGAAGGAAATACAGTAAATGCACTGGCGAAGACGGACACCCTTTATGTCACTGCGAAGAATACCGCAATTCGGTCCAATCCCGGAGAGAGTGGATCAGAACTTCGATCCGTTCTTCTGGGAACGAAACTTGAGAGAGTTGCCGTATGTGACAACGGATGGAGTAAAGTTACGTTTCAGAAAGACGGAGAGGACAAGATTATCGGTTATGTTCAGGATAGCGTGCTCAGTGATACGGAAACCGTGAATAAATTTACGGATACAGTCACGGCAGCCAAAGACAGCGATATTCTTGATTATCCGGGAAAAAAAGACGGAGAAGTAGTAGGAGAAGTTCTTCAGGATGATGAGCTGAAGAGAACTGGTACTGTAGATGATATCTGGAGCCGGATCGTTTACACCGATGACAGCGGTGCACAGCAGACTGGATATATTCCTACCAGCTGTCTGGAAGGATATCAGGAGAACGAAGTAGCCAAAGCAGAGCAGGAAAAGAAAACAAAAGCAGGTTCCCTTACCAAGAGTTCCGGAGAAGGTATTTTTGCAGACGCTGTGGACGGCGTAACGTCTACGGGTGGTTCCGGAACATCTGCCAATGGTGTAAAAGTCGGAACTCCGGTATCAGTTTCTTCCGATGCCACACTGAAATCTTTGGGAACTTTCCGTATTACCCATTACTGCCCATGCAGTATCTGCTGTGGTCCATGGTCAAATGGAATCACATCTACAGGTGTAACGGCAACAACCAATCACACCATAGCAGTAGACCCCAGCCAGATTCCATATGGTTCCAAGGTGGTGATCAATGGACAGGTTTACGTGGCGGAGGATTGCGGAGGTGCGATCCGTACCAACTGTATTGATGTTTATGTTGCCACACATTCAGAGGCAGAGGAGAAAGGTGTATTTTATACAGAAGTTTATCTGCTTCAGTAAAAACGCCGTATAACAAAAAATACTGCATCAGACTTAATGTATAAATCGGAATATAAATATCCGCTTTATCAGAAAATGTCGAATGCAGTATTTTTTATTTATAAAAAGAAAAACTCTGTTCAACAGGAAACAGGAACTGTGAACAGAGCAAAAAAATAATGCCCAGAGCCGGAATCGAACCAGCGACACGAGGATTTTCAGTCCTCTGCTCTACCAACTGAGCTATCTGGGCATGTCTCTTTCGAGCACTTTGTTACTTTAACACATTTATGTAGAGAATGCAAGGGGAAAATGAAAAAAAGCAGATGTTTTTCTGAAAAATCCGATTTTCAAAAAAACATCTGCAATATTATATGCGGCAAATTCAGCGGGCAGCCAGATAAATTTTTTCCATATCTTTCATATTTAACTGTTTGAAGACACCGATGGTACGGGTATCTTCATAACTGCACTTAAATGCCAGATCGTGGATATCTTTTTCTGTAAGATCAAGACCAAGCTCATGAAGGCTGGTAGGCATCTGAATGGAACGGAAATAATCTTCCATGGCTTCAATACCGGCAAGTGCGGTTTTGTTGAAATCGATGCTGCATGGGATTTCAAATACGTTGGTAGCAAACTGGGCAAAACGTTCTGGATTTGCGTCATAGACATAACGGGCCCAGCTTCCCCACAGTGCGGCCAGACCGGCACCGTGAGCTACATCGTAAGTTCCGCCAAGTTCATGTTCCAGCTGGTGACATGCCCAGTCACCGCCGCCGGTTCCACAGCCGGTGAGGCCGTTGTGGGAGAGACTTCCTGCCCACATGATTTCTGCCCTGGCAGTGTAATTATCCGGCTCTTTCAGCAAGATACGGGAATTGTAGATTACCGTCTGCATCAGAGATTCGCTGATGCTGTCTGTAATTTCCATAGTTTCGATATTTACAAAATACCGTTCCATGGTATGCATCAGGATATCCACACAGCCGCTTTCTGTCTGATACTGAGGTAAGGTGTATGTAAGCCGTGGATTTAAAATGGCAAAACGTGGCCTGCACAGGTCATTTCGGGCAGTACTACGCTTCAGCCAGCCCTCTTCATTTGTGATGACACAGGAATTGCTCATTTCACTTCCGGAAGCTGCGATGGTAAGGATTACACCAACTGGAAGACATGCTTTTGGAGTTTCTGTGCGGAGGAAAAAGTTCCATACGTCTGTTTCCGGATTTGCAAGACCGTAACCGATGGCCTTACAGGAATCAATAACACTTCCGCCTCCTACGGCAAGAAGAAAATCCACATTTTCTCTGCGACAGAGTTCGATTCCTTCCCGGACTTTGGAAAGATGCGGATTGGGAACGACGCCGCCAAGAGTTACATAGGCAATCCCTGCCTCGTCAAGTACGGATCTGATCTCATTAATAAGACCGGATTTGACGGCACTGTGTCCACCATAGTGGATCAGAACTTTTTTACAGTTCTGTTCTTTCAGAAGTGTGGCAATTTTAAGATGTGTATCTTTTCCAAAAACCACCCGTGTGGGGGTAAAATATTCAAAACTTCTCATAATAAACAACTCTCCCTTATTTCATAATTGATCTATTCGAAATCACGAAAATTAATTAAAAGCAAAAATGGATGATTTGCATTAGCAAACCGTTATAATAATAGCATAGAAGAGGGCCGGGTGCAAGATTTCGGAAAACGTTTGCGACAGGAAAAACAGGGAAGATAAAGGTGATAAAGGGGATGTAATTCCAAAAGGATGTGGTATAATAGTTTTTGTGAGAAAGTAAAAGTGACTTAATCACAGAAACAGACCGATGCAGAGCGTATATTATAAAACAGATTTCAAAGAAGCAGAAGAAAGCAGGTGTCTGAAATGGAAAATATCATTATCGTAGGAGCAGGCCCGGCAGGAATTTCCGCAGCTCTTTATGCAGCGAGAGGAAATATGGACCCGCTGATCATCAATACAGGAATTGGTTCACTGGAAAAAGCAGAGAAGATCGAGAATTATTACGGACTTGAGAGACCTCTTTCCGGAAAAGAACTTTTTGAAAGAGGACTTGAGCAGGCCAGGGCACTTGGCGTCAGGATTCTGGATGCACAGGTTGTGGGAATGGGAGGCTTTGATACCTTTGAGGTAAAAACAACCGAAGGCGATTTTGAAGCCCGCAGTGTGATCCTGGCAACCGGAAGCAAAAGAGCCTCCGCGAAAATTCCGGGAGTGAAGGAATTTGAAGGAAAAGGAGTCAGCTACTGTGCAGTATGCGATGCATTTTTCTACCGTGGAAAAGATGTAGCAGTTCTTGGAAACAGTGATTTTGCTCTTCATGAAGCTGAGGAACTTTCTCATACAGCTTCCCATGTGACGATTTTTACAGATGGAAAGAAACCGGAATTTTCAAAAGAGAATGCAATTGACGTGAATACCATGAAAATTCAGGCAATTGAGGGAGATGAGCGTGTTCAGGGACTTCGCCTGAAAGGAGATGTATCCTTACAGGAAGCAGGCGAACCGCAAACGTCATTTGCACCTGCAGAAGGTGTTTTTGTGGCATTGGGTACAGCCGGAAGTTCAGAGATGGCCCGTCAGATTGGTGCGGAACTGAATGAAAAAGGAAATATCAGGGTGAATGAAGAGATGGAGACAACGGTTCCCGGACTGTACGCGGCAGGGGATTGTACCGGAGGTCTTCTTCAGGTGGCAAAGGCCGTACATGATGGAGCACAGGCAGGACTTTCTGCCTGTCAGTATGTGCGGAAACTTCTGAAAGGGCAGGCATAGAGTGAAGACAGCATAAATTCAGAAGAACGGCAGACACTGATAACGATCAGGATTATGATCGGATTTTCATAACATATAAATTTAAGGAGGAATTTTATCATGGCAAAAGTTTTTACAACAGACAATTTTGAAACTGAGGTATTAAATGCAGAGAAACCGGTACTGGTAGATTTCTGGGCAACCTGGTGCGGACCGTGCAGACGTCAGGCTCCGGTTGTGGAAGAGCTGGCAGAAGCAGAATACGAAGTAGGGAAAGTAGACGTAGATAAAGAACCGTCTCTTGCACAGCAGTATAAGATTATGAGTATTCCTACACTGCTTGTGTTTAAGGGTGGAAAAGAGACAGCACGTTTTGTGGGACTGACATCAAAAGCGGAGCTTGAGGCAGCACTTCAGTAAGATCAGAAAGTATTCATCATTTCATAAAGACGGCTTTTATCCAGAATGCGGATCGATCCCCGTGAAATCTGGATAGAGCCGTCTTTATTCATTTTTTTGAGGCTGCGGCTGACTGCCTCCCTGGCGCTTCCGATGGAGCGGGCGATGGCTTCTTGGGTGAGCGTGAGTTCATCGGAACCGGTATCTGCAGCTTCGTCCAGAAGGAAGGCTGCAATCCTCTGAGGTAACGTCATAAAAAATGTCCGTTCGATTCCTGCGATCACATCCGAGAAATGTTCGGTTGTCCGTTTATAAATGAAATTTTCCAGATAGATATTGTTTTTCATCAGCCGGGAAAAAGGAACTGCCGGAAGCAGAAGCAGATCACAGTCTGTTTCCGCATCGATCTGCACATCAAATGTGATGGCAGAAAGCATGCAGGAAGCGGAAAGGGTGCAGATATCACTGTCCCTTAAACGGTACAGTGTGGCTTCTTTTCCCTGAGAGGACAGAAGGTACACGCGGAGAACGCCCTTCAGAAGAAAAAGAGTTCCTAGGCACTGGCGTTCTTCTGACTGTATGGCAGCACCTGCCGGGTAATGGAGTTCGCGGATATTATCAAGAAGAAAATCCTGGTCTTCTTCGGTCATATGTTCCCAGAAGGGAAAAGCCTGAAAATAGTTCAGGCAGCTGTTTCGGTCCATAAAAAGGTACTCCTTTATAAAAGATGTAGTATCCATTTTAACGCTGTTTGAATGGAAATACAACAGAAACGGAATCTTTATGCATACCGGGAATCCCTGTTTTTCTATTTACATCCGGGGGCTGGAACGTTATAATCATAAAGCGAAAAGAATCAGACAGAGAAAGAATGAAAACTGCCGGATGTAGAAGTCTGTCACCCGGCAGAAGTTAGGAGAATAGTAAT
This sequence comes from Blautia luti, assembly GCF_013304735.1. Classification (GTDB taxonomy): domain Bacteria; phylum Bacillota; class Clostridia; order Lachnospirales; family Lachnospiraceae; genus Blautia_A. The sequence continues at coordinate 39,384 of NZ_JAAITI010000024.1, forward strand.
TTTGAAGATCTTACTTGCAGCGTGCAACGCAAAATATATCCATTCCAATCTTGCAGTATACAACCTGAAATCCTGCTCCGGAAAGTACAGTCCCAATGTAGTGATCAAAGAGTATACGATCAACCAGATCCGGGATGACATTTTAAAGGACATTTATCTGGAACAGCCGGATGTGATCTGTTTTTCCTGCTATATCTGGAATATTTCCTTTGTAAAAGAACTGGTACCGGATCTTAAGAAAATCCTTCCACATGTGGATTTCTGGGCAGGCGGTCCGGAAGTATCTTACGATGCGGTGGAATTTCTGAAAAAGAATCCCGCGTTTTTTGGTGTGATGGTAGGAGAGGGAGAGGAAACTTTCCATGAACTGGCAGGATATTATATAGAAAGAAAGCCGGAAAACCTGAAAGAAATCCGAGGTGTGGCTTTTCATGACGAAACCAAAGTCCCGGATATTGTACACACAGGCTGGCGGGAACTGATGGATTTAAGTAAAGTTCCGTTTGCATACAGCAATCTTACAGAGTTTAAAAACCGTATCATCTATTATGAGAGCAGCAGAGGGTGCCCGTTTTCCTGCAGCTACTGTCTTTCTTCCATAGACAAGAAGCTTCGGTTCCGTGATATCGAACTTGTAAAAAACGAATTGCAGTTTTTTATTGACAATAAGGTTCCACAGGTCAAATTTGTAGACCGTACCTTTAACTGCAAACATGATCACGCCATGGCAATCTGGCGGTATATTACAGAGCATGACAACGGGATCACGAACTTCCATTTTGAAATTTCCGCGGACCTTCTCCGTGAGGAGGAACTGGCTCTGATGAAAACCATGCGCCCGGGCCTGATCCAGCTGGAGATCGGGGTACAGTCCACCAATCCGCAGACCATCAAAGCTATTCGGAGAACCATGGATTTTGAAAAACTGAAAGGAATCGTAGAGCAGATCCACGGCTTTGGAAATATCCACCAGCATCTGGATCTGATCGCAGGACTTCCATATGAGGGATATGACAGCTTCCATAAGTCGTTCTGCGACGTCTATGCACTGCGTCCGGAGCAGTTTCAGCTTGGTTTTCTGAAGGTGCTGAAGGGTTCCCATATGATGGAGATGACCGGAGAATATCAGATCCTTTACAAAGACCGGGAACCTTATGAGGTGCTTTCCACAGCCTGGCTGACCTACGGGGAGATTTTGAGGCTGAAAATGGTGGAAAGTATGGTGGAAGTGTATTATAATAGTGGTCAGTTCAAACACACCCTTGTATTTCTGGAACAGTATTTTGAAGATCCTTTCCGGATGTATGAGGCACTTGGCAGATTTTATGAGAAAAAAGGATACTCGGAGATTTCTCATTCCAGGATGAGACGCTATGAGATCCTGATGGAATTTGCCGGAGAACAGAAAGAGATCCCGTTGGAAGCCCTTTCCGATGTGATGCTTCTGGATCTTTATCTTCGTGAGAATTTAAAGAGCAGGCCATCCTTTGCATCCGATCAGAAGCCCTATGAGAGGATGATCTGGGATTACCGGAAAGCGGAAAAAATCCCGAAGACCGCCCATATCGAGGTATTCCGAGATGGAAAGAAGATTCTTTTTGATTATACAGACAGGGATCCTTTGACCAACAATGCGCGATTAACGGATATTACAGATGAGGTGAATAAAAATTATGGGAATGTTTGATCCGAAAAAAAGAAAAGTGATCACAGCGATCATCGCAGTTATTCTGGTTCTTGCAATGGTAGTTCCGACTGTACTTTCGCTGATCATTTATTAAGGCGGCAGTTATGAAACTTGGGAAAAAAGCACTGGAGGCACTTCAGGCGGAAATAGATGGACAGCTGAAACCCGGAGATGAACTAATCGTGGCAGGCCCTGTGGCAGCAGAAGGTACGGCATGGATTGCAGAGAACTACCATGACAGACTGCGGGAAGTTTTTTCGGAACGGTTTCTTGAAGATGCCGGAAAACTTCCGGAAGTTTACGGAACAGGAATGAAAAAAGAGAACAATAAGGTCTGGAAGATGGCGGAAGCGTCCGGAGCCAGTGCCAGGTATCTGATGGGGGAAGGCGGCTTTCTGTCTGCGCTCTGGAAAATGGCGGAAGCATCCGGAGTGGGACTTAGCGCAGACCTTCGAAGCGTACCCATCCGACAGGAAACCATAGAGATCTGTGAGATCTTTGATGTGAATCCCTATAAACTCCTTTCCGGTGGAAGCATTCTTCTGGGAATCCAGGGTGGCGATGCGTTTGTGCAGGAGTTACGAAGAGAAGGGATCATGGCAGCAGTGATCGGGCAGACCAATTCCGGAAATGACAGGCTTCTTTACAGCGGCGGAAATGCCAGATATCTGGAGCGTCCGGCGGAAGACGAGATTAAAATAATGAAAAGAGGATAAATAATGGGAGTTTTAAACATTGTACTCCATGAGCCGGAAATTCCGGCAAATACAGGTAATATCGGCAGAACCTGTGTGGCAACAGGAACCAGATTACATCTGATCGAGCCGCTTGGTTTCCGTCTCAATGAGAAGGCGATCAAGCGTGCAGGCATGGATTACTGGGAACATCTGGATGTGACCAGATATCTGGACTATGAGGATTTTCTCAAGAAGAATCCGGGAGCGAAGATCTATTACGCAACCACCAAGGCGCCTCAGACTTATACAGATGTAAAGTATGAGGATGACTGTTTTATTATGTTTGGCAAGGAAAGTGCGGGAATTCCGGAGGATATCCTGGTGAAAAATCAGGAAACCTGCGTGAGAATCCCCATGATCGGGGACATCCGTTCCCTGAATCTGAGCAATTCTGTTGCCATTGTTCTTTATGAGGCACTGCGCCAGCATAATTTTGCACATATGAATCTGGAAGGGCACCTGAGAAATTACGACTGGAAATAAGATTGTGAACGGATTGAAAGATTGAAAGTGCATGTCTGCTTTACATACTGAATAGCAAGACGAAGAAGATTTATAGAGTAAATAAAAGAACCTCTGATCTGGAAAGATTGTAGGAAATATTAAGGAATATTTCTTTTACAGCTTTTCGGATCAAAGGTTTTTTATGTTTTATTTTGCTTTTTCCAGGGTAAAAATAAATTCTGTTCCCACGCCAACAGTGCTGATCACATTGATATTCTGTTTGTGGGCGTTGATGATCTCTTTCACAATAGCGAGTCCAAGGCCGGTTCCCTTACGGTCTTTTCCACGGGAGACATCGATCTTGTAGAAACGGTCCCAGATTTTGGAAAGACTTTCTTTTGGAATTCCGGTTCCCCGGTCTTTGACAGAGACAAAAACTTTGCCATGGTTGACGGTTGTTTCCAGTGTAATGGAAGAATTGTCACTGCTGAATTTTACTGCATTATCCAATAAATTGTACAGTACCTGCTGGATCTGCTCCATATCCGCGCGGACGAACAGCTCTTTGCCTGCCAGAAGGAGTTCCAGCCGGATGTTCCGTTCCGAACAGGTTCCCTCGAAAGAGGCTGCTGTAGTACGGATGGTTTCGTTGATATCAAAACGCCGCATATGCATCATCCGCTTTTTGACATCCAGTTCGTTTAAAGTAAGGAGGCTTCGGGTAAGTTTCTCCAGACGGGTGGATTCAAAAGCAATGACTTTCAGATAGCGTTCCTGCATTTCCGGTGGGATGGTACCGTCCAGCATGGCTTCCACATATCCTTTGATGGAGGTCAGAGGTGAGCGGAAATCATGGGATACGTTGGAGATAAACTGCCGCTGATATTCTCCGTTTTTGTTCAGCTTGTCTGCCATATAATTCAGGGAATGGGAAAGATATCCCATCTCATCTTCAGAATCTACCGGGATCGTATAGGAAAGATTTCCGTTTGCAAATTCCAGGGCACCTTTCAGGATCTCTTTTAACGGTTTGTGCACCCGGTAGAAATAAATCAGCAGGAAACTGAAAAACAAAGCGTAAATAATAATAAAGATTAGGATCATGACCTCTACGATATTGCTGCGGCTTTCGTAGAGGTTTTTCATAGGGTAGTGGACTGCCAGATAACCGATCACCTGGTCTGTATCTTTTATGGGAACGACGGTGCTTAACTGCGTGGTTTTGAATGTCCCATAAAACGTACCGGAAGAATAACAGATATTTTCGTAATCTGCAGGCCGGAAATTTTTGACAGTGATCTCACCGGAGCCGGAAGACTGTTCATCTGTGTTTATCAGAACGGTTCCGTCCGTGTCCATGACCCAGAAGTCTGCATTCTGAAAAGCCGCTGCAGAGGAAAGAGCCAGGGAAAGGGAGTCGTTTTCCGGGTCTTTTACAGCCTGACGGAGTTCATTTCCGGAAACCATCTGGCTGGCTGTGCGGTAAAGGTACTCTCCGGTGGAGCGTTCAAGCCTTTTTTCTACCAGGTAGGAGCCGCCGGAGGAAAGCAGCAGAAAGCAGATTCCCCCCAACACAAAATACAGGATCAGCAGTTTGGTATAAAGATGCTGCTTCATGAATCTTTTACCTCAAATTTGTAACCGATGCCCCAGACTGTGGAAAGAGCCCAGTTTGGATTATCCTTGATCTTCTCACGGAGACGCTTGATGTGAACGTCTACAGTCCTGGTATCCCCGATGTATTCATAGCCCCAGATGTGATCCAGGAGCTGTTCCCTTGTAAAAACCTGATTGGGAGAAGCTGCCAGGAAATAGAGAAGCTCCAGTTCCTTTGGCGGCATATCGATCTGATGTCCCATATATGTCACAGAATAGTTGGTCAGGTTGATCACCAGATCCGGATAGGATACACATTTTTCCTTTGGTGCGGCAGATGGTGATTTTACATGGAATCTGCGAAGCACTGCACGGACACGTGCAACCAGTTCTTTGGAGTCGAAAGGTTTGATGATGTAATCGTCTGCTCCAAGTTCCAGTCCCAGGACTTTGTCAAAGGTTTCTCCTTTGGCGGAAAGCATGATGATCGGTACATCGGAAGTATGACGGATCTCACGACATACCTGGTATCCGTCAATACCCGGGAGCATCAGATCCAGAAGGATCAGATCCGGGTGAAAAATATGGAACTGCTTCAGGGCTTCCTCGCCGTCATTTACGATCTTGGTCTCAAAGCATTCTTTTGTGAGATAGAGAGCTACCAGCTCTGCAATGTTGTTGTCATCGTCAACAATGAGGATTTTCTGTTTTGTAGCCATGGTTTCCGCTCCTTTTTTATTTCTTGAATTCTACGATGGTTACGCCGGCATCGCCTTCTCCGAATTCTCCAAGACGGAAGGAAGCTACATGTTTCTGGCGTTTCAGGTAATTGTGGACACCTTTTCTGAGAGCGCCGGTGCCTTTTCCGTGAACAATGCGGACGGATTTCATGTGTGCGATGTAGGCGTCATCCAGATATTTGTCCAGCTCTGCAACTGCCTCATCCACGGTTTTTCCCAGAAGATTGATCTCTGTGGAAATGCTGGCCGCTTTTGACATGCGGATCTTTCCGGCGCCAGTACGCTGCATGGACGGGGTGGTGATTACCGGCTCGTCCACAAGCTCCAGATCGGAGATATGTACTTTGGAACGGATGATTCCCATCTGCACAAAGAGATATCCCTTGGAATCCGGATGGCTGGAAACGGTTCCTTTCAGATTCAGGCTGAGAACTTTTACAGTATCGCCAAGAGAAAGATCGGATGGTTTCAGCTGCTTCTTTGGTTTTTGCTTCTGCTGTTTGGAAGACATGCCTTTCTCGGCCTTTGACATACGTTTCTTCAGGTTCTGGCGCTCTTTTTCCACAGAAGCGGTATCTACGTGATCTTTCTGGAACTTATGGAAAAGCTTCATGGTCTGGTCTGCGTATTCCTTGGTATCACGGAGAATCGCATGTGCCTGTTCATTGGCTTCTCTTAAGATGCGCTCTTTTCGTTCGTCCAGTTTTTCCTCTTTTTCCTGGAGAGATTTTTTCAGTTCTTCTACCTGCTCTTTGTAACGGGCAATTTCTGCACGTTCGTTTTCGATGGTGACTCGGCTCTGCTCCAGGGATGTCAGAACATCTTCAAAAGATTCATCCTGCTCACTGATCTGCTCTTTTGCCTTGTCGATGATGAAATCCGGAAGTCCCAGTTTGGAGGAAATGGCAAATGCGTTACTTTTTCCGGGAACACCGATCAGAAGACGGTAGGTGGGGCGTAAAGTTTCCACATCGAATTCGCAGCAGGCATTTTCCACACCTGGAGTGGAAAGGGCATAGATCTTCAGTTCGCTGTAATGGGTGGTTGCCATGGTGCGGATGCCCTGTTCGTGAAGATGGGACAGGATCGCAATGGCAAGAGCGGCACCCTCGGTAGGGTCAGTACCTGCACCAAGCTCATCGAAGAGGACCAGGGAATCCTGATCTGCGGATTTCAGGAAAGAAACCACGTTTGTCATATGAGAGGAGAAGGTACTTAAGGATTGCTCAATGCTCTGCTCGTCTCCGATATCTGCATAGACCTCACGGAAAAGTGCAAGCTCGGAACGGTCCAGTGCCGGGATATGAAGGCCTGCCTGTCCCATAAGGGTAAGAAGTCCCACGGTTTTCAGAGAGACAGTTTTACCACCGGTGTTTGGTCCTGTGACAACCAGGAGGTCAAAATCATCTCCAAGGCGGATGTCAATAGGAACGGCTTTTTTCTTATCGATCAAAGGATGACGGGCCTGGCGCAGGCGAATCCGTCCTTCAGTATTGAAGATCGGTTCGCTGGCATTCATGTCCATGGCAAGAGCGGCGCGGGCAAAAATAAAGTCCAGCTGTACCATGATGGAAAGATCTGCATGGATGGCTTCCAGTTCTGCAGCTACCTGCTGGCTTAAGGAGGCAAGGATCACTTCGATCTCTTTCTGTTCTTTCAGCTCCAGCTCGCGGATGTCGTTGTTTAGTTTGACAACAGCCATAGGCTCAATGAAAAGAGTGGAGCCTGTGGCGGACTGATCGTGGATCATGCCGGCTATCTGGCCTTTGTACTCGGCTTTTACCGGGATACAGTAGCGGCCGTCACGCATGGTGATGACGGAATCCTGAAGATAATTCCGGGCGCTTCCTGCAACCAGAGAAGAAAGCTGGGTGTGGATCCGGTCGTTGGTGGCTTTGATGCTGCGGCGTATCTGACGAAGGGTGCTGCTGGCATCGTCACTGATCTCATCCTCGGAAAGGATACAGCGGCGGATCTCTGTGCTCAGAGGTGTGAGAGGTTCCAGTGCCGCAAACATTCCGTCAAGGGAATCGGTCATTCCGTCGTCACGGTCACTTCTGGAATAGGCTTTGACACGGCCGGTATTTTCCAGAAGACTGCAGACGGAAAGCAGCTCCGGCGCGTTCAGGGCGCTGCCTACAGTAAGACGTTTCAGTGTGCCCCGGATATCCTTGACACTGCCAAAGGAAATGCCGCCTTTTTTGAACAGGCGTGCAAGGGCATCGTGGGTCTGCAGCTGCATGGACCGGATTTCCTCGATATCTGTGGAAGGGGTAAGCTTCCGGCAGAGATCTTTTCCCATGGGGGAGGAAGCCTTGTCTGTCAGCAGATCTATGATTTTATAGTATTCAAGTGCTTTGTATGCTTTTTTGTTCATTGTTGCTGTAGTTACTCCTTTTTGTTACTTCTGTTGATCTCGTGTTTTTCTGCGTAACACAGGATATGCAAAAAAACACTTCGTTTCCTATTTTACATGATTTCCATAGCAAAGGAAAGTAAAATGTGTTATGATACTGAATAAAGCCCGGATGTAAGGGGAGACTGTGCGAAAATACAGGGAAAGCCCGGACCGGGATGCAGCCGGAGATCGTAAAGAAAGGCTGGCTGTGAATACAAAGTGTGAAGTGGATACTTTGTTTGGTGAGCATGTCCGCTTTGAAAGTAAAAAGAACAGAAAGGCAAGAATTTTATGCGTTTTTTAAATGAATTACATGAGGGAGACAGAGTAAACGGAATCTATCTCTGTAAACAGAAACAGGCAGCTACAACGAAGAATGGAAAACCCTATGAGAATCTGATCCTTCAGGATAAAACAGGTGTGATCGATGGTAAGATCTGGGACCCAAATTCTCTGGGGATCGATGATTTTGATGCCCTGGATTACATTGAGATCATGGGAGATGTGACAAGTTTTGCAGGTGCCATGCAGCTGAACATTAAGAGAGCACGCAAGGCAGGAGAAGGGGAGTATGATCCGGCAGATTATCTTCCTACCAGTGAGAACAGTGTGGACGATATGCAGAGCCAGCTGCGCGACCTGATCAACAGTGTGAAGAATCCGTATCTTTCCCAGCTTCTGAAGAAGCTTTTTGTGGAAGATCAGGAATTTATGAAGGTGTTTGAAGGTCATTCCGCAGCCAAGACCGTGCATCATGGATTTATCGGCGGACTGATGGAGCACACCCTTGGAGTGACACGTCTCTGTGATTACATGGCAAATGCCTATCCGCTTTTGAACCGTGATCTTCTGATCACAACCGCTCTTCTTCATGATGTGGGCAAGACCAAGGAGCTTTCAGCTTTTCCGATGAATGATTATACAGACGAGGGACAGCTTCTGGGACACATTGTGATCGGGGCACAGATGGTACACGACCTGGTAAAAGAGATCCCGGATTTTCCTGAGAAACTTGAGAATCAGGTAATCCATTGCATCCTTGCCCATCACGGTGAGCTGGAGTACGGCTCTCCCAAGAAACCGGCACTTGCAGAGGCAGTAGCTCTGAATCTGGCAGACAATACCGATGCAAGAATGGAGACACTGACAGAGATTTTCCACGCAGACAAGGGCAAAAAAGAATGGCTCGGTTATAACCGTCTTTTTGAGTCCAATTTAAGAAGAACAGGAGATATTTAATAGATGGAATTCCGTAAAAACGATATACTGACTTTGGATATAGAGGATTGCGGAGTTGACGGTGAAGGTATCGGGAAAGCCGATGGCTTCACCGTTTTTGTGAAGGACGCCGTGATCGGAGACCGGATCAGCGCCAAGATCATCAAGGCAAAAAAGAACTACGGCTATGGCCGTCTGATGGAGGTGATCACACCGTCCCCGTACCGTGTGAAACCGGCCTGCTCCATTGCCCGTCAGTGTGGAGGATGCCAGCTTCAGGCATTATCCTATGAGCAGCAGCTGAAATTCAAGGAGAAAAAAGTCCGTGGCCATCTGGAGCGGATTGGAGGTTTTAAGGATTTCCCCATGGAACCGATCATGGGAATGGATGAGCCTTACCATTACCGCAACAAGGCACAGTTCCCAGTAGGAAAAAATAAAGACGGAAAGATCATCACCGGTTTTTATGCAGGAAGGACCCATTCTATTATTGACAACCGGGACTGTATTCTGGGAGTGAAACAGAATAAAGAGGTTCTGGACCGTGTGATCGGCCATATGGAGAAATATCATGTACAGCCTTATGATGAGACAACAGGAAAGGGTCTTGTACGCCATATTATGATCCGCTATGGTTTCCATACAGATGAGATGATGGTCTGTCTGATCTTAAACGGAGATAAGATCCCGGCAGAAAAAGCTCTGGTGGACTCTTTGTGTGAAATTCCGGAAATGACCAGCATCACCATCAATGTCAATAAAAAACGGAACAATATGATCCTGGGAGATCAGCTTCGTCTCCTCTGGGGACAGTCCTATATAACGGACAGTATCGGAAATATCTCCTATCAGATCTCGCCGCTGTCCTTTTTCCAGGTCAATCCCATCCAGACCGAAAAACTGTACGGAAAGGCCCTGGAGTACGCAGGTCTCACCGGAAATGAAACAGTCTGGGACCTGTACTGTGGAATCGGAACCATCTCCCTGTTCCTGGCTCAGAAAGCAAAATTTGTCCGCGGCGTGGAGATCGTACCACAGGCCATTGACAATGCAAGAGAGAATGCTAAGCTTAATGGAATCGAGAACGTGGAGTTTTTTGTTGGAAAAGCAGAGGAAGTACTGCCGAGGGAGTATGAGAAGAATGGCGTCTACGCAGATGTTATTGTGGTAGATCCGCCAAGAAAGGGTTGTGATGAGGTACTTCTGAATACGATCCTTAAGATGAAACCGGAGAGGGTTGTTTATGTGAGCTGTGATAGTGCTACGTTGGCCAGGGATCTGAAGGTGCTTTGTGCGGAGGATTATGAGTTGATGCGGGTTTCTACTACGGATATGTTTCCGCAGAGTACGCATGTGGAGACGGTTGTTCTTTTATCCCAACAAAAACCAGATGACACGATAGAGATCGACTTAGATCTGGATGAGCTGGATGCCACCAGTGCCGAGTTGAAAGCAACCTATCAGGAAATCAAGGATTATGTGCTGAAAGAATCTGGCTTGAAGGTTTCAAGTTTATATATTTCTCAGGTAAAACGCAAATGTGGAATTGAAGTGGGAGAAAACTATAATCTTCCAAAATCAGAAAATGCAAGAGTTCCACAATGCCCGAAAGAGAAAGAAGATGCTATCAAGGCTGCCCTGAAATATTTTGCGATGATCTAAGAACATCGCTGATTTCAAGGAGGAATAACACATGAAAAGCACATTTGAAAAAATGGGTGGAACCTACACACTTGGCGCAGACGGAATTTATTATCCGAATCTTGTTAGTACAGATGAAGAACCGCATTATGGGAAATATGGAATGATGCGAAAAACGTATCTGAAAGAGCATCGTCCGGCAATGTATTCACTGTATATGTTGGAAGACAGATTGACAGAACATCTGAATGCTGTGGACGATGAAGCACAGGAGAGAATGGACATTCTAGTGCGTCAGATGATGGAAAAGGAAGGCATTACGGAAGAAATGAAAGCTTGTGACCAGATGGAATGGGTCAGGGCTGTAAATAATATCCGAAATGTAGCAGAAGAGATTGTCTTAAAAGAATTAGTGTATATTTAAAGCGTGGAAAGCTCCTTCGGGAGCTTTTTACCGTTTCTACAAACAATTTTTTCTCGTGCCGGAAAGCAATCTATTTACATGGAACAGATGCAGAGAGAAAAAATATTGGAAGGTTATGATTCTTGATCAGCTTTTTTGCTATTGCTCTTTTGAAGATGGTAAAAAAACAAGTGATATGGTAAAATAATACTATTAGATTGAACGGACAGAAATGAGGAAAGTTGATGAATTAAGAAATGTAATTGCAAATCAATTTGCCTGCGAATATAAGGCTTATGACTTTGGGGAAATCTGTAATGCATTCATTGATGATTTGATTAGATTAATGGAAAATAGTATTAAAAATGAACAAGGCAATTTTTAGTTGACATAAGGAGAACAGAAAAATATGAAAAAATATTACGCAGAAAGACATGGTTTACTTACAAAGCAACTACAGATAGATTTTGATGAGTTATTACAGTATTTCGGACAGGTATATAAATATTTTTGTGATAAAGAGTATTTTGAAGTGGCTACAAGAGGAGTGTGGAGGCAAATTCCTTATACGCAGGATTCGGAGCAGATTTTACCACCAAGTTTGTTGCCATCACCGGAAGTGTATTTTGCAACATGCTTACAGGATAAAGAGGTTTGGCCAATTTGGCAATATCTTGAAGAATATGATGAGCAGACATTGTTTTCAGTGATTGAGATTTTATACGACCATATTGGTGTTTATAACTATGAAACAGATCAGTTTGAAAATGAAGCACAAAAGGAAGAATTTGCTGAACAAATTAATAATATCTTACGTGCATATAAAGAGGGATATTATCTTGAACCGACAAATGGATTTATAATGCAAATACCTAACGGTGCGTTGCGTGAACAGTTAGAATATGACGGTTCTGATTTACCCGATTCAGTATATGAGCAATTAGCAACAGCCACAGAAATGTATTATCGTTTTGATGCCAATTTAGAACAGAAAAAGAAAGCTATTAATATTCTTGCCGATATTTTGGAAAGTGAACGTGAAGAAGTAAAAGATACTTTAAATGCTGAGTATGAAGTTCCTAAAAATGAACATGATAAGTTGATTTTTGGTATAGTTAATGGTTATAATATTCGCCATAATCGTGCAGATCAAAAGAACGATTATAGCAAAGAAATATGGTATGATTGGATGATGCAATATTATACAAGCGTAATAATAGCATTTTACAAGTTGAAAAATAAGTATACTGATATTGATTTTTAAATGGTGAGTTAAATGATATCTCCCTAAGTGGAGTATAAATTTTTTCTCAAAAGGTGATGGTTTCGCTATTTAGCATAAAAAGTAACTTAGAAGTTTCAGAATTAAGTTAATCGTGCCACATGGCTTGATTATAAAAGCAAAGATAAAAACGCAACGTACATCTTTGATGTACCAGAGCCGGTAGGTAGCCCGGCCGTCCTATATAAATAGGGTAAGTAACCTGCCCCTCCGGGTTGTCCATTCTTTGTTCAATCATTTTTAGGAGGGATTTTTATGGACAAAGTAAATGGAAAGCTGACAGTATTTTTTGAAGAGCCGTTTTGGGTGGGAATCTTTGAACGCATCGAAGATGGTAAACTATCTGTGGCAAAGGTAACATTTGGTGCAGAGCCAAAAGATTATGAAGTACAGGAATATATTCAAAAGTGCTATTTCAGTTTGAAATTCAGTCCGGTTGTTGAAACTGTTGTAAAGGATATCAAAAGAAATTCGAAACGGATGCAGCGGGAAACAAAGAAGCAGATGCTGGAAATAGGCATTGGTACAAAATCGCAACAGGCGTTGAAATTACAACAGGAACAGAACAAGCAGGAACGTAAAGAGAAAAGCCGCAAGAGAAAAGAGGCAGAAGAGCAGCGAATGTTTGAACTGAAACAGCGAAAGAAAAGAGAAAAGCATAAGGGACATTAAAGTTCCTTGGGCTTTTACTCAAATCGTAAATTTTTGAATAAAGCTTTCGGGGGTGTTTCTATGAAGAAAAAAGTACTTGCAATTATGTTGGTTGCCGTATCAATAATGCTGATTTCGGCGTGCGGAAAAAAAGAAAAACTATACGAAATTCCTGACCTATCGAAGTATAAGACAGATTATGTAGGAGATTCTTCGAATGTTATAAATATTGTAAGCGGTCAAGAGTATCCGGAGGGATACTCATATGATAGTATAGAGATACAATCTGAAACAGAGCCTTATGGATTAACAGTTTTTCTAAAAGATGAGCCGTCTGCAGTCAAGCTTGAAGATGAATTGCAGGTTAATGCAGATATGACATTTGATTTGATTGGTAATTTGGGAACAATTGATTATAAAACAGCAGATAGCAAAGAAATTATTGTATCATATGAACGGTGATATATTTTTAGTCAACTTTTAGACAATTTGAAGAGCAGAATATAAAAAGGCGTATGGAAGTTTTGATTTCCATACGCCTTTTTGAAAGGAGTTTATTTTTGAACAAGAGATTTGTAAGAGCATGTTATCTACTCGAAGATGATTACAATTCCATATCATAGGACTTTTTCTTAGCTCTTGCAGGCTGATTTCGCCGCATTTCCTGTTCTCGCTGATATTTAAGTTCCCATGCACGATGGGAGAAAACATCAGGATCCTCCACATTGAGATAATCCACCTCATCGGCTGCAATATCACGACGGTGATAGTCATAATATTTACCGAAAGTCCCCTTGAGCTGTTCAATCAGCTTATCCCGGAAATCAGGACGTATCTGGATTCTGGTATCCAGTAACTCGGCATATTGTTCTGGTTCAGGATGAAATTTTTCTTCCCGGAAAGCGGCGGCATCTTTTTCAAGCTGTTTTTTGAGCGAGATGTCCTGAGAATCTAGGATATCAAGATTGTTATTCATTTGGTCATATTTCTTGGATAGATTTGTCATATCTTTATCGGTAGAGCATTGTGCCTGGAAGATTAGCTGCTCTTTCCTTGATTTCAGTTCTTCAATTTCTTCGGTAACAGTGGTAAGCTGCTGATTCAATTTTATATGCTGGATGGGATTCAAAATACTGGTTTTCTCTTTTTTCACATTCAGTTCTTTCCGCTCTGTAACTTTAGCTTTGAGTTTCTTTTTAATGGTGTTGTATTTATTCAGTATTGGATTAAAATGATTCATCCAGTCATGGATCACTTCTTTTTGCATCTCATTGTGGAGCAAATGATACTGTGTAAAAATCATATGATTGCGGATCGCTTCTAACGTTTCAGCTATTATTGGAATAGACTTTTCTACAGCTTCAGCCAGTTTTGCTACCTTTGCTTTTAATTCTCGGAGCATTTTGTTATCCGCACGAATCTGACGGTTGATTTCACAGCGGTCTGCTATCATGCCTTTCTTTTCCATATTCTGGGCAATGTAGCCTTCATGGATGGTTGGCTGTTCGGTGATTCCCTGATCTGCAAAGCTGCGGTGATCAATGGTAGCATTTATCTGATTACGTGCAAGCATTTTATTTACGGCATCTGCCCAGTTTGCCCGCCAGATACAAAGTTGTTCATCACTGTTCCATTGTTGGGAAATAGGATTCTGTCTGCCATATCGGCTGCTCTTGGGGTGTTTATCAATCCGTTCATATCCTTTTTCCTGTGCAACAGAGGAAGTCAGATATTCTTTCTTTTTTCCAACTTTATAGCGATATTGCTTTTCCCATCCCTGTTTCTGAGCAGTTTTAAATTCAGAAGCAGTAAACCCTTTTTCTTCCCCATCTTTGATACAGAGATATTCTTTTTCTGTTTTATACTGCCATGTTCCATTTTCATTTAATGGTCGGACAGTAAGAAGAATGTGTGCATGGGGATTGTGACCATCTGTATCGTGAATGGCAAAATCAGCACACATCCCCATATCTACAAAATTCTTTTTAATAAAATCTTGAAGAAGAGAAATATTGCTGTCTTTATCCAACTCAACGGGGAGTGCGACAACAAATTCTCTTGCAAGTCGGCTGTCTTTGGTCTTTTCGGTTTCTTCCACAGCATTCCAGAGTTGTTCCCGGTCATTCCATTCCAATGGAGCCATTGGAGGAAGCATCACCTCCTGATAGATCAGCCCCTGCTTTCTGGTATAGTCATGCTGGATGCCGTCATAATCATTGTACATGCGGCTACAGCTCATATAAGCAGAAGCAGCAACGGCAGACCGACCGGAACCACGGCTGACGACTTTGGCTTGCATATGATAAATTGCCATATCTGGCACCTCCTTTCGATGTTGCCTGCAACAGCGGATAAAGCCCTCGGCAGAGCGCACGAGCCCCGAAGGGGATACCACTGCCTGATTTATCAGGTGGTGAGTAAGTGCGCCCTTCGGGAGTAGAACTTGTGCGTTTACATTCCCCGTAGCCGGATCATCAGCTCCCGTTTCAGGGAATCTAAATCCATTTCTTTAATATGGGGAACAATACTTTCCAGAATTGCTCCTTCTTGGACTAACCTGTGTGTTCTGGCATCACGTTCTTTTTTGCGATTTCTTGCTTCGGCTTCTTCCTGGCGGTGTCTTGCCTGTAAAAGTGCTTTTTCTTCCGGTGTCATGATTTTTTTATCTGCCATATCTGGCACCTCCTTTTTATGCCCGTATCCGGGCAGTTTTGGTTTTAAAATCTTTTGGTTTGGTACTATGGTTTTAGATAACTGACAGTGACATATTTCCGGTAATAAATGAGGAAAGAAAGTAGTACCACTGTCAGTGAAAAGTAATCATTGTGTTATACTTTTTTGAGTCAATTCTGGTTTGGAGCATGATTGTTCAACAGGATTTTTTTCGCCTGTTTTAAATTAGCTGTTGCATTGTCCTGACGAATATTCCGGTTATTGATACGGACAGGAATACATCTCTCCAGAATACGGTCATAAATTCGTTTGTGTGCGATATCAGCGGCGTTATTCAGCTCTGATAAAG
>NZ_JAAITI010000025.1 GCF_013304735.1 Blautia luti
AGTGCTTGCGGGTCTTGAAATTGATGGTATGCCCTAAATACTCTCGTTTTTTCAAAATGTTCACGATGGTAGATGATCCCCATCCATAGGGGTCTTTGACCGGCTTTGAACGGTTCACACCCTCGTTGAAGCGGGCAAGGTGTACGACAGGAATTTCAATCCGGTCTATGGATAATTTGCAGGCGATCTGATAAGGCCCATATCCCTCCAGCGTGAGGGAGAAGATACGGCGTACCACTTCGGAAGCTTCCTCATCTACCAACCAATGCTCCCGCTTTTCATCCCACAAGTAGCCGTAAATCACCGTGCCGGTCAGGTGCTTGCCACTCATGCCTTTTGACTTAAACACAGAGCGGATTTTCCGGCTGGTGTCGCGGGCGTAAAACTCATTCATGATATTGCGGAAGGGCGTAAAATCATCGTCGCCTTTCAGACTGTCCACACCGTCATTGATGGCAATTAACCGGACGCCGCGCTGCCGCAAAATCTCCATGACCTGGCCGACTTTCAGATAGTCACGCCCTAACCGGCTCATGTCCTTGATGACGATTGCCTCTACACGCCCTGCCTCCACTTCCTCCATCATCGCCAAAAATCCGGGGCGGTCAAAACGGGTGCCTGAGATACCATCATCGGTAAAGTGCGTAGGGTTGGGCAGCCCATTCCGGCGGGCAAAATCCTCTAACATCTGTTTTTGGTTGGATATGGAGTTGCTCTCGCCCTGTAGCTCATCGTCCCGGCTCAGGCGCTCGTACAGTGGGGTGATTTTTTCATTTCTCATGGCTGTACCTCCTGAAACAAAAATGCTCTAAGTGATTGCTTCACTAACCATGACAAAATCATGATTAAGAAGTCACTTAGAGCATATATCACCGCTGGCGAGCTTGTATTTCTTATACTGCCTCACGGCGAAGTGCTGGGGGCTGCGACGTTCCAACCCGTCAAACATATAGTCCACCGCATTTTTGAAGGTTTCGTCATCCTCCCGGACTTCCATGCTGTTTATCATTTCCACCAGCGTATTCATGTTGCGTTCTTCCTCCGGCCCCTCAAAGACGATGTAGGCCACAAGGGCGCAGTACAAGAGGGTTTCAGCTTTAGTCCAGAACTCGTCGCCCTCCTTGCCGTCGCCTTTGGTGTTGGCGATCAGAGCAGTAACGAATTTCAAAACATCGCTTTCCGTCTTGATATAGGCCAGCGGATTGTAGTGCATGGATTTTGAAAAGTCGATACTGTTGAACACCCGCACCCTGTATTTCTCCCGTTGCAGGAACCGCCCGCACTGATCGAGGGTGCCGCCCTTCGGGTCTACCACCACATACGAGGAATGAGCTTGAAGAAGCTGCGGGGTCAGCCAGAACCTTGTCTTACCCGAACCGGACGAGCCGATGACACAGGCGTTTAGGTTCCGGGCATTGGCGGGTATTTTCGGACGGGTGTTCATGGTCAGGAACTCCGTCCCGGTCAGAATGACATTGTTCTGAAATTTAGGGTCTACAAACGGCTTTATATCCTCCTTTGTTCCAAAGCGGGCGGTGCCGTATTCCGCATCCCGCCGGAATTTTTTCGCCTGCCTGATCTTTGACTGTATCAGCAGATACACCCCAGCCGCACCGGCAAGGCCCACCAGCAGGTCAATACCGCCAAGCCCCGGCCAGTAGGTTTCAAAGGCTTTGGGGAAGGTATCGAGCATCCCCATGAGCTTTGTCCCGAAGTCTGTGCCGGGGGCGATCCGGTAGGCCGTCCCGATTTTGGAGAAGAACCAGAACACAAAGAGGTACGGCAGGTTTGGGAGCACATATTTTCTGATTTTGTCACTCAACGTCCGTCCTTCACCGCCTCTCTGGTCCGCTGCTTTTCCTTTGCCTGCGTCCTGATCTGCTCCGTGAATTTCCGAAGCTGGCCGAGGATGGAAGCCTTGTCCTGCTCTTTGTTCAGCACCTTTGCGCTGTACTTCTGGAAGGCCGCCGTGATAGCGTCCGCCTGATTGGCTTTGAAAAACAGTAGGTAATGACCGGGGCTCACTTTATGGAAAGCGTAGTCCACATGGAACTCCTTTGCGATCCGGTCAAAATCCTTTGGGGCTCCCACATAGGGCATGGCGCTTTTGCCGCCATAGTGGTTCATCAGCTTTTTTACACTCTGGCGTCCCTGCGGGGTCAGCGCCTTCCGGTGGTGCTTTTGCAGCGCCCGCGCTACCTTCCCAAGAGCGGCAGCCAGCACTTTTCCCGTGAGCTTCGTTGTCCTGATCGAAAGGGCAACCGTTTTTTGGTTTACTTCTTCCTGCATAAAACCTCCTTTCCGTCGGGGTTCCCGCTATCCGGGAGGCCCCCGTACAATCTCGGGGAACAGAAAACCTCGGGCCAATGTGGCCCGAGGCTTACCGCTCGGCATCTCTGCCGGACGGAGCTTTCTTTTCCGGCTCCGTCTGGATTTTTTCGCCCTGTTCCCGCATGGTCTGCAAGATAGAGGGCTTCTTTTGAAGCTGGGAGGGCTTTTCGCCGGACAGCGGCTTGATACATTCCAGACGGTCAGCCGCCCGGATGGCGTTGTCCGTGAGCTGCCTCTGCCATGCGCCTACACTGGGAGCCCAGCGGAAACCGCTGCTTTTCAACTCGGCCCGGGTGTCCGCGTCAGGCTTTCCATCAAAGAATACCTGCAAGCGGTTGTCCTCCCGGTTCATCTCCACACGGCCCCCGTCGAACTCCCAGCCGGAAAACTCCCGCTGCGCCTGTTTGGAGAGCTGTTCGATACGCGTCTTTACCCGGCGGATCTCCGCATTGTTGTTGGTAAGCTGGTAGCTTTCAAAGGGCCTCGGGTCGCTCCGCCAGTTTGCCGCCATGCTTGCTTTCAGCTTTTCGATCTGGTCCGGCGACAGCAGCGCACAGCCATCCAGCTTGCCATGCTTGCGGTAATAGGCGTTGACCTCCTTCATAATGAGCTGGGAGCGTTCCAGCCCGTCCAGCTTCTTCTGGAGCTTTTCAATCGCTGCCGGGTCATCGGCGCTGATCCCGCCCATGCCGGTACTGCGTATCTTATCCAGCAGCCCTTGAATATACCGCCATTCCTCCATGTTGCTGTCCCGGGCCCGGTTCTGTTTTTCCTTCTTTCCCATCGGGAAATTGGCAGGTCCGGCGATCATCACAGAGGGAACCCTTGCGTCAATGGCAAAGCCCTGGTTCATGTTTTCGGCCAGCTTGCGGGCGTAGGTGTCTAACAGATGGTCGATCTTCTCATGGTACATGGGGTCCACCCGGGATTTCTGCTGTTCCGCTATGGCGGCGGCCTTGTCCACCATTGCCCGGTATTCCGCCGTTGCGCTCCCTTCCTTGTAGTCGGAAAAGCTGTTCATTTCTTTTGCCCGGCGGGCGGCTCCTTCATTGATAGGGTAATAGTTGATGGTATGCACCTCCTTTATGCTTCGGGCCATGCTGGCCCGAAGTCTTACCGTTCTTCATGAGAAGGCCCCGCCTTGTCCTTTTTCGGAGCGGGTGGGGCTTCTTGAAACCGTTTGAGTGTAGCGAGAATGGAATGGACAGGCTCGGCCTTTTCAGGATAGGCAAATATCCGGTGTTCCGGCGGAATGTCCTGCGGCCCGTGGTAATACTCCTTGAAGCCCTCCGGGACTGCCGACACATACCCACCGGGAGCGAATACGCCGCCCTCGTTGATACGCACATCCCGCCCGTATGCCTCATAATCGAAGTAGTTCTGAATGTGCTCCGGTATGTCGATAGTCCCAAGCTCGTCGGCGTAAAGACGGCCCAGCCCTTCATCATCGGAAATATCCGGGTAAAAGCGGTAAAGGTCAAGGTTCTGCGTCAGGTTTATCAAATCCTTCACGCTCCTTGTGTGGTTTCCCAAGACAAGAGCGGCTTCAAAGGTTTCCAGTCCGCCCTTATCCCGTACTTCCAGCAGGGCGTGGCCCAGCTCGTTCAGCTCGTCGATGTTCTCACATTCGTAGAGATAATCGTAGAGCCCCAGCACATCACTGTCAAAGCTGGTAAAGAACACTTCGCTGTACCGTTTCCCGTCTATCCCGATTTTGGCAAGGGCGGCCTGCAACTCCTGTGTCGTCATGGGGAAATGTACCGTTGTCCCTACCTCAATCCCCATTAAGGGGTATAGGGCTGTATTGGTTATATAGGCTTCAAACATGGGCTCATTCCTCCTTTCCGGCCCGGTCAGCCAGCACCTCATAAATCCCGGCCATAATGTAATCGGCGCAAGGGAGGGCAATCGCGTTTCCCAGTGCCTTGTAGCGTTGCAGAGGCCGGATCTCCACGCCGTCCACCCCGTACTTTGTCCAGCCCTCTGGCAGCCCCATCAGCCGTTCGCTTTCCGTTTCCGTCAGAAAACGGATACAGCCGCCCTTCGGGTCGCCCTCATACCAGAAGGCAAAGGGCGTTACATCACTGGCTAAAAGAGTGGGAAAAGGGTCAGTTGGTAATCCGAAGCTGTTTCGGAAGGCCGTTTCTTCCTGCCTTTTTGCCGCTCCCCGCATACGGAAGCACTGAAAGGGGTGGATGACTGGTATCTGCCGCCCTGTTTCAAAAGAAGCTGTTCGATCTCCTTCGGCGGCGGCCCACCCGCCCTCTCCGCAAGGCGGAGGAAGTGGGAGCATTGGACGGGGCTTAAATAGTATGTCTGCGGCACGTCTGCCTCCAAAATCCGCCACGACGAAAATCCGCTGCCTTCGTGCCAGCCTTCGGGAGCCTGCCCAATACTGGGCGTCCATGAGTCGCCAGCACACATCAGGCGTTCCCCCTCGCACCATTCCGGCGTTTCCCCATCTTCCCGAAGGAGGCATTGGAACTTCGGTGTCCGAGAAGGCGGATAAGACGGCTCTAAAGTCCATCCGGTCATTTGTAGAAAACGCTCCCATGACGTTTTCCCAAACAGCGATAGCTGGATATAGGTTATCAGTAGCATCCCTCATTTCCTGTATGATACGAAACGCCTGATAGAACAGGCTTGATTTTGCCCCGGCAAGGCCGGAGCGGTTGCCGATCAGAGAAAGGTTCTGACAGGGGGAACCGAAGGTAATTACATGAACCGGCGGGATTTTCCCGCCGTCCACCTTCGTAATATCCCCCAAATGCACCATGTCGGGAAAGTGCCTTTTGGTTATGGAGATGGGCACTTTTTCAATCTCGCTGGCCCAGACCGGACGGATACCGCACCGGGAAGCAGCCAGAGGGAACACGCCGATTCCGTCGAAAAGGCTCCCCAACTTAATGTCCGGCATGGCCCGGGGTGCCGTGTCCCTTCACGGCAAGCACCCCTTCCAGTGTGGTCGCCGCAATGCCCAGCCGCCCGGCAACCGCAATATCATTTTTTACATCCTCGTCCACAGCGCTGCCGCAGACGATCAGGGTGTGGGAACGCCGCAGCATATCCCGGCGCATATCAATCCCGGCCTTATGTTCCTCGGGAACGCTGTCATTCAAAAACAGCGGCAGGTACAAGAGCGGGCAGATAGGGGAAAAGCCCGCCTCATAAGCAAGGCGGCAGTAGTGGGCCGCCAGCTCCATATCAACATCCGGCTCGCCGCTCCATGCGGCGGTCAGGTACGCTAAAGGTCGTTTCATTGGTTGAGCCTCCATTTCTATTTTGGTTTAGGGAAAAGCAAGAGTTCGCCCAACCCCTCCGCCCCTTCCCCCGGGAAGGGGAACGGCTCTGGAGAATTTATATCCCCGTCGCTTGTCCGGGAAAAAGCATAACCGGGAGAAATCCGTCAAGGGTGCCTCTGGCACCGCCTGCGGCGGCGTTGCCCTTGACTGATTTTCCCGGCTATGCTACGGAATAACTGGCGACGGGGAATAATTTATATCTCCAGAGCTTCGGGGCGCGGGGCAGCGCCCCGCAATCCTCGGGCCATCTTGACCCGAAGTTTCGGCTTACTTTTCCGGCTCGGTTTTCTTCTCCGGCTTTTCGTGTTCCTTCTGCTGGCCCTTCCAGTCGTCCAGCAGCTTGATGATCTGGTCTTTCATTTCCCTCGGCGTGGTTTCCTTGCCGAAGTATTTGCTCAGTTCCGCACCCGTCAGAATCACTTTGTCTACCTCCTTTTTGTCCTCCATCATAATGCCGTCGATCACATCCCCATTGAGCAGCTTCTTTTCGTCCAACTCCCGCATACGCTTTGCCTGCGCCTGCGAAGGCGAGGACTGCTGGCTGTCGATGGCGACGGCGATATAATTCTGGTTCTTCTTGCCGATGTAGGAAAGCTCCACCGCCGTAGTGAAGCCCAGCTTTTTCTCGTCCATCAGCTTCATCAGGTCGGGGACCAGCTCATTCAGCCGGATATACCGCTGTACCTGCTTGACGGCCATCTTGTTCCGCTCGGCCACGATCTCGTTGGAGCGTTTGCCTGCGTCCTTCGGGTCAATCTGGCCCGAAGTGCGGGAGCCCTGGTGCTTGATGGCCTCAAGCTGCATTTTCAGAGCTTTGGCCCGCTCGCTGGGGAGGATTTCTTCGCGCTGGTTCAGATTGTCCTCCACCATCTGCGTGATGGCTTCATCGTCCGTCAGGTTGCGGACGATACAGGGCATATCCGCATATCCGGCAAGCTCGCTGGCCTTCTGGCGGCGGTGGCCGGACACGATCTCATATCCGCCATCCTCACGGGGACGGACGATAGCGGGCTGGGTAACGCCCTTGTCCTTGACGCTGGACACCATGGCCCGCATTTCTTCATCGTCCCGGACCTCAAAGGGATGGTTTTTGAAGGCGTGGAGCTCGTTCAGCTTGATATATACGATCTGTTCCTCGCCACGGCGGGGAGCCTCCTTCGGTCCCTCGGGTTCCTTCGGAGCGGGAGCGGCCTGCACCGTGGGAGCCGCTTTTTTCTCCGGTTTCTCTTTGGGGGCCTTTTCCTGCTTTTTCTGTGCGGGGGCTTTGGGCTTCGGAGCGGCGGCCTTGTCCTTATCCTCTTTCGGAGGACGGCCCCGGCGCTTCGGCTGTTCGGGCTCTTTGGGTTTTTCATCTGCTTTTTTCGGAGTCTCCGGCTGCTTTTCCGGTTTCTCCACTTTTGCCGGGTCAGGCTTTTCCCTGCTGGGAGCTGCCGCCCGTTCCTCGACCTTCTTTTCCTTCATAATTTCAGCGAAGTTATAGACAGAAACCTGTGGGTTCTTTACCTCCGGTTCCGTCTTTTTTTCCGGCTCCGGGGAAACGGAAACCTTCTCCGGCTCTTTTGGGGGAGCGGGAGGCGTTTCCTTGCCCGGCCTGCTATCCGTTACCGGCTGTTCCGGCGTTTTTGTGGTTTTATCATCTGCCATAAGCATTTACCTCCTGTTTTTTGGCATGAAAAAAGGGGCTCAACTTTTCAGTCAAGCCCCCGTGGGAAGTTCCTCCTTTCTCCGCCATGATACAAAAATACCGCCCGTAGTCTCGTTTGGGCGGTACTTTGTGTAAGATTGGCAGTCCATTATTAAGTTTTTTATTATGTTCCCTTTGTACACCGTTGCAATCCATCCTGTTTTCCTTAAGCTGTGCGGGAATCTGGATCGGACTTTTCAATTCCATACAGGAAATCTGTAAAGAAAGAGTCATTCTGAAAAGAGAATACATGGGAGATCTGAAACTGCACTGGTATGTATTATCCAAGTTTGCGGTACAGACGATCCTTGGCCTGGTACAGGCGCTTCTGATTACCGGAATTTTTACCCTTACCGTAGGAGCGGCAGATAAGGGAATTCTTTTCTCCGGTCCCTTTGTGGAAACCTTTATTACAGTATGGCTGACAATTGAAGCTGCTATGGCACTGGGATTTGTGATTTCTTCTCTTGCAAAGAGCGGAGATAAGGCCATGACGCTGGCGCCGTTTGTGCTGATTATACAGCTGCTGTTTTCGGGAATTCTTTTTGAACTGAAAGGTGCAGGTGAAAAAATTTCCTATGTGACTATCAGCAAATGGTCCGTGGAAAGCCTTGGAAGTATTGCACGGCTGAATGATCTTACCATGAAAATCCAGCAGCAGATTCCGACGGCAGAACACAAATTTCAGGAAATTTTCAAATCAACAGGAGCGCATCTGACGCAGAACTGGCTGATTATGGGCGGAATGACAATTGTGTGTATGATTTTATGTACCGTACTTTTGAGAAGCCTGTCAAAAGACGGACGGTAGGAAGGAGAAAAGTTATGGGGGACAGAATCAGAGCAAATATAAGTACCATGTCCAGAGAATTTGCGGATATGGAAAATCTTCAGAAAGCAGCCCAGAACAGTCTGGACGAGCTTGTGAATGCCATTCATGCACTGAATGGCAGCTGGGAGGGAATGGCTCATGACGCACTGGTCAGTGTGTTCAATTCCGATCAGGAAAGTATGCAGGAAACGCTGAGACTGCTGGGGGAATACATTTCCGCACTTGTGGCGGCACAGAATGAATACCAGAACTGTGAGCAGCAGGTCGAAAGCAGGATCAGTTCCATACGCGTCTGAGAGGAGGAGAATTTATGGCTGGATATGGAGTGGGTTCAGATGCCCATATAAAAGTTCAGACAGAAGCGCTGATAGAAAGAGCGGAAAACGCAAAAAGCGCAATTTCCACCATGGAAAACCGTCTGAATGAAATTTCACAGAAAGTAAACCAGATGTCAGGATATTGGGAAGGGGAAGCTGCGGACCGTGCCAAAAACCTTTATCAGAAGCAGCAGGAAGCAATGCAGAAAATTCTTCAGGAGCTGAAGGGATATCCGGATAAGCTACTGACGATATCCGGAAACTATTCAACCGTAGAGCAGGCCAACCAGAATGAATCCGGAGGCCTGAAAAACAACATACTTTAACCAGATATCCGCTTGATATAATAGCTGTTTGAACAGGAGGGGGATGTATGAGTCGTTATACCATAGAGATGAATTTCGCAAAGGCCAAAGGCCAGGCAAAAGAACTGGACAATGCCGCTGCCAGGCTGGAGAGGATCGCATCCGGAAGTATGGAAGATGCGATGAGTACCATTTCCGGAAACTGGAAAGGGGAAAACGCGGGAAATTATCTGCGTAAAGCAGAAAAAGTCCAGAAAGATATTCTTAATGTGAGCAGGGAGCTGAAAAATACAGCGACGGCAATCAGAAACATCGCACAGGTAACTTATAATGCTGAGATGGCCGCACTGGAACTGGCTCTTAAACGAAATGTATAAATAAAACGGTTATGCTCTGACCGAAAAAAGGAGGAAATTTTATGGCAGAATTTCAGGTAACAGCAAGCACACTTAAACAGAAAGCAGAAGAGCTCAGCACATTAAACAACAACTTTGCAAAAAAAGTTGAAGAATTAATGGCATCCGAAAAATCCCTGAGCGGAATGTGGGAAGGCCAGGCAAAAGAGGCATTTGAGAATGCGTTCAACACAGATGCCGGAAAAATGAATCAGTTTAAGGCAGCAGTAGATGAATACTATTCAAGACTTCTCACCATCGTTTCCCAGTATGAGCAGGCTGAGTCCAAGAACGTAAGCGTGGGAACAACAAGAACTGTATAAGGAGGAAAATAACATGGATGGAACAATCAAAGTATCAACACAGGAATTAAGAAGTGCATCAAGCCAGTTCAGCAGCTACGGAAGCGAAATCCAGAACCTGACATCACAGATGCTGTCCTTGATTTCAGGAATTACAGGAGCTGTATGGTCCGGTGAGGCAGCAAGCGCTTATCAGAGTAAATTTGCAGGCCTGGAAGCAGACATTTCCAAGATCAACAAAATGATCCAGGAACATGTTACAGACTTAAATACAATGGCTGACGAGTACGACCGTGCAGAGCAGCAGGCACAGCAGGAAGCATCTGCGTTAAAAAATAATATTATCTGACAGGCAGATAATACATGAGGTGGCGAAAGATATGAGCTATGTACTGACAATATACAGCAAGGAAATATATCAGGATTTTATACTTCCTGCAATTGATAATGCCGATTATACAATTGTACTTCAGCAGAAAATATTTTCACTTTCCGATGATGTTCTGGTCAGAATGGAAATTGTGGACGGAGAATGGCGTTTTGTCCAGGGTGAAAATTATCGAATCGTAAAGAACGGAAAGAGCTATATCCGAAAAGGTCTGCACAATGGAGAGGCACTGAATCTTGAACTGTTTAATACATTAAATTTTGCAGTTATGATACAGGAAAAAACAGGCGGTTTTACTGTATACAAGAAATATCTTTTGCCACCGGAAGGAAAAATCTACATCGGAAAAAACAAGGATAACCACATCTGCTACGATTCCATGGGACTGGTTTCGGGCATCCATGCATCCATTGAAATGAACCATATGAACTATATTTTAAGGGACATGAGCAGAAACGGTGTTTATGTCAACCATAACCGGATCAAACAGATGCATGTGCTGCAGTATGGAGATACCATCAACATCATTGGACTGAAGATGGTATTTCTGGGAAATTTCCTTGCACTTGAAAAACCGGGAGGATCTTTCCGCATTAAAGAAGATGTAATTGTCCCACTGGAAAGCGGAGACATTATGGATGCTGTAATAGCAGCAGCTCCGGACCCTGTTTCCGAAAAGAAAAAGAAATATTTCAACCGAATTCCACGAAATCTGAAAGTTATCGACGTGGAACCCTATGTTATCGAGGGGCCTCCCGGAAAAGACAATTCCAGAAGAGCTCCCTGGTATCTCACAGTAGGCCCGGCCCTTACCATGGCGATCCCCATGACACTGGGCTGTGTGCTGTCTATTGTAGGAAGCGGAAGTAATTCTTCTGTCTTTATGTATACAGGACTTATTACCGCATTTGGTTCTGCGGTACTTGGAGCTGTATGGGGCGGCGTGCGTCTGAAATACGATGCAAAAGTCCGCGTGGAAACAGAAGCGCACAGAACAGAAGCCTATGCGGAATACCTTACAGATATCGAAAAGAAAATTGAAGAACAGTACGAAAAAGATATCCAGATCTTAAATGACCGGTATCCTTCCGCAGACATGATCTGTGCCCTCCGGGATAACAATTCCACACTCTGGAACCGTAATGTGACACATGCCGATTTTATGTACCATCGACTGGGAATCGGTGCCCTGCCATTTCCATCACCGGTAAATATTCCGCCGGAGCGCTTTATGCTTTACAAAGATGCTCTTGCAGACAGACCGGAAGAGATCCGGAAGAAGTTCGAAAAAATGCAGGATGTCCCGATCTGTGTAGATCTTCTTTCTCATTCTCTGATAGGTGTTCTTGGCGGCTCCAAAAAGCAGGGAGCCTATGAAGTAATCCGTGTTCTTCTGACACAGATTGCGGCTGCCAACAGCTATACAGATGTAAAAATGGTACTTACATACAACAAAAACCTGGGAGCGGAGCAGGAGTGTTTCCGTTCATTCCGGTGGTTCCCGCATACCTGGTCCACAGACCGGAAATTCCGTTTTGTGGCAGATGAGCCGGAAGAAGTTGCAGACGTTTACTATGAACTGACTCAGCTTCTCCGTGAAAGAAAAGAAGAAAAAGCCTACGGGGAAGAAAAAGCTCCCCTGCCATTATACGTTCTGGTTGTCAGTGATATTTCCATGCTGAACAATGAGCTGATCAGTAAATATGTCTTCGACAAAGACCCGCAGCTGGGCCTGATCACCATTATTCTGGCAGAAAAATTTGAAGATCTTCCAAACAGCTGTGAATACATTATTGCCAATGAACATGACGGCGGCAAATTTACAGGAGTATATTCCGTACGTGGAGAAGAGCAGGAGCGGATCAGTGTCTGCTTTGACAATATCACCAACGCATCGGTTGAAAGCTTTGCCCGGAAACTGTCTGACATTGAAGTGGAAGAGATGCAGAACGGTGGAGAAATTCCGTCCTCTGTAACATTCTTTGATATGATGGGAATCAGTAAACTGGAAGAGCTGGACGTTGCCACCAGATGGGCAAAAAACCGTACCTACGATTCCATCCGCGGTCTTCTCGGAAAAAAAGCAGGCGGAAACCTCTGCTATCTGGATGTTCATGAAAAATATCACGGACCTCATGGCCTGATCGCCGGAACAACAGGTTCCGGTAAAAGTGAAACCCTGCAGAGTTACATGCTGTCCCTGGCAATCAATTACAGCCCGGATGATATCGGATTCTTTATCATTGACTACAAAGGTGGTGGAATGGCCAATCTGTTCTCAGGCCTGCCACATATGATGGGACAGATCTCCAACCTTTCCGGAAACCAGATCCACCGTGCAATGGTATCCATAAAGAGTGAAAACCGCAGAAGACAGCAGATTTTTAACGATTATGGTGTAAACAATATCAACGCCTACACCAAACTGATCAAATCCAATGAAGCACAGACTCCGGTACCGCATCTGTTTATCATCATCGATGAGTTTGCGGAACTTAAGAGAGAAGAGCCTGACTTCATGAGAGAGCTGATCAGTGTTGCTCAGGTAGGACGAAGCCTTGGGGTACATCTGATTCTTGCCACACAGAAACCAAGCGGTACAGTAGATGACAATATCTGGAGTAACTCCAAATTCCGTCTGTGTCTGCGCGTACAGGACAAGCAGGACAGTAACGACATGCTTCACAAACCGGATGCAGCTTACATCACCCAGGCAGGCCGTGGATACCTGCAGGTAGGAAATGATGAGCTTTATGAGCTGTTCCAGTCCGGTTACAGTGGTGCTCCATACGATGAGGACGGAGGAGACAACGGAAATGAAACCGTCCGTATGATGACCATTCACGGAAGAACTGCCATCGTCGGAAACCGTATGAAGATGCACAGACAGGAAAAAGCCAAGGCAATGTGGCTGAAAAAACTCGTAGAGGCAGCGGAACAGGTAATTGCAGATGGCAATACTCCGGAACACCTTCTGAACAACCCGGTACTCTTAAGACAGTGTGCGGAGAAAGTAACCGATAATCTCATAAAGAACAACGTCAATGTATCCTCCGGTGAAAATGGCCTCCAGCGAATGGAAAATATCGTAAGACTTTGCTGCATGGCAAACGACAGAAGCACTGGTGCAAAAGTAGATTATATCATTCAGGAAGAAAGTGCACATTCCGTCAAGATACCGGAAACAAAACAGAAAACCCAGCTGGATGCTGTTGTGGAATATCTTGGAAAAGTTGCAAAAGAGCGTGGATATGACCATGAATTCCTTCTGTGGCTGCCTGTCCTTCCGGAAAATCTCTATCTGGAAGAGCTTTCCGGATACTGCGAGACTACATTTAACGCAGGTTCCTGGCCGACATGGAAGAAGTGGAACTTAAAAGCGCCGATCGGTCTCTGCGATGACCCGGTTAATCAGGCACAGCGTACCCTGGAAATTGATTTTGCAGCTATGGGCCATCTGATTGTAATCGGTTCCGTAGGAACCGGAAAGAGTGTTTTCCTGCAGTCACTGGCATACTCCCTGATTCACAGATATTCTCCGGAATATGTGAACCTTTACTGCATCGACTTTTCCAGCAATGCCATGCGTGGATTCGAAAAATCCGCACATGTGGGCGGTGTGATGTACGAGCATGATACCGAAAAAATCTCCAGATTTTTTAATATGCTCACAGAACTTATGGAAGAGAGGAAAAAACTCTTCAAAGGTGGTAACTACGAGCAGTATGTTCAGGCTATGGGCGTGAAAGTACCGGCAGTCTTTGTATTTATTGACCAGTATTCCAGTTTCAGGGAAAAGACCGGAAATATTTATGAGGAACAGATGGTACACCTTTCCAGAGACGGAGCAGCCTGCGGAATCTACCTTGTTATTTCCGCAGCAGGATTCGGGCTTACCGAGATCTCAAACAATGTAGGAAGAAACATCAAAAATGTCATCTGCCTTGAAATGGGAGACAAATTCCAGTATATGGATCTTCTTCACACCATGCAGATTGAGGTTCTTCCGGAAACAGGCGTAAAGGGACGTGGACTTGTAAAACAGGGCGATGTTGTTCTGGAATATCAGACAGCACTTGCAGTGAAAGCCGAAGACGATTATTCACGTATCGAAAAAATCGAAAAAGAATGTCTGCGCCTGAATGCAGCATGGCATGGCAAAAAAGCAAAACAGGTTCCTGTAATCCCGGATGAGCCGGTCCTTGATGAATTTATCGAACTGGATGCAGTAAAAGAGCAGCTTCAGAGCGGACACCTTCTTCCCATCGGATACGATGCGGATAATGCCAATCCGTATGCGCTGGATCTTCACAGGATCTTCAGCTATCTTATTTCCGGCCGTGCGAAGACAGGAAAGAAAAATCTCCTTAAGATTCTCATGAAGATGGGAGCACAGACAGGAATGAAGATGTATGTGGCAGATTTTTCAGGAAAACTCAAAGAGGCCGCAGCAGAAAACAATGCCGTATTCATTGATACAGACAGAAAAATGTACGATGCGTTCATGGAATGGCAGACGGAGATCATTGAGAAAAACGGACGCAAAAAAGAGATGGAAGCAGCCGGAAAGAGCGATCTTGAGATCTATCAGGAGATGGCATCCATGGGTCTTTCCTGCATGATGATCAGTAATCTTCCGGAATTTATCAACCATATTATGTATCCGGAAAAAGATGTGCCGCTTATGGCAGGATTCCTGGAAAACATCACAGAAAAAGGTGCAGGCCTGGGAATTTACTTTATCTCCGCGTATACGCCGGATGAGATTACGAAAGTCAAAGGAAACGCAATATACAATAACCTGGTCAAAAAGAAAGAAGGTCTGCATCTCGGCGGAAATGTAGGTGCACAGAACATTCTCAATTTTGATTATATTTCATATAAGGAACAGAATAAGGTTCAGAAAACAGGAGTGGCAATGCTGCCGTCTGTAGATGGGGAACTTACTTCTACACGGTTGATTATTCCACTTGCTGGGAAAGCAGATGCAGAAAAATGATAATTGTAGATGTATATGTACCGGTATATGAAAAGACCTACGATATGGAAATCGATGAAGGTCTGGGAATTGCAATGGTAATAGAAGAAATGGCAACCATAATCTGCCAGAAAGAATCCAGCAAAATGGGAGGAAATGTCAGTGAATTATGTCTCTGCGACGTGAGAAGCAAACAGATTCTTTCCCCGGAAAGATGTCTGAGAGATTATGGAATTACCAACGGCGGACAGCTGCTTCTGGTATAGGAGGGGAGAAACGATGGGCAACGTTATAGATGTGAACAACATCTGTGTAAACTGCATGCATACAATGGATGAGACAACAAGGTATTGCCCTTCCTGCGGATATGAAAGAGGCACATATGTAAATAATCCCCATCAGCTTCCGGCTTTTACGATCCTGCAGGGAAGATATCTGATTGGAAAATGCCTTGGAGAAGGTGGTTTTGGTATTACATATCTTGCCCTAGATCTTATCTCCGGCCAGCGTGTTGCAATCAAAGAACTTTTTGTACAGGGACTGCTGAACAGACAGAAGGGAAAAACCGTTCTGATCGAAAGCAGCCAGGAATCCATGAGATATTACCATATCTGTAAGGATAAATTTCTTCATGAAGCGCAGCTGCTTCATAATCTTAAGGAGAAAAGAGGCGTTGTAAACTTTCTGAACTATTTTGAAGAAAACAATACCGCCTACATTGTGATGGAATATCTGGAGGGACAGGATCTTTCCCAGTATTTAAAAGAACATAACAACAGGATTTCTTTTCATGAGACTTTTCAGTTTCTGCGACCGGTGATGAAATCAATGATTGATATGAATGAGTCAGGGGTATATCATAGAGATATTGCCCCTGACAATATCCGCTATCTGAAAAGCGGCTGGATGAAGATCATGGATCTGGGAGGAGCCAAATATTCCTTCCAGGAGCAGGTAAACGGACCCAGCAGGATGATTGCCGTAAAAAAAGGATATGCTCCGCCGGAACAGTACCAGCAGAGCTATAAGATAGGCCCCTGGATGGATGTCTATGCGATGGCAGCCACATTTTACAGATGTGTTACCGGAAAAGTTCCACAGGAATCTCTGTCCAGACTGGAGCAGGACCATCTGGAAAAACCTGGCCGTTTCTGTCCGGATATGAACAGTGCCACAGAGAAAGTAATTCTCAAAGGCCTGGCTTTACGTACAGAAGACCGGTATATGGACATGAGATCTTTTTATGAGGCACTGAAAGCGGCGAATCCGGATACCATAGACAAGACAACGGTAGAATCTTCCAAACATCTGATTCCCAGAGATCAGGAAGAAGAATCTGAGGAGAATAAAATCCGGCAGAAAAATAAGACTGTGCAGAAGATTGCAATGGTTTGTACGATAATATTTGTAATACTGATGCTGATAGGATTCTTCCTCTGAATGCTTCAGAAAGTTATGGATAAAGCAGGTAGACAATATGAAAAAAGAGCAGATTCAGGTAGGGTGTTATACAATCATAGGAGACAGAAAATCCCAGCAGGATACCATGCAGTATGCATGGAAAGGGGATGATACAATTCTGGCTGTAGTATGTGACGGTATGGGTGGCATGTCCGGTGGAGAACGGGCTAGCCGGAAAGCGGTAGATGTAATTTTCAAAAATTTTGCGGACAGTTTTGTGACAGATGAAACACAGTATTCGGAATGGTTGAAGCGTTCTTTTGTGGAAGCGGATGAAGCGGTGGCAGGCCTTACCGATGAGGCGGGAAACATTCTTCACAGTGGTTCCACAGTTGTAGGCGTTCTTATAAAAAATAACCGCATGTACTGGGCAAGTGCAGGGGACAGCGTAATCTATTATCTGGATACACAGGGAATCCACACGGTAACCAGGATGCACAACTACAATCTCAGGCTGGAACAGCTTCTGAATTCCGGGAAAATCACGGTGGAGGAAGCAAAAAAAGAAAGCATGAACGGACGTGGAGAAGCGCTGATCAGTTTTCTTGGCATTGGAGGACTTCCCCTTGTGGATTCCGGAAGCCAGACAATACTTATGAATCAGGGAGACATCGTAATTCTTGCCAGCGACGGTCTCTACAAAAGCCTCACAGCAGTTCAGATCCAGGCGATTGTTGAGGAAAGCGGTGGAAACATGTCGATTGCTGCCGAACGTCTGTGCAAAGAGGCACAGCGTCTTGGAGAGTGTAAACAGGACAACACAACAGTAATTGCAGTCAGATACAGCCTGGGATCTGGAAATAACTGAACAGCTGATTGGAGGAAACAGAGTGAAAAGATGCATGAATTGTATGAGTGAATACAATGAACAGAACAGCAGATGTCCCAGGTGCGGATTTTCAGAAGAAGAAATGAACGGAGCACAGAAGCTGCCGGAAGATATCCTGAAACCGGAAACTGTTTTGCAGGGAAGATTTGTGATTGGCCGTCCATTAAGCTGTTCCGACTATTCTTTTGTATATCTGGCATGGGATGGAGTGCTTCGCAGATGCGTGGCCATCCGGGAATATTTCCCTGGACGGCTTGCCAGAAGAGCAGGAAATGAAGTAGTCTGCCGGTCCGGCAGGGAAAAAAATCTTTTTGAAGCAGGAAAACTGGATTTTGAAAGTGAAGCAATGAAGCTTCATTATAATCAGGACATTAAACAGATTGTAAATGTCTACAGAGTAATAAAAGAAAACAATACCATTTATACAGTGATGGAATATCTTACAGGAATTTCTCTTCGTGACCTGATGGATATGGGTTTTGAACAGATGGGAATTTCCGAAAAAAATGTACTGAATGAAATTTTCAATACAATAACAGCAATACATGCAAGAGGAATCGGGCATTATAATCTTTCGCCGGATAATATTTATATTGATGAGACAGGAATTCGTCTTCTGGATTTTGGAAAAGCCAAATACAAAATGTATCAGGCAACCGGTGGGAGAGTGATCCGTTATGAAGAAGATTATATAGCACCGGAGGTGCTTTCAGGAAAGGAAGTCCGGATGAATGCAGATCTGTATTCACTGGGAATCCTGGAATATGAATTGTATACAGGAAAAGCAATTCCATACAGCAACCGGCCACAGCGGAGAAAAAAACCTCTGAAAACCGGAAATGCGGAGATGGAAAGAGAAATTAATATTCTTGCCGATCCAGATTCAAAAAGCCGGCCAGTCAGCCTTGCGGAATATCTGAAAACAGCCGGCGGCAGGAAACAGGGGAGGGATTAAACGTGGACAGAAATGAGAAACAGAACTCTTTTCGAAATATCCAGAACTCCAGAGGGAGAGACCGAAAGCTGAAAAAATACCAGACAGCTTTTCATATCAGTCTTGCGGCAGCCGTTATTTTTGCCGGATCTACAGGTGTGCTGGGATTTCAGTATCTGAATCTGAGAAACCAGGATACAAAAACGGAAGAAAATGCAGTAACTGCAGATGCAGATAATGAAAAAGAAGAAAACCAAACTGCATCAGCAGATAAGAAAGAGAAAAATGAACAGAAATCAGAAGAAACACCGGTACCGAAAACCGTGACACCAACAGTAACGGAAGCAATTGCGACTCCGACACCGAAAGTGACAGAAACTTCGGATCAGGCAGAGGAATTTCAAAAACTTGAAAACAATCTGAAAAATAAAATTCCGGAAAATACCGTTGTGCAGATCACAGGTATTGGTGGCTATGACGGCAGCAGTTACAGCTCCAGTGAATCCGGTAAAATAGAAGGTGTGGACAATCTTCCGGAATATGCAAAACTCTTTATTGTAGGAGACGTATATAAACGGATATCCGATAAAGTATATATCCGGGAAAACGACGAGAAAGAAACGGATCTTGCAAAGATCGTTCAGGGAGCCCTTGACAGAAACAGTGAATCGGATAACTATAATGACAATGACAACAAATCCAGCAGGGAACTGCTTCTTCGTATCGGAGAGAGCGAAGACAAAAAAGATCAGAGAGAAGAAGCAGAGGACGACTATGGATATGTCATCCGTGATAAAGACAATAAAGATGACTATGACACAGATATAAAAAATGGTGTGGACGAGGTTAGCAAGTACATAGCAGAGCAGCTGCAGGCGGAGGAAAAAATAATAAAAGAAGAGCCTGCTGATACCCTGACTCTTGCAAATACCCTCACTCTTGCAGACTGTGAGGCATATCTTGAAAAACAGCTGACAGAAGGAAATGAAAAGTTATTTGATCGGCTTGACGTAGAACAGGACGATGCGAATATCCTTTCCGCCATTCAGGAAAAAACAGAGAAAAACGATAACATAACCCGGATCTGGCTATCCGGATCAGTGGGAGAAGATAAGGAAATCACCACAGTCGGCATATACAACGCAAAAACAGAAAAAGGCTACCTTTTAAGCGTTCTTTACAATAAAAAAGATGCAGATGAATCAGAAATTTCTTCCATCACATATGAAACACTGATGGAGGACAGTGGAAAAGAGGCATAAATGTTTGATTTCTTAAAAAAAACTCACAGAATAACATATGCCAGCGTCAGTTTTGACGGTACAAGGCCTTATAATGAGGACAGCCTGAAAATACTGGATACAGACCGAAGAAAACTTTTTATACTGGCAGATGGTCTGGGCGGCTGCGGAGACGGGAAACTTGCATCCCAGACAGCTGTGGACAGTGCAGAAGATACAGGGCGGGAAAGTACAGGTTCCGGAGAAACATTTCTGAAAGAACTTTTTGAAACAGCCCAGGAATCTGTCACAGAAAAAAAAGAGAATCCGGAAAAAGGAATGGCCACCACCATGGTTGTGCTGGACATTGAAGGAAAAACCGCACAGTGGGCCCATGTAGGGGATTCCAGGCTGTATTTTTTCCGGAAAAACCGTTTTGAGGCACATACAAAAGACCACAGTGTACCACAGATGCTGGTAAATATCGGACAGATTAAAGAATCAGAAATCCGTCATCACCCGGACCGGAGCAGCCTGCTTCATACCATTGGTTATCCATGGGACGGAAATCCCTGCGAGGCATCGGAGCAGATCCGTATCCGAAGCGGAGACGCATTTCTTCTCTGTAGCGACGGATTCTGGGAAAACATAGAAGATGCGGAGATGGAAGAGATTCTTGCACAGAGCCCGGATGTGGAAACATGGCTGGAAAATATGACAGAAGCAGTAAAGACCCATGCAGGAGATGCGGACATGGACAACTGTTCCGCAATCTGTGTATATATTGAGTAAAAGAGCAGAGGAAGGGAAAATATGGAACTGATAAAATGTGAGAATGGACATTTTTATGATCTGTCAAAATACGACAGCTGTCCATACTGCAAAAAAAAGAGCCAGGAAACTTCCCAGCTGCAGCAGAAAATCCAGGCAACTCCTGTATTCCGGGTTCAGAATGACAATATCAATGAAGCGGTAACTATGGCAATGCCTGTGGGAGGCGACCAGGATGTTTTTCTGGGGCACGCAGGAAGTGGAATCTCCGCAGGAGTTTCTGCAACCGATGATCAGGTGACCATGGCGTTTTATACCGGACCAAAAGGGGTATCCTGTGTTACCGGCTGGCTGGTATGTGTGGAAGGCCCGGAGAGGGGCAGAGATTACCGGATCACCCATGGAATGAACTGGGCAGGCAGAGATGTGGATATGGATATTTATCTGCCGCAGGATATGATGATCTCGCGGAAAAAGCACTGCGCTGTTGTATACGATAACAAGTCCAACAAATTCTTTCTTGTGGACGGAGGCGTCGGTCTTACATATCTGAATGATCATCTCGTAAAACAGAACGAAGTTCTGAAACTGGGAGATGTGATTACAATAGGAAAAAGCAAATTTGAGTTTATACCATTTTGCAGAGAGGGGCATCAGTGGGAGTGAAAAAGAAAAGAAGAATGACAGCCGTTCTGGCAGTGATCTGGTGTATTTTGCTGAGTGTAATTCCTGTGTTTGGTGCAGGAGACGATTACAGAATCGAGCAGCTCTACATCAACATGCCGGATGTGACGGCATACTACAGAAGTTCCCAGGGAGACAACAAACTGGAGGCATATCTTGGCGGCGAAAAGCTGACGCTGAAA
This sequence comes from Blautia luti, assembly GCF_013304735.1. Lineage (GTDB taxonomy): Bacteria > Bacillota > Clostridia > Lachnospirales > Lachnospiraceae > Blautia_A. The sequence goes on from NZ_JAAITI010000025.1 coordinate 20,916, forward strand.
GATGTGGAAAATTTTTCGAAAACAGGAGAAGCGGTTGAATATTATGTTCTGCTGGATATTTCCGGTTCCATAACAGGAGAACGTTTTACAGACATCAAAACAGCCCTTACACAGTTCCGTTCAGAGTTAAGGGAAAATGACAGCCTGATTCTTCTTACCTTCGGAAATGAGGTTACACAGGTTCTGGGCGGAACCGAGGACCAGCAGAGTGCTGCGGCAGTTATTAACGGATTACAGAATGACAATGCCAATACGGTATTATTTGATGCGATTAACACTGCGGCAGATATGATCTGGAAAGTGGGAGACAGTTCCGAAAAGAGAAGAATCATCACCGTGATTTCCGATGGAAAAGACTGTGCCGATGATACAAGAAATGCAGAAAGCACAGAAAACACGCTGAAATCCCGGGGAATTCCTGTTTATACCATGGCAGTGGAAAATAACGAAGGGGATACAGAAGCAGAGACCCAGAATTACAGAAGCAAATTTGCAGCTATGGCCAGAAATACCGGAGGTGTGCCATGGACCGTCGCAGATGGCGGAACAGCTCTGGATGGCCTCCATACAGTACGGGATGCGGTAATGAACAGTTACCGTGCCAGATTCCAGGCTTCCAGCAACCGGGTAAGCAACAAAAAAGAAGATTTTGTGCTTAAGTTTTTAAGTGCAGGGAATATGTCAGATACCTGTTCTGTTCTGGTAAGCAGAGGCCAGAAAGATGAAACCGCACCGGAAATCAAATCCGTAACAAGCGAAAAGGCGGACAGCATTTCCATTACCTTTACCAAACCGGTGGAAAATGCAAAAGATGCAGGTAACTACACGGTGACAAGAGACGGGGAAGCCGTTCCTGTAAAACAGGTAGTAGCCGGAGAAAACGCCAAAACAGAAGTGACCCTTCTGTTTGAGGAGGATCTTTATGAAGCGGATTACGAAATCCAGCTTAAAAATATCACAGACCAGTCCAATGAAAAAAATCCTCTTGCACAGACAAAAGTAACACTGTCAACAGACTGGCCAAAGCCAAAAACATCCGTTATGGATCTGATCCTGAAATGGTGGCCGCTGGTGCTGACACTAATCTTTGTGATACTTATTGTGGTAGTACTGGTTGTTCTGAAAAATATCAAAAAGAAGAAAAATGTACTGATCATTGAGGATCAGGTAGTGCAGGCAGATGAGGTAGAAGAACGAAAACACATTCACATGGATCAGATACCAGGAAAAAATATAATCATCTGGATCAGCAACGGAAAAGATACACCGAAGAGAATGGAATACCAGCTCCGTGGAAGCGCCATTATCGGCAGGGCATCCGGATGTGATATTTACTGTGACGACCCCATGATGTCGAAACAGCACTTTGTACTGGAATACGACAACGGAAAAATTTTTATCCACGATCTGCAGAGCAGAAACGGAACAAAAGTTAACGGAATGCCGGTGGAGAAGAAGTATCCGCTGCATTCCGGTGATGAGATAAAAGCAGGAAACCTGAAATTCAGGATTGAGTGGGACTGAGGAGGAAAAGAGTATGAACTACGAAAACAGATTAAATGATCAGCGCCGGATGTGGAAATTTCTGCTGTTCGGTATACTGACACTTGGAATTTATCAGCTTGTATTTTTGTATAAAATGAACAATGATATCAATACAGCCTGCAATCCGGTGCAGGATGAGGACGAATTTACATCTCCAAATTATATTATTGTTATTTTGTTGAGCATTATTACACTTGGTATTTATACATTTTTCTGGTATTATAAGCAGGGTAACCGCATTAAACATGTCGGTGAGAAATATGGTCTGCAGATTGATGAAAAGGGAAGTACTTATCTTTTATGGATACTGGTTGGTGTCCTTCTGTTCGGTATCGGACCTTACGTTGCACTTTATCTGCTGATCAGCAATACAAACAGAATCTGTAAGGCATATAACAACAGTGCAGGCGGAGTGAATGTAAATGTAAATATTAATATTGACTCCATTGATCCTGGTTATATGAAAGATGATTCCTGGAAAAAAGAACTTGATGATAAAAATAAAGATACAGTAAAAATCGGAGTAAAAGTAAATGACGAGATCCCGACAACCGGCCTCAGCCCGGTGGGAACGCTTCGTTTCACAAAAGGAAATTTCAGCGGCAATGAAGTGGATATCCGTTCACAACAGGAGATCATGATCGGAAGAAGCAGCCAGTACTGCCAGATCATTCTCACAGAACAGGATATCAGCCGGAAACACTGCTCCATTAAATATGAGTATCAAGGAAGTACAAGTGCTTATTATGTAACCGATTATTCAACATTCGGAGTAATCGTAAACGATTCACAGAAACTGGAAAAAGGCGTGACCCAGAGACTTCCGAAAGGAACAAAACTTACTCTTGGTCAGGGAAGCAACGAAATGATTTTAGGCTGAAAAAGGAGGGACTAAAAAATGGGAGCAAAATTAACACAGTGCCCGAATGGACATTATTATGATGCAGAACAGTACACAAGCTGTCCGTACTGCCAGAGTGTAACCAGCAATTCTTTCAATGATACAGACAGAGTGACCGATTCCTTTATTCCTGCACAGGGATCAGGATATGGCTACGGCGGAAATGGAAATGATGACAGGACAATGCCCATTGATCATATTTCCGAGCGTCAGCCAATGAGATACACATCACCTACAGCGACACCAACCGCACCGCTGAATCAGCGTACCGCTGCTCAGGAAGCCTACGATGAAGGCAAGACAGTGCCGTATTTCGGAGGATTTCCGGAGACAGATATTCCGGCAGGAGACAACGTTACAACCAATCCGTCATTCTCAGGAAACGTAAGAAATCCGAAACCGGTAGTAGGCTGGCTTGTATGTGTGGAGGGAACCAACTACGGACACAGTTTCTGCCTGTATGCAGGTAAGAACTTTGTGGGCCGTGCTTCCGATATGGATATCTGCCTTAAGGGAGATGACAGTGTGTCCCGTACCAAACATGCTATCATTACATATGAACCAAAAGAAAGAAAGTTCTTTGCTCAGCCAGGTGAATCACATGAACTGTTTTATGTAAACGACAACGTAGTTTTAACGAGTGCAGAATTAAAAGACAGGGATGAGATATCCGTTGGAAAAACAAAATTAGTATTTGTGCCATTCTGTGACTCTAAGTATGGATGGGAGAAATGAAAGAAAAGAATAAACTGAAAATTGCTGTGGCAACTCACAAAAAATTCCAGATGCCGACACAGGCAGGATATTTTCCTTTACATGTAGGAAAAAGCCGACACACGCAGAAGCTCTCGGAGTATGTGGGCGATGATACAGGAGATAATATTTCAGACAAAAATCCGTTTTTCTGTGAACTGACAGGATTGTACTGGCTCTGGAAAAATACGGATTCAGAATACGTAGGAATGGTACACTACCGCAGGTACTTTCGGTCACTTAAGAAGTGCCATGGCAGAAACCGTATGAATTATATTTTGCAGGAGCCGGAAGTGATTCGGCTCCTGCAAAAGCATGATATTATACTTCCACGTAAAAGATATTATGTAATTGAAACGTTATATACCCATTATTCTCATACCCATTATGCGGAGCATCTGGAGTGTATGAGAAATATTTTACTGGAAAAAGAAAAATCCTATGTGCCAGTCTTTGATAAAGTAATGAAAAGAAGAAGCGCGCACATGTATAACATGTTCATCGCAAAAAGAGAAATCTGTGATGAATACTGTCAGTGGCTGTTTCCACTGCTTCTGGAACTAGAGGAACAGATTGATCCTGCCACCTATAATCCATATCAGGCAAGACTGATCGGCCGTGTGGGCGAACTTCTTCTGGATGTATGGATCGAAAAAAATCACATTCATTACTGTGAAGTACCGGTTCTGTACATGGAAAAAGTAAACTGGTTCCACAAGGGAAAAGCATTTCTGAAGGCTAAGTTTTTGGGAGAAAAGTATGACTCAAGTTTCTGACACAGATCTCAGTATTATCATTCCGGTATATCAGGTTTCGGAAGAACTTCTGCTTCGCTGCCTGAAAAGCGTGCAGGAGATTCAGGATCTTCGGAAAGAAGTAATTCTGGTAGCAGACGGACCAGATCAGGAAGTCTGTTCAAACCCGGCAATCCAGGCGTTTGCCGGGGAAGCGGAATTTAAAATCTCTTTTTATGAAAAACAGCACGAGGGAGTTTCCGCCGCAAGAAATTACGGAATTGACCATGCCGGCGGAACGTGGATTTTTTTCATGGATGCAGATGATTACATCTGTGCAGATGCTTTTAGGAAAGTCTGTCCCCTGCTGAAAAAAGAAGAAATAGATCTGGCAGTTATGGATTACTCCATGATACAGGGAGAGGAATGCAGCCGCCATTATTACAAAAAAGAAATGGAAGCCATGAATCCGGTCTGTTTCCAGAAGGATATTCTGAAACCTCAGTCAGGAGCAGGCTTTGTATGGGCCAAGCTGTACCGGAGAGAATGGCTTCAGGAAACAGGAGTCCGTTTTGACACAGAACTGTCAGCAGCGGAAGATGCGGAATTTATGTTAAGAGTGGCACTGAAGAATCCGAGAATCTGGAATGTGCCATATAACAGCTATTATTACTGCTATAATTCCGACTCTGCAGTGCACAGTTTCCGTGAGGATTATGCCGGACGCTACATAGACGGAATGAAAAAAATCCGCATGGACCTGGAAAAAGAAAAAGTTATGGCAAGACTTCAGGATGAATATGACAGCTGTGTTCTGTATCATCTTCTTCTGATTGCCGTAAATTATTCTTTTCATCCGGAGAATCCGGTAACCGGAAAGAAGCGGATAGAGAATTTCCGCATACTGCTGAAAAAAGAAATGTTTCGAAATTCGCTGAAAAATGTACATCCTGAGAATTTTTCAATGACAAGAAAAGTAACCCTGATCTGTATTCAGCTTCATTTATACAGGATGGTGCAGCTGATCGCCGGGGTAAGACACAGACAGCGCAGGAAATAAGGGGACAGAAATTATGCATAAAATACTGGTATTTGGAATGACAGAAAACCCCGGAGGGGTGGAAAGTTTTCTGTATAACTACATATCGGAAATGAATCTGGCGGAATTTCAATTTGATTTTTTATGTAATTCCTACGAAAAAGTGGCCTATGAAGACAAACTGATCCAGCGAGGCTGCAAGATGATCCACTTTACTGCCAGAAGCAAAAATTACGGGAAATACAGACAGGAAATTCAGATGTTTTTCGGCAATCATGGAAAAGAATATGAATGCATATGGGTCAATGTAAGTAGCCTTGCGAATATTGACTATCTGAAATATGCCAGAAAATACGGAATCCCGAAGCGGATTATCCACAGCCACAATTCAAAAAACATGGATTCCCGGCTTCGTGGAGTTCTTCACCATCTGAACCGCCTTGTAATCCAGAAATATGCTACCGATTACTGGGCATGCTCAGAAGCTGCGTCCCACTGGTTTTACAGGGATTCCCTGAAAGATCAGGTGCAGATTATTCACAATGCCATCTCTACAGAAAGAATGCAGTTTGATCCGAAAAAACGGCAGCAGTTAAGAGAGCAGCTGGGATTTGCGGACAGCTATATCATGGGAAATGTGGGAAGACTCCATTTCCAGAAAAATCAGGAATTTCTTCTGAAGATTTTTGCCAGTGTGGGAAAGAAAAAAACGGATGCCCGCCTTGTTCTCGTAGGACAGGGAGAGGATGAGGAAAAACTGAAAAAACTTGCGTCAGAACTTGGAATCGAAAAAAAGATATACTGGGCAGGCGTGCAGCAGGACATCTGTCAGTGGCTCAGTGCCTTTGACCTTTTTGTATTTCCATCCAGGTTTGAGGGCGCACCCATTGCAGCTCTGGAGGCACAGGCCAATGGTTTGCCTATGCTAACTTCAAAACAGGCAGTACCGGAGAACTGTATATTAAATGGAAACTGCAAAAGGATTTCCCTGGATGCGCCTCTGGAAGAGTGGACCGATACCCTGCTTCAGATGGCAGAGACATCCAGAAGAGAAGAAGAATCTGTAATCCGGCAGAATTTTATAAAGGGCGGATATGATATTCATACGGAGGTAAAAAAACTTGAAAAACTTCTGTGTAATTGAGAAAAACAGCCGTGAAAACCATGCCGGTTCCAAAGCCCGCAACGATGTGGCAGAGATTCTGGAGAGCTGCGGTTATACGCCGGTCTGTGTGCATCACAGTGAAGAAAAGGGAACGCTGGACAAGTTAAAAATGTCAGTTCTGACTTTGTCTGACTGGAACCATGTCAGCAAGGTAGCCGACAGCAACAACCGGATTATCATACAGTATCCCCTGGCCATGTATCCGAAAGTCAGTCAGCTGGCAGTACCCTTTGTCCGGAAAATGAAAAAGAAGAATACCAGGATTATTCTTCTGATACACGATCTGGAAAGTCTCAGAGGTCTTACTTTTGCTTCCGAAAAAGAATTTCTGGAGCTTGCCGACGAAGTGATTGTCCATAACGAAAAGATGAAACAGTATCTTCTGGAAAAAGGTTACAGCTTCCAGAGAATTCATATCCTGGGGCTGTTTGATTACCGAATTACGGGATTTCAGCCTGCATCAGAAAGAAACCGTTATGAAATCGCCATTGCCGGAAACCTGAAAGCAGAAAAATGCGGATTTCTGAAGGATCTGAAACAGGTGCAGGGAAATCTGGAATATCATCTGTATGGTCCCAACTATCAGGAAACCGAAAAGAATCCCCAGGTGATTTACGAAGGACAGTATACACCGGAGCAGCTTCCGTCTGTGATGAAGGAAGGCTGGGGACTTGTCTGGGACGGAGGAAGTGTCCATGAATGCCAGGGCGCATTTGGAGGATACCTGAAATTCAACAATCCCCACAAAGCATCCCTGTATCTGGCCAGTGGAATGCCTGTGATCGTATGGGAACAGGCTGCCATTGCACCATGGATACGGGAACAGAAACTGGGCCTTACAGTAAAAAGCCTGGAAGAAATTCCGGAACTGATAAACCGGATGACAGAAGAGGAATACAAGGAGATGCTTCAGAATGTAAAGAAAACAGGAGAGCATCTTAGAGAAGGAAGTTCCCTGAAAAAGATAACAGATGAGATAGAAAGCAATGAACAATAACAGAACGAAATTAAAATCCCAATTATTTTATACAGGACTTTTCCTGTACTGCGTTCCGACGATCCTGCAGACAACCCTGCTGGTGGAAACTTCATACTGGAATGAGCTGTTTGTTTATCTGCGTTATATCGCTTTTTATTTCGGAATTGTTTTGATTGCAGATGAACATATTGCGTTTAAAGATGGAAAATGGTTCCATCCGTATCTTACAGATATCAGAAGAAGTCTCTGGTGTTTCCTGATACTGGCAGTGGCCGGCATCAGTGCACTTGTTTGCGGAGACCGGTCGTTTCTGGCCTGTGTCATATTTATAATGGCATCAGGAAGCATAGATCTGGATGATATCGTAAAAGCAGTTCTGACCATGCTTTCCGTGACAGTGATGCTGACCGGAGGCCTGTGTGCTTATGGAGTCATCGAAGATCTTATGTTTAAGAGACAGGATATTCCCATCCGCCATGCCCTTGGATTCAACTATCCAAGTACCATGATGTCCGATCTGTTTTTTATCGTGGTACTTTACTGCTGGGTTATGAAGATGGAACTCTCACTGCTGGATATGCTGTTGATTGAAGTCCTCAATCTGATTCTGTTTAAGCTGACAGATTCCAGATTTGGATTTCTGATGATTGCGGTAATGACAGCCGGTGTCTATATTTTCGGTCTGGTCCGAAAAAAAACAGGAAAAAAAGAAATTTTTGCAGGCAGGGTCTGGGGATTTCTTGTGGATGGATTTGGCATTCTGATGACGCTTGTCATGGCGGGAATGTGCGCCATATCCCGGACCGGTCTGGGACAGCTGTTGGATCGGCTTCTCACCAAGAGGATTCAGTACATGACAGCCGGTTTCCGCAATTACGGAGTTCATTTATTTGGAAAAAATATCCAGTGGGTCGGATTTGGTGGATCAGATAATACGGACAGCCTGCTGGAGAGCTATAATTTTGTAGACAATTCCTACGCCAGAATTCTTATGAATTATGGCATTCTGATATTTATTCTGGTACTTGTCATTCTGATTGTTATGAGCAGGGCAGTCAGAATTCAGTATCAGGATGGAAGAATCATACTGGTTCTCTGCGTACTGATGTACTGTTTTGTAGAACCACGATTGACAGATATTTATGTAAACCCGTTTCTGTTTGCGGCAGCACCGTTTATCAGAGGGACATTTTTGGAAAAGAGAAACGGAAAAAGATGAAAGAAGATAAAAAAAACAGAGTATTTTTGAAGATTTTGAAATGTTTTGTGGTTTTACTGCTTACGGTTCTGGCGTTTGTGGCAGTGCTGGCCACCTGTTCCGCAAAGTGGGCGCTGAAGACATGGAACCATCTTACTGCCGATGAGCTGGTTTTTCACCTTCGGGCGCCTCTTGAGGGCACAAATCAGGCAATGATTGACGAATTCATAAAAAACTGTGCGGTTCCGGCAGTTGTAATTGCGATTGTAGCGGCAGTGTTACTGGTAATTACCGGTATTCTGAAGAAAAAACGCCTCTTCTGGAGTATCAGCGGAATTGTCCTGGCTGCGTCCACAGGAACGACCGCTTTTTCTGCGGTAAATTTCTGGAACAGCATAGATTTTGGATCTTACCTAGATGAACAGGGGCAGTACTCCGAGCTGATCGATGGATTTTATGTGGATCCTTCCAAGGTAGACATTAAATTTCCGGAGAAAAAAAGAAATCTCGTATATATCTACATGGAATCTATGGAAACCACTTATACGGACAAAAAGAACGGCGGTGGTTTCGAGGATGATTATATTCCGGAACTTACTACACTTGCACAGGAAAATGAAGATTTTTCAGGCACTGACAAAAAACTCAACGGCGGCTATGTCGTTCCGGGAACCGGTTTTACCATGGGTGCCATTTTTGGACAGAGCTGCGGAATTCCGTTAAAGACAAGTATTGATGCCAATGAAATGGACACAAGGGAAGGATTCTTTTCCAATACGGTAGCTCTGGGAGATATTCTGGAGGAGCAGGGATACCAGCAGGTATTTATCCTTGGATCAGAAGCTGCTTTTGCGGGAAAAGACCATTTTTTTGAACAGCATGGAAATTTTGACATTATCGATTATAATAGTGCAAAAGAACGAAAACTGATCCCGGAAGACTATAAGGTCTGGTGGGGATTTGAGGACAGACGTTCCTTTGCCTTTGCAAAAGAGAAAATGCTGGAGCTGTCAAAAAGCGACCAGCCGTTTAATATAACCATTCTTACGGTTGACACACATTTTGAGGACGGCTATGTCTGTGAACAGTGTGAAGACCAGTGGGGAGACAACCAATATGCGAATGTAATTTCCTGTTCCAGCAGACAGATCAGTGAATTTGTGGACTGGATTAAAAAGCAGGATTTTTATAAAGATACTACCATCGTTCTCACCGGAGATCATACAACCATGGATTCGGACTTCTGCGACCCGGTTTCCGATGATTATGAACGGAGAGTATATACATCATTTATCAATTCTGCTGTGGAACCGCAGCAGAAAGAAAAAAGGGAATATACATTACTGGATTATTTTCCAACAACACTGGCTGCACTGGGAGCTGAGATTGACGGAAACCGTCTGGGACTGGGAACCAATGTGTTTTCCTATGAGCAGACTCTGGTGGAACGTTTCGGCCTGGATACAGTCGGGGAAGAACTGAGGAAAAAATCCCGGTTTATGGAAGATCTGGAAAAAGAGGATGAATAATACCGGTGAAAGGGAAGGAGAAATATATCATGGATTTTTCAAGATTATGTATTAACTGTATGAAAGAGAAAGAACCGGAGCAGAATATATGCCCTCACTGCCATTTTGATCAGAGTACCTATGTGATGCCTCCATATGTTCTGACACCGTATACAGTGCTGAATGGAAGATATCTTGTAGGAAAAGTTCTGGGAAAAGGTGGATTTGGAATTACTTATATCGCCATGGACATGATGCTGGAACGTGTTGTGGCAATCAAGGAATTTTTTGTACAGGGATATATGTACAGAGATAACAGTACCTCTACTTCCATCTCTGTCAGCACCAGTGCGGGAGACTCTCAGGAGCAGTACTACCGTCTGAATCGTGAAAAGTTCGAAAGAGAAGCAAAGATTATCGCACATCTGGATGATCTTACCGGAATTGTAAAAGTGTATGATTTCTTCTATGAGAATGATACCGTTTACATGGTACTGGAATATCTGGATGGAATCAACCTTAAGGAATATGTAAAAGCACAGGGCGGAAAACTGAACGTCAATGAAGTGACTTCCAAGCTGAATTCGGTTATGTCATCTCTTCAGAATCTCCATGAGCATGGAATTCTCCACAGAGATATCAGTCCGGATAACATCATGGTTCTCGGAGACGGTTCCCTGAAGCTTCTGGATTTTGGTGGTGCAAAAATTCAGGCAAACACAGGCCTCAGTAACATGGTTATTGCAAAGAAGGGATATACACCTATTGAGCAGTATCATACAGACGGAAACCAGGGCGTATGGACCGATGTCTATGCGATGGCAGCAACCATCTATTTCTGCATCACAGGCCAGGTTCCGGAGGAATCCATCCAGCGTGTGGAGAAAGATACCCTCAAAAAACCTTCAGAGCTTGGGGTATCCATGCCAAAGAAACAGGAAGCGGTTCTTCTGAAAGGACTTGCCGTAAAAGGCCAGGACAGATACCGCTCCATGGAAGAGTTCAGAAGAGAGCTTCTTAGTACCGGTGGAGTTATAGGAACAGTACCGAAACCCGGTTTCGGAAATAAAAAAGTAGTCATTGGTGTGGCGGCAGCAGTTGTGGTAGTAGGTGCAGTTGCAGGAATCGGTTTTGCCGGAGCAAAAAGCAAACAGCCATCTCTGGATGTAAGAAGCATCCCGGAACAGCTGGACGGAAACACCGTATTTACGGAAGAAGACCCGCTGGTAATCAAAGGAAGTAATCTTTCCGCAGTGGACAGCCTGTATTTGGATAATCAGAAAGTCGAAGACCTGAAAATCATTGAGAAATCGGATAAAGAGCTGAAAGTTGCGTTCTCCGTTGAAGGAACAGGAGATCTTTCCTTCTATGCAAAATCACATTTCATGGGACTTTTCTCTTCCTCTTCCGAAAAAGCGGATATAGAGGTATATGATTCCGAAATCAAGGTTCCGCAGGTTACAGAGCTTGTGAAGAATGGCAGAAGCATTACCAGTGATGCTATTCGTCTGAAAGAAGCGTTTACACTTGGAATCAAAGGTGAGGATCTTCCGGATAATGCCATTGTTTATGTAAATGGAACCGCTCTGAAAGATGGAAAAGTTGAAGATGGTGTTTTGAATGTACAGGTTGATGAAAACCTTATTGAAAAGATTAATAAAGAAACAAAGATAACAGTACAAATTTGTCCGAAAACAAAAGAAGGATATGAGACTTCAGCTAAGAGTAACGATGTAGAAAAGAACGTATATGGAAGATTAATTGATAATTCCTGGATTGATAATTGTTGGAGAAATGACGCTCAGACAGATGTCAAACAGATTATGAAAATTGGTGGTATCGATAATAATAAAGATGCGGTAAATTCCAGGCTGGATGAACTTTATAATCAGGGTGTACGTTTTGTGGAATACAGTGAGAGCTATGGCATAGATTTCCAGAATATTGCGGAATATATCAAAAGCAAAGAAGATTTACAGCTTTTGGTAGAAGTTTCAGAAGATATGGACAAACAGACGTTATACGATATGCTTAATGAGGCAGGCCTTATACAGAAGACGATCGCTGTTGTGGACACTCCGGCAGCTTTTGAAGAATGGAATAATATTAATAAGGCTGAGGATTATCTGAAAATCATGTTCAGAGCAGATAATGATGGCATGACCATGCAGCAGTCTCTGGATTACTGGAAAGAGTATAATATCAAAGCGGTATGCTTTGGCACCAACAGTTATTGGAGTAATGTATATCTTAGAAATGAAGACAGAGTAAAAGAACAGAATATTGCCTTCTTCTGTGAAAATCCGACCAATGATGAGGAGAGAGACTTTATGCTCAATCCGACAGACTACACGGATAATTCCGAAGAACTGCAGGGTATTACAGGATTTATGACTACTTTTGTAACTCCAGAAGAGCTGGCACAGAAAGAAGCCACACTGGAAACTGCAAAATATTTCCGTGATGCTGCGGATGGAAGTTCTATCCGTGATTATCTGAATGTGCTGTCAAATTCCGGTTATACAGTAATGTTTTCCGTTAAAGATGACGGCAAAGAGATTGATAATATCGCTGGTGAGCTGAACAAACTGGGAATTCACAGCGATATTCTCGTTGCGCCGGAGGCATTTAGAAACGGATACATTGCAGTGGTAAAAACGCACACAGACGGTACTTCCGAATTGGTCCTGGAGCAGAGCAAATCCTCTGAGGACGGTGTGGCACTGGAAGCTGATTATACAGCATTAAATGGAAGAACTTTCCACTTGAAGAGCAACGGAAGAAAAGACGATGCAGATGACGCTTCACCGGTAGCGGAGATTTCCAGTGGAACTGTAAATTATGCATCAAACGAAGCGGGTCTGAATATTGTTGTTTATGATGAGGAAAACGACTGTATTGTAGACCGTATCTGGTACGATGCATGGAACAATCAGGGAAATGATAATCCGCCACTTTCCAAGAACCATGGAAAAGAATGGATTTCCCTTAAATATACGGACAAGAAGGAAGAAAGAAAACAGCACATTATCGAATATTTTAACAACCTTGCGGTAAATAAAGATAACTATATGGTTATCATGGCTGTAGGTGATGAGGGAACCAGCAACATGGATACAGATATTCAGAACGCAATGAGCCAGATTGGCGTAACTGCTGCATTTGACGGAGACGATTCCTTCCAGAAGAGTTATGTTGGCCTGTTTGCAAATGATCTGGGAGAATTAAGCTTCACAAACGGAAGCAATGATGAATTTTCCGATATGAAGATTTCACTGAATGACTTCAGCTATGACGGACATTCCTTTAATGTGATCAGTGAAGGAAATGGACTGGAAGATTCTCTTGCACAGATTGTCATGGATGGTCAGGAAATGACCAATGAGCAGCGTGGCTTACATATTCTGGTATATGATAAAACCACACATCAGCCGGTGAACTATACCTGGATAGACTGCTATGACAGCCTGAAATACAATTCCATTGATCTGGTACCACAGAATAATTAATGGTGAAATTATAATATTGGGAGTATCATGATTCAGAACACAGTAATGAGTATATACCGCAAAGCGGATGAAAAAAAACAGAATATTTTCGAAAATCTGTATCTGCTTTTCTTTGTGATGATTACAGTAATGGCATTTAAGGATACGACCATGTTTTCTTATGGATGGACAGATACACAGCTGCATCTGGTATTTATTTTTGGGGTTCTGGTCGTATTTGCAAAGATTTCCTGCGGCCGGCCCTGGAAATTATATGAAATCCTGATTGCGGGAATTGCGGCCGGAGTACTGATTCTCTGCTGGCATCACTATATGAGAAGATATGTACTGGAACTGGCTGTTCTGATTATTGGAGCCAGGGATGTGGATTCAGACAAAGTGATCCGGGTATTCCTGTGGGTATCCACAGGATGCCTGCTGGTCACAATGGCTGCGGCACTGACCGGAAAAATCGAAAATCTTATTTATGTCCAGAAAGAACGTGGCGGTATCACAAGAATATCTTTTGGAAGTATTTATCCAACAGATTTTTCAGCACATGTGTTTTTTTCAGCAGCCTGTTATCTGTGGCTGAAGGTTCGAAATATCCGGTACAGAGATATTATCTTTACGGCCTGTCTTGGTGTGTTCTGTCTGTATTTCTGCGGAGCAAGGACAAGCGCTCTGGGGCTCTGGATTTTGGCGCTTTTCTTCCTGTTGAAGAAAAAAGAAATTCTGAAGGAAAACAGGAAAATACAGAGAGCAGGTGTTTTCTGTATGCCGGTTTGTGCGGTGGGCTCTATACTTCTGGCACTGCTTTACAATCAGGATTACGGCTGGATGAGACTTCTGAACAGAATCCTGAATACGCGGCTGTCACAGGGACATGAGGGATTTGAACGTTATTCCATCCCCCTTCTTGGTCAGGAAGTGGTCATGAATGGAAATGGAGGAGCCCTTCACCTGAAAGACGGTGTGGAATATTTTTTCCTGGATTCCTCGTACATTAATATACTTTTGCAGTACGGAATACTGGTTCTGGCTATGCTTACAGTTTTATCCGTATGGATTATGTTCCGGCTGATGAAAGCACAGATGCCGGGAAGGATGTTTATCCTGATGGTAGTTTTTCTGTGCTGTGTGATGGAGCAGCATCTGATGGAAATCGCATATCATCCCTTCTGGCTGATGGCACTGACGGGAATGATGATATCTGATAAAAATCAAACGCATTTATGGAGGAAAAACTGAGCAATGAGAGAAGTGCATAATATTGCCATATTTGGACATAAGAGAATTCCTTCCAGGGAAGGCGGCGTTGAGATCGTTGTGGAGGAACTGGGTACACGCCTGGTTCAGAAGGGCTATCATGTAACCTGTTTTAACAGAAGAGGACATCATGTCAGTGGTGCACAGTTCGATAAAAAAGCAGTACATGAGTATAAAGGAATCGATATCCGTTACGTTTTTACCATAGAGAAAAAGGGCTTTGCGGCGCTGACAGCATCTTTTTTCGCAGCGCTTCGAACAGCATTCGGAAATTATGATGTGGTACATATCCATGCGGAGGGACCAGCGTTTTTCAGCTGGCTGCCCAAACTTTTTGGAAAGAGAGTAGTCTGTACCATTCATGGGATCGACTGGGCCCGTGAAAAATGGAAAAATGGCCTGGCATCGAAATTTATCTATATGGGAGAGCGGTGTGCAGTCCGTTTTGCGGATGAAATCATTGTTCTGAATAAAGGAGAACAGAAATATTTTCAGAAACAGTACGGACGGAAAACATGGCTGATTCCAAATGGAGTTAATCGTCCGGTTCAGAGAAAGGCAGATGCTATTTCCAGGAAATGGGGACTTGAAAAAGATGGTTATATTCTTTTTCTGGGCCGTATTGTACCGGAAAAAGGACTGCGTTATCTGATTGAAAGTTTCAAAAAGGTACATACGGACAAAAAGCTTGTAATTGCAGGCGGTGTCAGCGACACCGGAAAATTCATGGAAGAACTGAAAGAATTTGCGTCCGGTGATAAAAGAATCATTTTCACAGGTTTTGTCCAGGGAAAAACACTGGAAGAACTTTACAGCAATGCATATCTTTATACTCTGCCCAGTGATCTGGAGGGCATGCCTTTAAGTCTGATGGAGGCGATGAGTTACGGAAACTGCTGTCTCACTTCCGATATTTCCGGTTGTACCGGAGTTATAGAAGACTGTGGTGTAACTTTTAGAAAAGGCAGCGTAAAGGATCTGCGGGAAAAACTTCAGGATCTCTGTGATCATCCGGAAGTGGTGGAAGGCTATAAGGCAAAATCCGCAGATTTTATCTGTGGCAAATACAACTGGGATAAAATCGTTCAGGAAACGATTAAGTTATATCAGGGATAAAAAGAGGAACTAATAGTGAAAAAGGCCGACAATCGATCTGTGACATACAATTTTATAATGAATGTAATCCTTACAGGAAGTAATATCCTGTTTCCACTTCTCACCTATCCATATGCGTCCAGAATTCTGAAGCCATATGGAATGGGAATGGTAAGTTTTGCAAATGCGATAATCACCTATTTTACCATGTTTGCCCAGCTTGGCATTCCCACATATGGAATCCGCGTATGTGCGAAAGTGAGAGATGACCGGGAAAAATTAAGCCGTACAGTACAGGAAGTTCTGATTATCAATATGATTACCTGCTTCCTGTCATACGCCGCCTTTTTTGCCGCCATATTTTTTACCCCACGGCTCAGGCAGGAAAAGACGTTGTTTCTCGTCATGGGTATTCTGATCTTTTTCAACACCCTTGGTGTGGAGTGGCTGTATAAAGGACTGGAACAGTATACTTATATTACGGTCCGCTCCATTATTTTTAAATTTGTTGCGTTTGTATGTATTTTTGTATTTATACATAACAGCGATGATTATGTGGCTTATGGATTTTTTACCGTCCTTGCGCTGGTAGGTTCCAATGCTATGAACTTTATCAATCTTCACAAAATGATCTCGGTTCGTCCTGTAGGAGGCTATCATTTCCGGCAGCATCTGAAACCGATTTTTGTTTTTTTCGGAATGTCCGTGGCTACAACCATTTATACAAACATGGACAGCGTAATGCTTGGGTTTATCAAAGGCGCAGATGAGAACGGCTGTTACGATGCTGCTGTAAAGATCAAAAATATTCTTGTCAGCGTGGTAACTTCTCTGGGAACCGTACTGCTTCCCCGAGTATCCTATCACTGGGAAAAAGGAAACCGGAAAGAATTCTGGAAACTGGCAAAAAAGGCAGCTGCTTTCGAGATTATAGCCGGAGGATCCCTGGCAATGTTCTTTATTATTTTTGCAAAACCTACCATTTATCTGGTATCCGGAAAACTTTTTGAAAGGGCGATTCTCCCTATGGAGATCATTATGCCAACGCTGCTTCTCATCGGACTCAGCAATATCACAGGAATACAGATACTGATTCCTATGGGAAAAGAAAAATATGTCCTGTATTCAGAAATTGCAGGAGCCACCATCAACCTGATTATCAATGCAATTCTGATTCCGAGACTGGGAGCTTCCGGAGCTGCCATCGGAACAGTCTCTGCGGAACTGGTTGTTCTGGCTTATCAGATGTGTATTTTGAAAAAAGATTTGGGAAAACTCTTCGGAGGAGCGGAGATCTGGAAATCCGTTACTGCGGTCTGTCTGGCATCCGTGGCATCCATGGCCATTCGCCAGAGCAGTCTTTCAACATTTCCGATGCTCCTTGCAGGGGGAATTGTATTCTTCCTGGTATATGGAATTATGCTTCTGGTTCTGAAGGAGTCCATCGTATGTGAATACTGGAACACAGGAAAAATGTTTATCCGTAAGTTTATGAAAAAGAAATAAAGCTACTAATGGGAGGTGTGCAGGCGTGTCTGAATTTGAAACAAGATTTTCAGGAATGAAACAGGCGGCAGATCAGGAAAAACGGCTGGCGTCAGAGGTTACGGAAATTGAAAGTGAAGTCAGGAATGTCATGAACAATCTGCAGATCCGTTCATCTGCAATGGCAGAGATAAAAAGAAAACTCAACGGAAATCTTCAGAATGTATCAACTGCAAAACAGAGACTTCAGGTCCTTTCCAGTGCACTGGAAGAAATCACGGCTCTGTATCAGAATGCGGAGAACCGGATTCTGGGCAAAAATGGCAGCGGTTCCGGCAATCGTGGAGAAAAAAGTCTGTCAGATATCCGCAATAAGATTGATGCGGTAAGTGAAAAATACGGTCTCGATAATTCCAGTGCCTACAGCAAAGATCCGGTCAATCTCTGTAACGGAAATTATGTATACGAAAAAACACTTCTGCATGTGGAAGCAGACATGGATCTTTCCTTCCGGATTTTCTACAATATGCAGAACCCTGCAGGCGGAATTTTGGGAAGAGGATGGATGCATAACTGGGAAGTTGTTTTAAAGACTGCAGCGGACCAGATTACCATGATCCGGGATGACGCTTCCCAGCTTAAGTTTTTCCGGGAAGGAGAAAATTACACACCGAAAAAAGGAACCCTGGCAGAACTTCAGGAAACGGAAGACGGTTACTGTGTAACCGATCATGAAGGCATGTCCTGGCATTTTGACACAAACGGAATTTTGCAGAAAGAAGAAACTGCGGAGGGTTCCTGGGTTTCCCTGAGCTATGCGGAAGGACTTCTTCGAAAAGTTGTAGATAAGAACGGAGATTACATAGCCTTTGATTACGACGAATCCGGAAGCCTGAAAGAAATAAAAGATCAGTCTGGCCGAAGTCTGAATATCTACTGTGATAAGGGACGTCTTTCTTCTGTGTGTGATTCCCAGGGAAGAGAAAGCAGCTATCTCTATGACGGCAACGGAAATCTTACAGAAATCGTGAATTCCAAAGGAATTACCGCTCTTAAAAATGAATACGACGAAAAAGGAAGAACCATTCTTCAGAGATTCCCGGACGGTGGAATTGTAAAATACGAATATCTGGATGAGCAGAACCAGGTCATCATGACCGAACAGAACGGAAACCGGATCACTTATGAACACGATGATCTTTTCCGCAATACGAAGAACATTTATGCAGATGGTGAGGAATCTTTTACCTACAACGATAACAACCAGAGAACATCTTTTACCGATAAAAGAGGAAACACCAGTTATTACGATTACGATGAAAACGGCAACATGAGCCGTTTCACTTCTCCTCTGGATGACCAGATGGATATCGAATATACAGGCAGAAACCAGCTGAAAAGCGTCTTTATGAACGGTCAGCTGGTGCATCAGGCAGAGTATGACGAAAAAGGACGCCAGATCTGGACAGAAGATGCCTTTGGAAACCGGGAAACCTATGAGTACGATGAAAATGACCAGCCTGTAGTATGGACACGTCCGGACAACAGCAGAATCTATATGAGCTATGACAATGGCGGAAAGCTGGAATCCATCACAAACACCATGGGTGGAAAAAATGTCTACGGATACAACGACAGAAACCAGGTAATTTCCGAACGGGATGCTCTCGGAAATGTGACCAGATATCAGTACGATGACGCCGATAATCTGATCATGATCCGAAATGCAGAGGGTGAGGAAAGACATCTCCGCTACGATGCCTGCGGAAACCTGATCCAGATTACAGATTTCAACGGTGGTGTCACAGAAATTGAATATAATGAGATGAACAAACCGGTCTGCGTCACAGATCCGGATGGATGCTGCACCCGCATGAAGTACGACGTTATGTGGAACCTGACAGAAAAAACAGACGGTGAGGGCGGCATTACCCGCTATGAGTACGATGCTCTTCACCGCCTGGTACGTGTTACAGATCCGGAAGGCGCAGTCAACCAGTTAAGCTATGACAGCTGTGGAAACCTCATAAAGAGAATTGACCCGGAAGGCGGCGTTCACACATTGGGCTACGATGCCCTGAACCGCCCGGACTATATCAAAGATCCATCGGATATGGAAGTAAAGGCTTCCTACGATGCCCTTGGAAATGTGACAGAAGTCCGGTATTCCGATGGAACAGCAGAAGAATATACCTATGACCTTTCCGGAAATATGACTTCCTTCCGGGACAGAGACGGATATGAAAAAAAATTCCGCTATGACTGCCTTGGAAATCTGAAACAGATCGAAGATGCCCAGGGAATTATGGAAAAGAGAGAATACTATCCAGGCGGCCTTCTGAAAAAAGAATCTCATATGGATGGAAAATCCCGGGAATTCTTTTATGATATAAACGAAAACATCACACAGATCACAGAAAATGAAACAACAAAGTGGTTCTTTAACTACGATGTGCTGGGCCGCGTCATCCGTGCAGAACAGGAAAACGGAATCTGTGAAACTTACGAATACGATGGCCTCGGAAATGTAATCTCCGTTGTCAACGGAGAAGGAGAAAAGACCGCATACCAGTATTCCCTGGGAGGACTTCTGGAATGCGTTACCGATGCCCTTGGGAATCAGACCGGGTACCACTATGACCGATGCCGCCGTCTGACTGCCATCCTCCAGCCGGAAGATGGAAGAATTGACGCTGGTGTTCTCAACAGCCTGAATCAGGAACAGAAAGCTCTGAGAACAACCGTATACCAGAGAGATCTGGCAGGAAACATTACAGGTGTTACAGACCCGGCAGGAAACAGAACAACCTTTGTCTATGACAAATGCGGAAGGGCGCTGAAGAGGACGGATGCGGACGGAACCAGTGTCAGCTGTACTTATAATCCGGACGGAACCGTTCGTGGATACAGATTTTCCGATGGAACAGATATTGCCTATGAGTATGATACATTCAAAAATCCGATCCGCATAAAAGACTGGAACGGAACTACCGAAATCCACATAGACGTTATGGGACGGATTCAGGAAATCATGAATCCGGAGAAGGAAATCCTGAAATTTGAGTGGGGACTTCGTGGAGAAAAGAAGAAAATCATTTATCCGGATGGCATGGAAACCACATATACCTACGACGAAGGCCTGCGAATTACCGGTTGCAAAAATTCTCAGGAGGGAGTAGAGTATTCATACTATCCGGATGGAAGAATCAAAAACCTGGAATATCCAGGTGGATTTTCTGCTTCCTACCGGTACGACCTTCAGGGAAATCTTGCAGAGATCTGCAGCAGACGAAACGGTCAGCTGGACGAAAAGATTTCCTGTGGATATGACAGGGCCGGCCGCAGAACAGAACTCATAAAAGAAGGAAAAGAAAAAGAACAGTTTTCCTATCATTATGATCCGGCAGGTCAGCTGATCCAGGTACTGAAAAATGGCCAGACAGCAGAAAAATATACTTATGACAGATTTGGAAACCGTACTGCATCCACAGTTGGCGGGAAATATACAGAGTATCAGTATAATTCTCTGAACCAGCTGATCAGTTCCTGCACCGGCGGGGTAACTTCGCAGTTTTTCTACGACAAGAGAGGAAACATGACAGAGGAAGCTGTCAATGGAAATCCTGTAAGACAGTTTACTTTTGATGTGAGAAACCGGCTTACCGCACTGAAAACACCGGAGATGACAGCACGTTATGCCAACGATGGATTTGGAAACCGGATCAGCGCAGCCACAGAAATCCAGGGACAGAAACCGGTCTGCGAAAAATATATCTACGATATATCCGAAGAACACAATCATCTTTTCAGTATCCGAAGCGGAGCTTCTTACCGGAATATCTTGAGAGATAAAGGAATTCTGGGGGAAACGGAAGCAGGAAAAACCGCATTTTTCGTAAATGATGAGAGAATGACTCCTGTATACAGGATTGAAAAAGGACAGAAATCTGTGTATGTAGGATGTGACAGTTTTGGAAACCAGGAAACTTCCGGAAACGGATACACAGGCTGGGGATTCACCGGCTACCGTCAGGAACCATCCGGCGGACTTCTCTATGCCAACGCAAGAGAATACGCTCCGACGATTGGAAGATTTTTGAGCAAAGATCCATGGGCCGGAGCCATCACCGTGCCTCTGACTCTCAATGCGTATACATACTGCCTCAATGATCCGGTGAATATGTATGACCCTACTGGTCAGGTAGTGGCATGGCTGGCCGGAGGAATTGTAGGCGCAGTTGCCAATGTGGCAGTAAAAGCAGCCGGAGATGTGGTAACTTCCATTGCAAACGGAAAGCCAACGGTAAGTTCCTGGCAGAGCTATGTGGGAACAGCAGCCGGTGGTTTTACAACAGGAACCGTTTTTGTTGCAAGTGGCGGAAACACCATGGCAGCAGGAGCGGCAGGAGCAGCCGTGGAAACTTTTGTGGGAGATGGTCTGAGCATGGCTACGGGAGCCAAAGGCTACCGTAAGGAAGACGGTTACTCCTTTGCCAATCTGGCATACAATACAGCCAAAAGTGCCGCAGGAGGAGCTACCGCGGGAGCAATTTTTGGTTCTGCGTCCAAATACATCAAGATTCCGAAGATCACAGCAGGAAGAGGAAGCATGGCAGCCGTATGGAAACAGGTTATGACAAAAGCAGCCAGATCTCAGATTGCAAATGTGGCATGGAAAACTATTGGAAAAGGAATCATTGCTTTTGGCGGTGTGAAATTCTTTGATGAGATTATTGGAAAAGGAAAGAAAAAAATCACCGATCACATTAAAGAAAAAGGAAGGGAAATACTGGCAGGTATTTTCGCACCGGTACCGGTTCATGCGGAAACCGTCAAATCCAAAGACTACATGAGCGGAAACAGAGGCAGTGCTGCCTGCCCGGCAGAAGGCAGCTAAGCCACAGAAACACGGAAATGAGGAACAGAATGAAAAGTAAAATGCAGCGGGATGTTAACTGGAAAGAAATACTGTATCTTGCATGTTTGTGCACATATATTATAATTTCAACACTTGTCGGAGAGGGAAGTATATTAACATATATTCCACTGGTAAAATGGGAACATTATATTGCCTTTATTAATATGATCAAAGCATTGCTTGTATTAAAAATGATCTTTGATATAGCAGAAGAGCCCCGGATGATATTTTTGATCGCAATAACAGAAACTATTGGTTTTATGGTATATACACATAATCCGACAGATGTGTTTCTTTCCATGGCATTGTGGTTTTTATGTGCAGGAAAAAACGTAAGGGCAAGAAAAATCACGGAATGTTTGTTTGGAAGCCATCTTGTCAGTTTTATAATATTGGAGAGTTTATGTGTAGCCGGCATTGTACCGCTTGGTAAAACGATAAAAAGTGGACATCTGGTGGCTTCGTACAGTCTGGGATTTTCACACCCGAATACAGCCGCATCAAAAATTCTTCAGCTTGTGTTACTGTTCTGGCTGTTGAGAAAAGGAAGACTGAGGCTGGTTCATTATCTGGGAATCATAATTACAATGGTTTTTGTGAAAACAGTTACAGATTGCAGTACTGTAGTATTGCTTCTGGGACTGCTATTGATCTGCACTGTGCTGTATAATAAGCGTGGAGTAACACAGTTCCTGTACCGGAAAATAACAGTGGTGAGAAATCTTTTCCTGGCCGGGTATCTGGGGGTTCTGGGCATAACGACGGTTTTTGTCTGCCTCTGTAAAGACGGGGA
This sequence comes from Blautia luti, assembly GCF_013304735.1. GTDB lineage: Bacteria > Bacillota > Clostridia > Lachnospirales > Lachnospiraceae > Blautia_A. The sequence goes on from NZ_JAAITI010000025.1 coordinate 43,786, forward strand.
GATTTTTAAAAAACTGTTTGGCACTTTTGGCGCACGTATTGCGGAAGCTGTCAAGTACTATCAGTACTATGGATTTTCTTTATGGGGCCAGCCCTTAATGTACTATAAGTCTGATCCAAAAGAAGCCGAAAAAGCGGGGCTGTATACGCTGGATAACGGTTATATGTATCTGCTTCTGGGCTTTGGAATCGTATTGTTTCTGTATTTTATCTTTTTACATGCAGGAACTTTGTGGTGGATGTTTGAGAGAAGACGTCTGGATTATGTAATTGTATATGGAATATTTTTTATTTACGGATTTCTTGAAACACTGGTAATCCGTACAGGAATGAATTTCACCTTATTTTATCTGTTTGGCTTTATCTGGGAGTATTATGACAGAAGAAAACAGGTAGAAAACAGCAGGAGTAGAAGATTATGGCAAAAAAATTAAATGGAACTGTTATTGTAACATACAGATGTAATGCACGATGTACCATGTGCAACCGGTATAAATGTCCATCCAAACCGGAGGAAGAAATCAGTATTGAAACCATAAAGAAACTTCCGGAAATGTATTTTACCAATATTACCGGAGGGGAGCCTTTCATCAGAGAAGATCTTCCGGAAATTGTCCGGGAACTCTACAAAAAATCCGACCGTATTGTAATCTCCACCAATGGATTTTTTACAGACCGTATTATCAAACTCTGTAAGGAATTTCCAGATGTCGGAATCCGTATTTCCATTGAAGGACTGGAAGAAACCAACAATGAGATCCGTGGCCTTAAGGATGGCTTTAGCAGAGGCTACAAAACACTGAAAGAACTTCGGAAAATGGGAATGAAAGATGTCGGATTCGGAATGACCGTACAGGATAAGAATGCAAAAGACCTGGTACCGCTTTACCGTTTATCAGACAAGATGGGAATGGAATTTGCAACTGCATCCCTTCACAACAGTTTTTATTTTGTGGAAGCAAAAAATATTATCCACGACAGACCTATGGTTGCAAAGAATTTCGAAAAACTTGTCAACGAATTACTGAATTCCAATTCACCGAAAAAGTGGTTCCGTGCGTACTTTAATCATGGACTGATTAACTACATTTACGGGCAGAAGCGTCTTCTTCCCTGTGACATGTCTTTTGATACGTTTTTCATTGATCCTTATGGAGATGTAATGCCATGTAACGGAACAAAAGATAAAGAGGTCATGGGAAATCTCAATGAACAGACCTGGGAAGAATTATGGAATTCCGCTCAGGCAGAAGAAGTCCGCAAAAAAGTCCGTTGCTGTGACAGAGACTGCTGGATGATCGGATCTGTGTCACCGGCCATGCATAAATATATCTGGGTTCCGGCCTGGTGGGTAATCCGTCACAAGCTGAAATTCTGGACGAAGAAGAAATATTCCATGTACGAAAATAAAATTGTAAGAGAGTACCGGGATGGAAAGGTATCCAAAGAAGAACTGGATAAATGTTCGACCTGTGACATGAACTGTACGATCAATGACGGGCTTTCAAAAGAATCCCGTGCACAGTTAAATGAACGGACAGGCGAGGAAATTGTGGATGCGGATATCAGAGAACAGCTGAAAAAAACAGAATAAACCATTACAATAAATGCCGTGGCTCTTAAATACAGAGCCACGGCAAAACTGTTTACAGATTTAGGCCTGACGTTCTGTCAGGCGGGAAAGTATCTGTCTGGCAACAAAAGAAAAAACAGAAGTAAGAATAATTACAGTCAGAGTAGTAAACAGATACTGTGGCCATCCATTGCCGCCAAGATAATTAAGCCCGGTTTTTTCCACAATGCGGAATATAACCATATGCGACAGATAGATTTCCATGCTGATAGTACTGAAAAATCGGGTTATTCTGTTTTCAAGAAGTATCCCATGGCTGATGATTCCATAAATGACCATGGAAGCAAAAAGACCAAGACAGAAATAAATATTCCGGTGAGAAACATAATATAGCAGAATAAAAACGAAAACCACACCGAGAACAAGCCATTTGTTTATTTTGATCAGAAAGTCTTTATACAGATAGATCAAACCGCCTGCAAGAAAAAAACAGCTGCAGTAGAGAATGTTTGTTTTCCCCACATGAAAGTATTCCGCGCAGATAAAATTATAGACCAGACTGATAAAAAATGCTCCCCATGCCCTCCTTTTATTTTCAAGAAGAACACAGAAAAAAGGAAAAATAAGATAAAATACAAAAATTATACCCAGGAACCAGCCTACGCCAATAACTGTAATGTTTCCTGCCTCAGGAAGGAAACCGAACAGAAGGGTCAGATCTGCAAAAGCTTCATACAGATGAGACAGAGAAGGTTCAAGAATAAGATCCAGCAACACCAGAATTCCAAAAAACGGAAGAATTTTCCGGAAACGTCTTTCATAAAAATGTGACAGAGAAAGCTGATTGTGCATAATCCGTTCATAATATCCACAACACATTCCAAAAGCGGATATTGTCATAAAAAGAAATACAAAATCCGAAAAAGATGGAATCACGCGCTGGGCTATGAACCCGGACATCTTGTAATTGGAGTTGGATAAAACATGCATTGCAACGATGGACAGAGCTGCGATTGCCCGAAGACCGTCAAGAGAGTGGAAATGTTTTTGCTTTTGTGTAAGATTCATTCTCCTAGTCCTCCTCGATCACCTGAATCTCCAGATAATCAAATTCAATCTGTTCAATAAAATTATCCTGATAAAAACGTGCCTTGTCATGTTTCTTAAAGTCTTTGACAGTGGCGTCCAGCCAGATGGGATTGCCAAGGTCCATCTGATAGCAGATCTCTTCAAGACCATGGAAAATCTTATGTGTTCTGGTATCGTCGCTGTCGTCACAGACTACCGTGTCCCGGAGCATGTGGTTGTCTTTCCAGATTTTTCCCCATAAACGAAACATAAATAAATACCTCCGTATTGAAACTGCCGCATCCGGCAGAAGATTCTACTTTAAGTGACCTCCAGTATAGCGGATTTCAAGGGGAAAGTAAAGTTTGGGGCGGATTCCCGTTTTGTACACAAAACAATGCACCGGGCCGCTTCGCTTTTATTGACTAATGTGTAAAAATCCTCTATAATAAACGAAATTGTGAAAAAAAGAATCATTACAGATTGGAGGAACCGAAATGAAACTTTACGATACCGGTGTTTATCTTCAGAACGGCCAGGAAATCATTCCTGAGAACCAGGCGAACCTGCCTGTAGCGAAGGAAGAGGCTGCCAAGAATACCATCGCATATTCTATTCTCAAGGCTCACAATAAATCTGATAACATGGAGAAACTTCAGATCAAATTTGACAAACTGACTTCCCATGATATCACTTTTGTAGGAATTATCCAGACTGCAAGAGCATCAGGACTTGAGAAATTCCCGGTACCATATGTGCTGACAAACTGCCATAACTCTCTCTGTGCAGTAGGCGGAACCATCAATGAAGATGACCATATGTTTGGACTCACCTGTGCCAAGAAGTACGGCGGAGTTTATGTACCGCCTCATCAGGCAGTTATCCATCAGTTTGCAAGAGAGATGCTTGCAGGCGGCGGAAAGATGATCCTCGGTTCCGACAGCCATACAAGATACGGAGCACTTGGAACCATGGCCATGGGCGAGGGCGGACCGGAGCTTGTTAAACAGCTTCTCTGTCAGACTTATGATATCAACATGCCAGGCGTTGTAGCCATCTACCTGAAAGGCACACCACGCCCGGGCGTAGGACCGCAGGACGTTGCACTGGCCATCATTGGAGAAGTTTTTGCCAACGGCTATGTGAAGAATAAAGTTATGGAGTTCGTAGGACCTGGCGTTGCCAACTTAAGCGCAGACTTCCGTATCGGAATCGATGTTATGACAACAGAGACCACCTGTCTTTCCTCCATCTGGCAGACAGATGCCAAGATCGAAGAGTTCTATGCAATCCACGGAAGACCGGAAGATTACAAAGAACTGAAACCAGGCAATGTTGCATACTATGACGGTTGTGTGGAGATCGACCTTGGCGAGATTAAACCAATGATCGCAATGCCGTTCCACCCAAGTAACACTTACACTATCGACGAGCTGAAAGCAAACCTGGATGACATTCTCGCAGACGTAGAGAAGAGAGCACAGGTCAGCCTGGATGGAAAAATTCCGTTCACATTAAGAGACAAGGTAATCGATGGACAGCTTTATGTGGAGCAGGGAATCATCGCCGGCTGTGCTGGTGGTGGATTCGAGAACATCTGTGCAGCAGCAGACATTCTCAAAGGCAAAAACATCGGCCACGATGCCTTTACATTAAGCGTATATCCGGCAAGCACTCCGATTTATATGGAACTGGCTAAGAACGGTGTTCTTGCAGAACTTATCGGAACAGGCGCAGTTGTGAAGACTGCATTCTGCGGACCATGCTTCGGTGCCGGAGATACACCTGCAAACAATGCGTTCAGTATCCGTCATACAACCAGAAACTTCCCGAACCGTGAAGGTTCCAAGATCCAGAACGGCCAGATTTCTTCTGTTGCACTTATGGATGCACGTTCCATTGCAGCTACAGCAGCAAACAAAGGATTCCTTACTTCTGCTGAGGAGTTTGACGGAAGCTATTCCGAGCATAAATATTATTTCGACAAATCCATCTACGAGAACCGTGTATTTGACAGCAAGGGCGTAGCAGATCCGAGCGTAGAGATCCAGTTTGGCCCGAACATCAAAGACTGGCCCGAGATGGCTGCACTTGCAGACAACCTGATCCTGAAAGTGGTTTCCGAGATCCACGATCCGGTTACCACAACTGACGAGCTGATTCCGTCCGGTGAGACATCCTCTTACCGTTCCAATCCGCTTGGACTTGCAGAGTTCACACTCTCCAGAAAAGACCCGGCTTACGTAGGCCGTGCAAAAGAGATCCAGGCAGCACAGAAGGCAATCCAGGCAGGCAACTGTCCGGCAGAGGCTGTTCCGGAACTGAAACCGGTGATCCAGACTATCAACAAGACTTATCCGGATGTAGATAAGACAAATCTTGGCGTAGGAAGCACCATCTTTGCCGTAAAACCAGGTGATGGTTCTGCCAGAGAGCAGGCAGCATCCTGCCAGAAAGTACTTGGCGGCTGGGCAAACATTGCCAACGAGTACGCAACCAAGAGATATCGCTCCAACCTGATCAACTGGGGTATGCTTCCATTCCTGATTCCTGCCGGAGACCTTCCGTTTAAGAACGGAGACTTCCTGTTCTTCCCGGGAATCCGTAAAGCAGTTGAGGAAAAAGCAGACGTAATCAAGGGCTACACCGTTGAGGGCGACTCCCTGAAAGAGTTCGAGGTAACACTCGGCGAGCTCACAGACGATGAGAGAGAAATCATTCTCAAAGGCTGTCTGATTAACTACAACCGTAAATAAAATACAGAATATTTTCCGAAAGGCCGGCGATGCAGAAATCGTCGGCCTTTTTCGGAAAAAGCAACAAAAAAAATTAATAAAAATTAAAAAAACTGTGCCTGTGAAAAATTGATGAAACCCCATGAATATGGTATGATAATACATAAAAGTGTAAAATTATGTCAATTTACACACATACATATCAGGTAAAAGAAACGGAGGTGCCTATTATTATTCCTGATGAGAAAAACAAGTCAGAGATTTCCAGTAAAAAAAATCTGAAAAACAGACTCACCACAGGTACAGTTGCCCTTTTGATTGCCCTTCTTGCAGTCGTATCCGCAACGTATGCGTGGTATGTATATAACACAGGCCGTCATACCACAAAAGTCCGTATGGCAGCAGGAGCCGGAGTTAATCTGCAGATCAGCAATTCCTACAGCGGAACCTACGGGTCAGCCGCAGTGCTGGACAGTTTCACCGGAAGACTGAATCCTGTATCCACCAACCGCATCAGCGGCGGCTTCCAGAAAGTCATTGGTTTCACTAACGGAACAGAGAACCAGTCCAATCTGGTGGCCAGTCTCTTTGGACGAGGTGATTACACAGATTATTATAAGACCAGCCTGTTCTTAAGAACAAACGGAAATCCTACAGATATCTACATCGCAGACATCGGATTTGAGGACAGTGATTCCAAGAACCCCATATCCTCAGCCATCCGCGCCGGCTTTGTAGTTCACAGAATCGGCAGATCCCAGCCCGCAGACGCCGAATACATTTTTGCCATCAGTGACAAAAAGAACCCAAAGGCAGAGTACAACACTGCCAAAGGAAAAGAAGGCGATGTGCTGGACTGCACAAACAATCTGGGAAGCCAGACCCTGAAGAATCTCTCCGTATCATTTGCCGGAGTTGTAAAGTAAGGGGGCGAAGTTTTGGATACAGAAGTTAATCAGTTAAAAAGATCACTGGGAAGAGCATTTCTGTGGCTGCTCCTTCTTCTGATTGTTGCCACAGGAACAACCTTTGCCTGGTTCAACCTTACCGGAATGCGGCACACCAATGGCAGGAACCGTAAGCAAGGGCGGCAGTACACTACTGATTTCCACCAGCGAATCCGGACCTTTTGACAAAACCTGTGAACTGGTTTTAACCGGAAATCCGTAATCCCTGAAACCACTTTCCACAGATCAAAAATAAATATATTCTTTTGAAAGGTCATGGCACGAACCATGGCTTTTCTTTTATCCTGATTTTCCCTATTATCTACTATCCCCAATTTCCTCCACGCATTTTCGGTACATCTGATGAATTGCTATTTTCCCGACTTCTGGTATAGTCATGTAACTGAAAAGAGAACTTCAGAAGGGAGAAATGCA
>NZ_JAAITI010000026.1 GCF_013304735.1 Blautia luti
CTGTATAAAATTTTCAATGTTCTTCAATTTAGCCTTGACTTTTTATTTGCAGGCTCTATTTTTATAAAAAAAATATATGCTTATGAAAAACACTCTGACTACTAAGTTGGAGTGTTTTTATAATTCATATTATATTTATAGATTTACTCTCAGTGCTACACATTCCGGGGGTTGAGGCCGTCCCCAAAGTGCGTTTTGATGTCCAAACGCTATGCTTGCCAGATACTTCCGAACACTTTTTAAGGAAACCATACCATCCGTCCAACCATTTTATATTAATTCTCATCCATATTATCTTTCTTCTCCATCAGCTGTTTCAGCTTTTTATTTATTTTGCTTCTATTCTCCTCCTGTAATTTTCCGCAGAATAGATAGCAAAATTTCAGTGCAAACCACCAGATATACAAAGCTTTAAAGCTCTGGAATGCCTGATCATCCAGCATTCCATGTGCCACATTGTTGCGCATGTTAAATCCAAATTTTGAACAAAAAATCGTATTTAAAGCAAATATAAGGTCTTCATCCAGACTTTCTTTTACTCCTTCCAATTCTAAGACAGCGTGCATTGATTTTATTTCTTCAATCCCTTCTTCATTCATGTTATAAACAGGTTCTCCACATTCCACTGCCAGATATCTTACTGCATTTTCTATCTGTGGAATCAGGATACTGAGCGCCGTCAAGAAATCTCCAGAAAAGCCAAACATGAGACCCTTGGTATACGATTCTTTTCTCCCCTCCGGAATCGCACAACTTACATCTACAATCTTTTTTATATCACTCTCTTCGATCAAAAATCTGGAACGAATATATTCAAACGTATTGCTCCCCAGGATCTGTGCAAAATAATCCATCTCCATGGCTGCTGTCCGCTCCATATTATCCTTAAGCGCACCTTCATCGATTGTTCCATCGGGCTTTTTCACAGGCCCGCTTTTAGCAATTAATTTTCCTCCTTTTCCAAGGATTGCCGCTGGAAATATCGTGTTCAGGATCCCAGTCCTATTTAATACTTGATTCTTTACCTTTTCTCTTACCGGAATCGGAAGAAATGAAGCAAAATAACATAATGCCTCTTCTTTATCAAGATCTTCCAGTTGGCGGAACAGTTCTTTTACAATGCCGCTGGCATCCTGTTTATCACTCCATACCATCATCTCCGAAAGGGAAGCTTCTTCTATCTGTGCTATTTCCTGCAACAGTGCCTTTCTTTCTTCTTCCGTACCCTGTATGGTCTTTAACAACTGAATAACCTCTTTCAAATAGTGAATCTTTCTCATTAAATTTCCTTTGGAAGAGGCCCCGGCATATTCAGCCTCCATCCGGATAGCTTGAATCTTACGTCTTCGTATCGCAATCAGTTTAGGTTCAGTAATACACTTTTTCTTCTGCCAGTTATTTTTTCTGCAATAGAGTTCTTCCAACAGATCACAAAACTTACCAATGAGCGGTGCATCACAGCTATTATCATCGTAAGTTTTCAAGATATTTTCCACATAAGGGATCAGATATCCTGTATCCACTTTTTCCTCCATGGCAGTTTTTATCAAATATCCAATTTTTGCGTGGCTGCTGTTATCATACTCTTCTAATACTTTTATCAGCAGATTCTTTCGCACCTCTTCATTGATTTCCTTGCTTCGGATTTTTTTAGAGATAAACAAGATCCGGTTTATAGCCATGATATGATCTGCAAATGCACCGGTGTTCTTCAGGTGTTCGTAATAAGCCGTTTCTGCTATTTTAGCATTTGAAAAATCATTTTCCACAACCCATAAAAAATCCGATATCTTTGCCTTGTTGATCGGTGCGATGGGATAGCTTCGGATTTCCTCCAGCAATGCCTGATACTCTTCTCTATTTATATCTTTCCGATTCCAAATGCTGCGGGCATAGGAAAACGGTACGTCTTTAGGCGTATCAATCCATCGTTCCACAATAATATCCACCAGAAGATTCCTGAATTCCCCATCCATCGGTCCGCAGAAATCTGTCAGTGCTTTCTCTGCCGTTTGAAAATTAGGTTCTTTTAAAATCTCTGCGATCCGCTCTGCCATTTTTTCTGCCATACATATTCCTCCAACCTTTTTCTATAGGAAAAGTATAACGTATTTTTCTTTTTCCTGTAAAGCAGAAAGACCTGAAATTCCAGGTCTTTCGGTCATCATTGATTAGAAATTGAAATTCACACTCTATTTTATATCCTTGGAGCCCATAGAAGTCGCCCATCCAGCCTGAATCCTTTGTATTACGCTTCCATCCCGTGCATCGATCGTAAGGAGTGGAACACCTGCATTATCCATCGTCACGTCTCCCATGACCGGTCCATCCTCCCCATTTCCGTACTCATACTCTGGCTCTTTGGATGTCCAGGTTCCATAAAAATCCCACACCGGGATCAGGACTGCTTCGGTATCGCTGCCTTCACTGTCTGGCATGCACATATAACCCAGCTGTACCTTTGTTATGGTTATCTCCGCACTCTGTGCATCAATGGACGGATAACGGTAGTGGCTTCCTCCATCAACAGAGATCAGCCGATTCTTGTCTTCTGTCATGACCTGCAAAGTGATCGTTTTTTCAAAGATATCCTTGACCTCATCAAAAGGAAGTAAGAACAGCCTCTCATCGGAAGCATTCGATGCTTCTATGGGATTTCGGTGCAGAAAACTCTGAAGTGTCCCACTGCAAAAGTCCATCGTCAGTACTTCATTTTCCCATCCTTCAGACTGTCCTTCATGAAGTGTTCCATCTTCGTTTTCCCATTCAAGAGCCTGCTCATTAACAGGCAGAGAGGTTTCCCTCACATAATTAACCGGAACCCCGTCTATCATCCGTTCAAAAATGAAATCATCTTTTTCCAGGGTAGTGCTTCCTTCAGTAAGTGCTTTTGAGGAACTTTCAAATATCTCCCAGTCTCCGGACACAAGACCTGAAACCTTCTCCTTTGCTTCCTTTTCAGATACTTTCCCGCTTCCTGCCTTTATATAATTTTGAAAGCGTTCTTCCCTTTCTTTTTTCTCACTCGATTCCAGGGTCATGTCTCCACAATCGTCAAAGATAAACTTCGCTATCCCAAATCCGAGTTCCTCCACATCCGATACCTGCTCACTCTGTGTATAAGAATACCGATAGGTCAGTCCATCTACTGTATATGTCCCCGCCTGTTCGTTCTCATTCTTCTCTTCCTGCATGGGCTGTCCTTTTCCGAATGTGTCTTTTATTTTATTCTGTTCTTCTTCAGGAATCGCCACCCTTTTTACTTTTTTTAAACAGATTGCATCTACATCCGGGACTTTTACCGGTGCATCCGCTGTCAGGGTAAAATTCATCGGGGTTTCTTTATCCTCCCGGTCCGCTGATCTTAGATCTGCTTGGATTGTTGTCTGGTATGTTTCCGGTGCCTGAACCTGTTCGGCAACGATTTTCTGAACTGTCTCCTTTTTCTCTTCTTTTTTCTGTTCTGTCTGATCTTTTTCTTCCACAACAGCAGACTGGACAATACGGTCACATCCGGATAATGTCAAAAGATTCATACACAGAACGGCTCCCATAAACATTTTTATTTTCTTCATCCTTTTTCCATCCTTTCCTTTCGGTATTAAAAAAGGTACCCTCTTCTTATGAGAAAAGAGTACCATATTGCTTTGCCGATGTATTCATCAAGATGTAAACAAATTGTAAATCAGAAGATGGCTCTTACCGTGGTCCCCTCTCTCTGTCTGCTTTCGATTTTCAAGCATCCGCCATGGATTTCAGCCACCTTCACACAGAGTGCCAGCCCAAGTCCGGATCCGCCTTCTTTTCGGCTTCGTGATTTGTCCACCATATAGAATGCATCTGTGATCTTTCCCAGTTCTTCCTCCGGGATCCCCATTCCGGTATCCGACACCTCAAAGATCTTTTTTCCAGCTTTCTCATAAGCCTTTACCCAAATGCTTCCACCGGCATCCGTAGCCTTTAGGGCATTGTCGATCAGGTTTATCAGAAGGCTTTCCATCAAGGCCGGATCCATTTTCATGGAAAAGGCTTCACATTCCATCTTGAGGTGCACCGCTTTCTTTTCTGCCTGTTCTTTTTCCATGTCTATGACATGGTTTAAAAGGTCACCTGCCATGGTCATTTCCATCTGTATGGCATGGTTCTGATAAAGCCCCAGCATCTGCAGCATCTTCCCAGAAAGAGCCTCCAGGCGCTTTCCCTCCCGGTTGATATGTTCCAGTGCCCGGTCTTTCTGTTCATCTTTCAGCTTTACATGGCGCAGGGTATCCGAATACCCGATAATGGACGTTAACGGGGTACGCATTTCATGGGAAAGTGCCCCCATGAGCAGCTCCTGTTTCTCTGCCACTTCCTGTAACTTCTCCATCTGTTCCACAGTTCTTCGCATCATCATATAAATAAAAAGGCCGGCGATCAGGAACACAGCCAGATAAATTCCCAAAAACCAGACAGCGGTCTGTCTCAGCTCTGCAAAAAGCCCTGTGACTTCCCGGACAGAGAGGACTTCGTATCCTTCCGGTCTGGATAATGGTTCCAGCTGGAGAAGGAGGTATTTCTGTCCCAGTTTCTGTATCTTGTAGGCATACGGATCTCCTTCATCCTTTAAGCCTAAGTTTTCGAGCCCCACCACTTTATAATCTGTCAGGTTTTCAATGACGGCATTGCTTTTTCGGTCGATCAGGGCCATGCCTTCCCCACAGCATCGCTGGAACTGAAAGCCCATATAAGCCTGCTTTCCAGTCTCGGACATCTGCTCATATTTGCTGTTATCCCAAAATTGTTCCAGGAGTATCTTGCCATTTTCCAGCTGTCTTCCGTAGGTCTCTGCAGCATTATTGAGGCTTCGTTTTCCTGTGATATAAAGACTTAGCGTTCCCACTGGGATCAGGGCACATAATAGCGTTACCAGCATAAGAAGTACCGTTCGTTTCCACAGCTTCATCCTTATTCCTCCAGACGGTATCCAAGTTTCGGGATCGTCCTGATCTCATCATAAAGTTCCAGCTTTTTTCTGAGCTGTCCGATATGGACATCCACCGTCCTGCTTTCTCCCAGGTAGTTTTCTCCCCAGACCCGTTTTAACAGTTCTTCCCTTCCAAGCGCAATATTCTTATTTTGCAGGAGCAGCACAAAGAGGTCATATTCCATTGGCTTTAGGCTTACCGGAAGCCCGTCTTTGTAGACCTGATGGCTTTGCATGTCCACCAGGATGTTCCGGACCGTTAAGACTTTCTTGGCCCGTCCCGTCCTCTCCAGCACCTTCTCAATGCGTACCAGAAGTTCCAGCATCTCAAAAGGTTTTACCATATAATCTTCCGCACCCAGCTTTAATCCCTTCACCTTGGAAGCCACATCATCCTTTGCAGTCAGGTAGAGCACCGGAAGCTCCTTCTTTTTAAAATCCTCCATCAATGCAAACCCGTCTTTTCCCGGCAGCATGATATCCACTACTGCCAGGTCCGCGTCCTCCTGCCATAAGAGCAGCCTCTGGGCTTCTTCCCCATCATACGCTGCCACAGTCTCATACCCTGCTGCCTCCAGGTTCATGCACAGCAATTCTGAAATTGCACGGTCATCTTCTATCACCAAAATTTTATTTTTCATTCCCGTTGCCACCTCTAACGCTTTTCTATAGTATAGTTTTTTATATCCCAAGTCTACATTGCATTTGTTCTTGTTTTCTCATCATTTATACGCATCAGGGCACGATAATGTGACCAGCTCAATTCAGGGCACAGTGTGTCTCGAATTAGAAAAGTACAATAAAACTGAAATTATAGATTTTTGTCCCTTTTCTTTTTTGCCATTACGAATCCAAACATTAAAATCAAGTTCATAAACAGTACAACTATGCTACCTTCAATTTTACAGCTGCCACCCGACAAAATTGAATTTCCACTAATTACCATGTTGAACAAATGCGGATAATCTTCTGCTAATGATACTCCACCCAAAATAATTGCACCAACTCCATTCCATAAAAAATGGATTACAATCGGAGCAACTAAGGATTCCGTGTATTCCAAAACTGCCGTCACGAAAAGACTCATCGTTATAACGTTTAGTACAGGAAGTATTCCTGCCTCAAAAGCCCCACCATGTGCAAATGTAAATAATCCGGTAGATATAAGGACAGCGACAACGATGTTGTAATTATTTTTTATCATCTGATATAAGTAACCACGAACTAACACTTCCTGCATAACGCTATTGATAAAAGCTGAAAATAACCATAACCAAAGCATAGAAATTTGGTTTCTGCCATTAATATGTATGACCCCTGTTAAAGATAATATTACAACAGATACTCCTAACCAAATAGCTCCTGTGATACACCCAAGTACGATATTATAAACAGGTTTTCCAGTCAGATGTAATCGTATGTTTCTTTTATCTATTAACCAGAAAATAATTGTAAAACCAATAACTGACAATAATGGAATCAATTCTGCCCAAAATCTCCAGACTGCCGCACTTTTTGTATCTGGTATAGGCAAAATTGAAACACATATAGCCCAGCCTACAAAAAAGGCAAACGTTTTTAATGATACCAATAGTGAACTACTCGGCAACTGAGTTATCAGAGCATCTGAAATCTGGCGGGATACTGCCTTTTTTCAGGGTGCGTCCATGACACCAATACTGCTTGCCTTTCGGCTATGCAGCTACTTTTATTATTTCTGGATTTTTTAGTCCGGTTACGGACAGTTCTTTCTGCTTTCCGGATACGGAAAGATATTTCCGCAGGATATTAAATGCTCCTACTGCATCTGCATTGTATCTTACTCCATCAGTTATATACATGCCCCGTTCTTTTCGGTTTGATGCTTCTGCATATCTTTTTGATACTTCCGGTGATAATGGGCTGCACTGGCTGGTATAGCTTTTCTCTTGTTTTATCAATGGAATCCCATACAGTTTCAGCTTATATTCCAGCATGATATACAGCTTATTATACGGCAGGCTGTGAAGCTTCTGGTTGGTCTTATGCCCCATATCTTTTTCTTTGCGGATATTTCGCATGTCTCCCACAACCACACAGCGGATATCTTCTTTTCTGCAGTATTCTGCAATCCATCTGGTCACTTTGTGAAGATAATCCTTTACTGCATTCTGCTTTTTCCTGTAAAATCTCCGGATATGTTTCGATGATTTTGGATATTTTATTCCTCTTTCCGATTGCTGCGCATACCATACTGACTGCACTCTGGCGATTTCTTTATTAAAATACCTTTCCAATGAAAGATATTTTCTTCCAAGGATAAAAGTCCTGCCATTTTCGGAATCATAACAGGTCATCAGATTATGAAGTCCCAGATCAACAGATAAATAATGTTCATTCTGAGAGAGCTGCTCTGGTTCTTCAATCTCATAGATAACAATAAGGTCGCATTTTCCGTTTTCCGGTGGATAGATCCGCAGCTGTTTTATATGATCCATGTCCCTGAAAATCTTATTTTCAAGATATAGAAATTTTTCATGGATCCCATATGTTTCTTCTATGTAGCTTTTCAGATCCTTTGGCAGAGACAGCCGCAGCTGGTCCGAACCTTTCTCATGCCGGAGCCCCATCTGCATGTATGTGACCGGTATATTTCCCTGTTTAAAATGAGGTGGATTTGGATCTTTGATCCCTCCGGTCTTTTTAAGGACATAAAAGGATCTCCATGCTTTGTCCAGCTGCTTGCAGGTCTCCTGTGCTGTCTGTGACGGAAGCTGTTTATACCACAGATTTCCTTTATGTGCTTTTTTCTGGTAATACCAGTCAGGATACTTTTCCAGTCCCAGTTCTTTATAATGGTGACGTTCGTAGTTACAGATATTCCAGAGTTTGGATGCTGCATAACACATATGCCCTATGATATTGGAATATTCCGGCCGGATTTTTACAGATGTTCTGTGTGACAGCAGCATTCCTCTTCCCCCTTCAGACAGTTATGCGGACCGCTATTCACAGTCCGTCTTAAATCAATACGACTTGCTCTGATGTTCAATATAACGGCGGATATTTTCCTCAGATACAGATCCGATTGTTTCCACATAATAGGAATGATTCCACAGCTCTCCCTTCCATAGCTGGTTTCTTATTTCCGGAAAACGTTCGAACAGTTTTCTGCCGGTGATCCCCTTCAGATACTTGACAATTGCTGTTATGGACAGCTTTGGCGGAGCTGATACAAAGCAATGGACATGGTCACCTTCACCACATTCGAATAGATGAACGGTAAACCCCTTATCCTCAGCAATCTGCTGCACCAGTTCCTGAAGGTATTCCTCAATTTCTGGGTTTAATATCTTCCGCCGGTATTTCACCGACCACACCATATGGTAGTTGATATTACATACACAAGTCCTGTAATGTATTAGATTTTCTTTCATACATATAGTATAACATGATGAGCGGAAATACGCAACAAAAAATCAAACATATTTTCGATTGATTATATGCCAGTTATGGCATTAATATCAAGGGAGATTATTATATTATCAGATTATTTCAATGTGCAGCCATGCACACTCCTGCGCTTTCATCTCGGTAATTGAATTGCCGAGGATTCCCGCTTATTGTCCTAATTTCTTCATGTAATATTTTCCTCTACAATCCTGATTTTCTTAATTTCACAAACTTGAATCCGTCGATTCCTTTCTTGTCTAATCTGTTAGCAATTTATCCAACAGCATCTGCCTGTTATTTATGAACATTTCTGTTACCCGATAGCTCTCTGTTTCTTCATATTCGCATAAATGTATTCGTCCATCATCAAAACAATAGATATCTGCATCAGGTATTCCTAACAAAATTGGCGAATGCGTAACTATAATAAACTGTGCTCCCTCTTTTGCACAACTATATATTTGCATCAACAATGTAAGCTGTCTCTGTGGGGATAATGCAGCTTCCGGTTCGTCAAAAAGATACATCTGTAAAATTCTTTGCAAATCTGGAACAGCTCCTGCACTTTCCCACTTAGATACTGCCTGTTTGGATACGCCCAACTGATTGGCTAGTTCTTCCGGTAACAAAATGTCAATAGTTTTTTAATCACTTTTTTCAAAAAGGCAAAAAAAAATAGAACGTATAGATTATTTCCATACGCTCTATCTCATATTTCATATTAAATTTTTGAATTCTACAAACTGGATTTTCTGCATTACTCATCATCCTTAATCATATATAACAAATTATTATATCCTGACTGCACAAGTAATTGCTTAAAGCCAGAAAGCACTTCTTCTTTTGTATAATTGTTGTTAATCAAAAACTCACTATCTTTCTCATTAAGGTATTGATAGAAAAGAGCTGCCGCCATCACTTCATCATTATTTGCATAATCAATGTTATCTAAAAGTATATTCTCTGCTTCGTTAATTTGCCCTGAATCAATCATATCAAGAAAACTTTTCAAATTTTTCCCTGACACTTCATATTTGTTTTCTTTTTCAAGCTCAACAGAAACATACTTTTTCCCATATATTAAAGAGAATAATATTCTCACCATTTCTTTTATCATTCGCATAATGTAATCTTTCTCATCCGTGAAATACATTTTCCACCTCCTCAAATTCTAAATTTATCTTACTTTCCCATAAATACATAAATCAAAAATATTGTTATTCTTAATAACTGCTTTTTCCATTTTTCCTTCAAGTAAAAAGCCATTTCTTTCTAACACTTTTCTTGATGCGATATTTGCTTCATATACAAGCCCTGTAATACGGATAATGTCTAATGTTTCAAATGCAATTTCACAAATCTGTCTTACTGCTTCACTCATAATGCCTTTTGAATATACTTCCTGCAATAAATAATAACCAATTTCAGAATCCTTGCGATACACATCGTCCTTCTGTTCAACAGATATCGTTCCTACAATTTTACCATCAACAACAATCTCTCGAAAGACACCTTTTTTACCTTCGTTGTCTTTTACCATGGTTAACCACCACTCAGCAGATGCATTTGTATATGGATTAGGTAATCTATCAGATAAAAAACTTCTATCAATTGAATTACACATTTTTATTAATACTTCTTTATCTTCAACCGACCACTTTCTTAATTCTATATTCATATCTATGTTCTCCTATAAATTCCGATTTTCTTGATTCTGCAAACTTTATCGTCTTGTTCCATTCTTATCAAAATTCTTTTTTAATGCTATTTCTGTTGGGAGAATAGACCCAATTAAAGGAATAAGTTGAACACCACAAATAATTCCTCCCATACTCCCAACACAATCTTCATTTTTTCCAATTACTAAAAGCATGAATATTACTGTTATCGGCAACATAACCATTCCACAGACATACCAGACTTTACCACAATATTTATGAGCAAATTCCCATGTGTCTTTATTCTTCATAGACATCGAAGTTCGATATCCAAATACTGAATTTATTTCCTTTGGAGCCTTTTTCATAAAATATCTTCCAAAACCAATCATCGTAAATGGAAGAAGCAAATCCATAATCAACATAAAAATCCAAAACTTCATTGTGAATCTCCTTTACTATAACTTCCGCTTTGTATTTTCGTTTTTATTCTTTTTTGTAAAATTCTTTCAAATTTAATTCACGTTTCAATTCTTCCTCTGACGGCAGATAGGTGAAATATTTCGATGCAAATATCTGGTGATTATCTTCAGGAAGCGTATATTTTACAATAGAATCTCCCTTATCTGCACAAAGTACAATTCCAATAGGCTGCGTGTCTCCTTCATTCATCATTTCACGAGTATAGTAATTCACATACATCTGCATTTGTCCTAGATCCTGATGGGTCAGTTTACCCATTTTCAAGTCAATGAGAACGAAACATTTTAAAATATAGTTGTAAAATACCAGATCAATAAAAAAGTCCTGTCCATCCAATGTAAATCTTTTCTGGCGTGCTACAAATGAAAATCCTCTTCCAAGTTCCAAAAGGAAATGTTGAAGATGATCAATCAATGCCTGTTCCAAATCTCCTTCATATACATGTGTGTCAGGCTGAATCTGCAGAAATTCCATAACATAAGGATCTTTCACTATTTTCTCATATTCTGGTTTTGGCTCTGTTATTTGAATTTCATTTGCAACCGCTATCTTATCCTGGCTTGCTAAAATACGCTGATAATACATCGTGTTGATCTGCCGTTCCAGTTGACGAACACTCCATGCTGCTTTTGCACATTCTTCCATATAAAATCTTCTTGCCTGTTCATCATTTATACGCATCAAGACACGATAATGTGACCAGCTCAATTCAGGACACAGTGTGTCTCGAATTGGAAAAGTGCAATAAAACTGCCTCATCTTACGAAGATTCGATTTATCAAAACCTTTTCCGAACTCTGCGGTCAGCTGCTCAGAAAGATATTCCAATAATTTCTTTCCGTATTCTGCGCGATCATTTTCTCCACATGCTTTAAAAATCTGTTCTCCAATTTCCCAATAAGTTGTTACCATAGCAGAATTTACCGCTGTGCTTAAACGATGTTGTGCAGACACAATAGAATTACGAATAGAATGATAAGTCTGTTCTGCATTTTGATTTTTTTGTAAATTATAATCCATGCTCTTTACTCCTCTGAATTTCCAAAATAGAACTTACTGTTCTTCTATTGATTCAATATTTTCAATCCGCATCAGCTTAACTACCTGCTTATCTTTTTTCTCTGTATAACAAATTTTTATCCATTCATCATCTGCGTCTATTATCTTGCAGGATAATTCAGTTTTTCCCGCAAAACTAAAAATGAACTCTGATCTGATAATACATTGTTTTCCTACAAGATCATTAATCAGCTTTGACATATATGCCACTCCTCTCTGCTTTTTCTCTAACCGTTTTACTTTCGTTTCCAAACGCTTTACTTTTCCCGGATACGCCGAATAACAAAGTAGCAGCAATAATGCTGCAATTCCAAACCATTCCATATTATTCTCCTTAGCAAACTTAACGCTAATATGTCTGTTCCTTAAAATATCTTTTGCCATTCAAATCATATCACACTATCAGCCATATTTCCATTTCAATTTACTTAGGCAAGTCACTTCGCTCAGCTACATTTCCCGTTGGCTTGCTTCTGTAACCAGCATCCTCTTGCTTTTCTCCTGCAAGGTTTCCTTTGCATCATCATCAATCGAATAGTTCTCATTTATCTCGATTTTTTTCGGTTGCCGGTCAAAATGGTCAAAGACTTCTTTCCATATCTGGATGGAACATACACACTTTTCTTCCATGAAACTATTGCTGATAATTATAAAAAAACAGAAGACCAATTAAGATCTTCCATTTTATAAACAAACCTCTATATAAAACTATATATCCTGCCCATTTTTAATAAAAACAGACAATCGGCACACTTTCGTCTATCCTATTATAAAGTTCTGCCGCTTTGTCCGCCGGAAGATTAATGCATCCATGGGATCCACCACCTTCTCGGAAACGATTTCCTCCAAAGTATGGCTGCCATGAAGCATCATGAAATCCAATCCCCCCATTAAAAGGCATCCAGTAAGTTACTGGTCTTTCATATTCATATTTCCCATTTTCCAACATCTTTCCTTTCAGCACAGATGGACTTTTCTTGTAATACAGTTGAAAAATTCCCGGTGGTGTCTGCCGTTCTGCATACTGCATATCTCCTGACACAATATCCGATTCCAAAATGATCGAACCATCCTGATAGTAATATAAATGCTGTGCAGACAGGTCCACTTCAATATACGTGCTGCCTATATCATTCATACCCCGTGCATTTGCCCGCATAGCGTATACCGGTTCCCGGTTTATCTGTACTCCTGCAATCATTTCCTGCATAATGGTTTCTATTTCCTTTTCCTGATCGATCTTCCATCCATAAACGGAACTATACACCTGAACAGTACGTCCGCTTGTTGTACAAAATTCCCTCTCTGTATTTACGGTATCATGTGTGGCAGCCAGCTTTGCCACATATTCTGCCACGTACTGTCTCAGTTCATCCTCATTTTTTTGCAGCCGTCCTCTCTCATCAAAAATGAGCCAGTTTCTGATCTCGTCCCCCTCCAATGTTACCGTTTCTTCTCCAAATATATATACGATTTTGGTCCGGATCAGATTTTGGCATTCTTCCAATGAATTTTTAAGATCTGGATCATCTTTCATTACTGCCGCTTTTACATAAACAGCCGGACAGCTATTCAGGTCAATCGTTCTTTTTTTGTCAGTAACCGCTTCTGACAGTGCCTGATAAGCTCCATTGAAATCCATGGTATTCCCTTCTGTTTCCGGTACGATTTCAAACTTCGAATCTTTATAAGCTATATAAGCATCTTCTGGTGCTGTCTGATTCTCTTTTTTTACACATTCCAGTTTTTCCAGCTGTTCTTTTAACTTCACTTTATCATAGGTCATATTTTCCTTGGCTGTATAATTTTGCTTTTTCCAAAATCCCCGAACCCATTTATATGGTTTTTGTTCATCCAGATATTGGGAAATACTGCCATCCGAAACATAACGATATTCGATCAATTTTCCATTGATACTCTGTGATTTCAGATTTCTTGCCTTTACTTCCAGCAGATAGTCCTCTGCTTTTTTAGCAACCGCCTGTTCTGCCTCTTCCGATGTTTTTCCAGAACAGTTAATTCCATTGATCGTTGTTCCCCGAAAAAATCTGTCTGAATAGTAATAAGACATTCCTGCATAGCCAGCCATAGCAAAGAACACTATGATGACAGTGATTATTATCCATATTTTTTGCTTTCCATTATCCTTACCGGTTATCTCTTTTCTTTTTCCCATCCATGCCCCCTGTTTTTAACGATAAACAGCATTCAGACAAATTTTTTAAATCGTCTGATGTTAATATCTCCGATTTAATAAAAAATAACCAAGGCTGCCGGAAAAAACATTTTCTTTTACAAACAGTAAGCTGATTTCTACAAAATATTTTCCCTCTGCTCTTTTACGGATAGGAACACCGCATCATCATTTATCTCACATTTAGCACTTTTGGGGTACTTTCAGACACTTTCCTTTTTCTCTGTGAACAGAACCCTGAAAACAGGAAAAAAAGGGCTGCCATGACCGGTCAGGGATTTTTCATCCTTGACTGATTCACGACAGCACCTAATCAGATCTCACTTATTTTCTTCTATACAAAATCGCTTCTCTGTTTTCTCCTTCTGTCCGGCTGGATTGTACACGTGTTTGTTTTACACTAATCAGATGCAGATACAAGCAAATCGGTTCTCATAATAATAAATTTTTTCTTTCTATCGAATTTTCCTGGTTCATTTGGTAAAATGTCCTTATCTGACAGGAGGGGATTTTTTGAAAAGAGTATTTGATAGTCCTTTTTTGAATAAAGCTGCACTGGTGCTGATCTGGCTTCTATTAATGGGCGGGACATTCTTTTATGCCAATAAAAACTATTTTCTTTACCATGAAAATCCAAATTTAATCAAAGCAGACGGATATTATCTTTATAATTTTGGTAGTCCGCGTCATTATTACTGGGCACTGCCTGTTAAATTCACCCATGAAGGCAAAGTATATCATTCTCAGCTTCCTTTAGATATACGAGATGAAAGTTCATCCTGTACTGTAGATCTTCGCATTTACATACCGGCAGATTCTTCTGGCAGTGCATTTGCATTCCGAAACAATATCACCATTCCTGCACTATGGAGGATCTTTATTTTTGTTCCACTGCTACTTCTTCTTACATCTAAAAGAAAAGCCTAGGAAGGTTTCACACCTTATAAAAAATATTCTATTTTCATCATCTTCCTTAAAAAAAAAATGGGAGGTTTCACTTACCTCCCATTTCCCAAAGAATCCTTTTATTTCAATTTTTATAATGTTTCAAGAAAACGCATGAATGCTTCTCTTCCCTCGGTCGTACATTTGTATACTCCTGCATCTTCCAGAACATGGGTAAATACGATTCCAATCTCTTTCTGAAGAATGCCATGGATGTTTTCTTTTGTGATTTCCGAATATTTCGGAAGAAACTTCTTAACCCACTCTGCATGTTTCTCAATCTGTTCATTTGAAGAAATATCTTTGCCTTCGAGAATATACTCTTCCAAAAGTTCCATCTCACCTTTTAATCTGGCCGGAAGAACTGCAAGTCCCATAACTTCGATCAGACCGATATTTTCTTTCTTAATATGATGATATTCTGCATGCGGATGGTACACTCCCAGCGGATGTTCTTCTGTTGTGATGTTGTTCCTTAATGTCAGATCCAGTTCGTAGGTATCACCTACTTTACGTGCAATTGGTGTAATTGTATTATGTGGTTCTCCATTGGTCTCAGCATAAATAAATGCTTTTTCATCGGTATAGCCTCTCCATACTTCCAGCACATGTGTTGCCAGATCTACCAAACGGTTGAAATCTTTATGTCGAATACGAAGCACAGATAATGGCCATTTTACAATTCCAGCCTCTACATCTTCAAATCCCGGAAGTACCACGTGCTGCTCAATTGGTGCTTTTGCCATTGCAAATGTATAATGTCCACCCTGGAAATGATCATGGCTTAGGATCGAACCACCTACGATCGGCAGGTCTGCATTAGATCCAAGGAAATAATGCGGAAACAGTTTTACAAAATCAAACAGTTTAATGAATGCATTTCTCTCGATTTTCATTGGAGTATGCTGGCAGTTAAACACAATGCAATGCTCATTGTAATACACATACGGAGAATACTGGAATCCCCAAGGAGTATCATTGATTGTGATCGGAATAATTCTGTGGTTCTGCCTTGCCGGATGATTAACACGTCCCGCATATCCTTCATTTTCCGGGCAAAGAAGACATTTCGGATAACTTCCGGATTTTACATTCCTTGCCGCGGCAATTGCTTTTGGATCTTTTTCCGGTTTGGACAAATTGATGGTAATATCAATCTCACCGTATGGACTGTCTACCTTCCACTTTTGATCCTTCTCTACACGATACCTGCGGATATAATTGCTGTCCTGACTCAGCTTATAAAAATAATCAGTAGCTTTCTTCGGGCTTTCTGCATATTTGTCCCAGAATTCTTTTTGTACCTGACCCGGACGTGGCATCAGACAGTTCATCAATCTGGTATCAAATAAATCCCGGTATACAATACTGTCCTCAATCAGACCTCTTTTTACGGCTTCATCCAGCAATTCGTCCAATGTTTCTTCAAGATTAACAGGTTCCTCAATGTTGTCCGGTTTTTCATAATCATCTTCATGAAAAACATCCAGCAGAAGATTTGTTGTGTAGTTTCTTTCACATTCCGGTGTCAGACCTGTTGTAATCCCATACTGTACCAGTTTTGCAATGCTTTCACTTAACATTTTTCTTCCTCCTGTGCTTCACTTTTAAATTTATATTTTTGGTAACATATATACCGATTTCCCTGATAAGTCAGCATACCTCGATCGCCTTTTTCCAATTCACGAAAATCTCCCTGTTGCATTTGAAATTCCATCAAACTTCCATCTGTCATCTCAAATACAACGCGAAACCAAGGTACATGTGCTTCAGACTGCATATGGGTATAGATTCCTTGCTTCTTTTCAACTACAGTCGCATCAACAGATTCAACTGCCGCACTGCTGTTATTGCTGAAACTTAACAACATTTTGGTAAATACAAACATCATGATTATGAGTGCTGCTATACAGATTATAAATGCCATCCTATTTCTCCATTCCAGATATTTCATCCTGGGTCTGACTTATATATTGTTCACGATAAAGATTCCGATATTCCCTTGGCGTTACTTTATATCTATCACGAGATACCCGGTTAAATGTCCTTTGGCTCTCAAATCCTGCATCCAGACAAATGTCTGTGATGCTCTTATCAGTACATTCCAATTAATCTCCTGCAAATTTTGTCTACTTTTTCTTCCCATTTGGCAAGTAATATACGTCTTCTGATATTATAATGTGCTTGTAAGATAAAGAAAGGAGGAAAACGAAATGAAAAGATTTAAAGCATACGTCAACTACCTCATGAACTTCTATGCCAACTACTTCAGAATTTACCGCTATATGTAAAGGACACTCCTGCCATCACAGGAATGTCCAATACAGAAACCCAGTTTCAATGGTTTCCCTTATTATACTCTAATTTAGTTGCATTTGTACATGAACAGGATTCTCGAAAACATAGACAAAATTGAACAGAATTATGAAAATACTCTTACCACGTTTTTTGATTTTTAAACCACTTATTAGCAGACGGATCCGCCAATGCTGAAAACGGATAGGCAGTTTTCCTTTCAGCTTTCAATTTGTCCAATTAATAATCTCTGAATTTCCATACATCTGATGGATTTGCATTTTTCATCCTCAGCATTCTTTGAAGCTGCTCTTCTGTAAACCACAAATCGTGCAGTATTTTTCCGAAATATAGAGGCTAGATATCAGACCGCTTCATTGCAATTATAAACTGTTGATTTACCAAGATTATTTACATATACGGTAATCAAGTCGCCTTTCTTAAGATCCGGCTTTTCCCATACCAAACGGCTTTTATGATAATACACTTTATCATGATATGTAAAACTATATAGTATCCTGTATGGAATCTGTCTTCTATATCTTGTGTATTTTTGCAAATATACTTTTTCTACCAAGCCCTTCACTTTTGTACCATTTTCGATTAATTGTAAATGTAATTTATCAAGCTTTGCAGTATAAATTCCAAGAGCAGCACTTATTATACACAAAAGCACCCCGGTTATAGAAAACACAGTTCCCAACATATCTGGATTCTGAATACCTGAGTTTACTGCTGGTTTTAATATCCCAAGAAAACTTAAGATACCGGAAACAAGAAAGAATGTTCCTATCCAAAAGAAGATAACTCTCAATAAATCTTCTGTATAATTAAGTTTTTTCATATTTATTTTCTCCACAAGCATTCCATCAAAATTTTTTATCCTGTTTCAATCATATCTAATTTTACTTCAATTTAGTTAAATCCTCTAAATACATTTCTGTATGTCCACACTCTGGACAGACTGCAACTTTAACATCATCTATAGTTGTCGTTTTTTGTTTTTCATCTACATCTACAACGATCGCATAGCCACCGCCATTAACTTTAAGTCTTAAATCCGCTCTCATGACTGTTCCACACTTTTCGCATTTTCTCATTGCTGTCCTCCAAATACATATTTCGCTTTCCTATTTTTCTTACTACATAATAGCAGACAAAATATTAACCACTGAATGATCTACCGTTCATACGATGCAATGATTTCCTTGCTATCCGCTATTTTATAATCAAGTGTTTCCAAATTACCAATCAAATCAAATGTCATATCCGCATTAACTTGCAATTCATCTTCAATCTTAACTGCAGACGGCTCAACTTTTAGAAATACTGTTAATCCATAAGGCTTCGTTTCAGACTGTATCTGTATGCTATCATAAGAATATCCTTCCGGATACTCTTGCCCACTTACAATATTTATAACATTCGAAGAATCTCCTACATAATCTGTCTTGTACTGTGACAGGTCAGGAATCTCGTACAGTTCTTCTTTTCTGCCACATGCAGAAAGCAATATTGCTGATACCGTAAATAAAATAATTGGAATTACTTTTTTCATCATGAACCAGCTCCTCTTCACACTTTGATATAAAACAGCCTGCCCAATGAACCAGAAACTGCCATATATCTGCTTCTTTATTTATAGATCAGCCTTTAAACAAACGAAGCATAAATCATAAAAATTTCTGCGATCAATATAATTCCTAAAACACAATCAATCATCAGGTTATATTGACCAACTGTTAGCCAAGTCTTCGAATGCATCAGAACATACTTTATACTTTTTATACCACTCAAGATTGTAACAGCCAGAAGGAGTATCGGCATTAAAAAAATTTCTATCTTATTGCCAAAGTCATCTGCGACTCCATTCCCAGCAAAGTGAACGGGAATAATCTCCGGTAAGAAAAAGAAGCTTATTATCGCAATCGCAATTCCAACGATGCAAATTCCCCATGTTAATTTCCTGCTGCTTATACCATCCATAACAGTGCCTTCCTCTCATATGTCAGATACTGGTACTTACTCAAAGCCCTCTAATAAGCTTACTTTTTGAGCAATTCTATAACAACCCAGCATGTAGCTATTGTTTGCATCAGAAAAACGAAATCACACACATATTTCATTCCAAATTTCATAGAAGAGCTCCCAATCAATCCAAAACCTATGCAAGTCGCACCTATGCTGAATATCAAAGCCAGAATACAAATAAGTACCTTATATTCTTTTTTCATATCCCTTTCCTCCCACATCTACATTAATTTGTTGATAAAGATTTAAGGTTCCATATTTCTATTTTACATGAAGAATATGCTGCCTTGCCTCATCCGGAACGATATCTAATAAATATGTTTCCTTAGAAGAAATTTTTTCAAGAAACTCATCCAGTAAATTTTCTTCCTTACCTTCTGCTATTGGCAGAAGTTCCTTATACAAAACCGTAGGAATTCCAATAGAATACTTTTCTTCCTCATATACGAGAGAACCAAATGTCCAGTCTTCCTGTTCCTCTGGGCCTAATTCCACAATCAACTCAACAATCGGCAAATAATGATATATTTGCAGGAAACTTAAATTGACTTCAATCTGTTCCATTCCACCCTCTGGGTCTTTTTCCGTTATCTCTATTCTCTTTCCTGTTACGGTCATTACAACTAAAGAATTTTTTGGAGGTTTTCCATTTATCTTATCTATTGATTTTGCTTGAATATAACCACGTTCCATAGCATTTGAATCATAAGCGCTATAACCTTTTGATTCGAAAACACCATAATAACGGTTCGAATTGTTTATTGCTATTAGATCCGGTGATTTGTATGTAGTTTTGCCATTAACTGAAAAAAATCGATGTTTTTTTATGCGTGGATGTGAACTAAAGTTTGATATCATCGATAAGTGAACCATATACTCATAACCATATTTTTTCTTTCCCAGTACAGTGATAAGTATCATTCCAATCCAATAATTAATTGCACCAATTTCTGTACTATCCAAATAGACTTTTCTTGCAGGATCGAATAAAAGTTCTCCGTTTGGCAATAAAGCAACATATGTTTCAAACAATTTAATTTTGAAATATATCTCCTCTTTACGATTTCTTTTGTTCGCCTTGTTCAAATATATATCTGGCATCCCAGCTGACACAATAGCATCCATTAGTTCCACTCCGGTAAATGACAATGTTCCATTGCTTCTTTTATTGTGGTCAGAAATTTTTCCAGGTTCCAGATACAACTCTATATAGTAAATATCTCCACGTTTTATCTTCATCGCCTGATTCCTCGCAATTAATCGTATTCGAATTCAATTGGTTCCCATCTCTACTTAAAGCATATTTTTCAAAGAATTGAAAATCTCAATATTCGTAAGGGACAATAATCTTTCTGCAAAAATCACAATTATATGCAGCTATGCGGTCTCCAGATATCCTTGCTGCCAACTCTGGATCCGTATTTAACCGCAAACTCTCAGAGCCTTCTTTCCACTCCAGTCCTGCCCCTGCACCAACCGCATGCAACTGACCCTTTCGCATTTTTCCTTCACAATATGGACATCTCATATTCACGTCATCTCCTTTAAGTAATTAAAGTTCCTCTTGTTCCCGAGAATTATCCTGTTCCTGGATAGCTTGTATATCTTCTTTCGCATATAATTTTTGCCTAAATGTTCTTTTCTATTTTTTCTCGTTTCATACGTTCTTTCATCAATAAAACAAATTGAACGGTCCATATTACACACGCTGCCAGACACCCGATTCCACTGTATAATAAATCTATGGCTGCCCCGGCTACAAATGGCAGTGCCATCCACATCATCCGATTTCCATATACTCTGCACATTTCTTTTTCATCATACTGTTTTCGTTCTTCCTTAGATTTCATATTATAGCCAGACAAAAATGCAGCGGCCTTTCCATTTGATTTTACAAAGCAGATTCCGAATAAAAACATAATCACTGCCATTCCCAAATCAAAGATAACACAAATTAGCATTGCAGACACCTCACTTCCCGCTCTGGCTATCAAATAAAAAAAGCCAAACACAACAGTAAAACTTATTATGTTTGGCTAGGTCAACTTGTTATTTTTTTATCACTTCTTATGGTTGTATTATACTATATATTTCTCTATAGTAAAACAATTTTTTATTTTAATATTATATTTCTACTATCATCAATTTTTCAGATATTTTCAACGCATAAACAATGCTATTAGCTACAATATTTCCGTAAAATTCATCATAGGTTTGTGTAAACGCAAAGTGTAAATGCCGCCAGAATCTTGGTAATTGCTAATTGTTTACGCCCGTATTCGGTGGTTCGCAGGATGCTGTCACCGCCCGTTTGATATTCTCCAGCGAAAGTAGGTACTGCGATTGCCACGCACAAAATAGCAAGGAACAAAATATAAAACTCAATATAATCAAAGGCATCTTTAGAAATTCCAGAATGAAGATAAAATGGCGTATCAAGTTCTGAATATTTTTCAAGAGCTTTCTGCTGTGCGGTTTCGTTTTCTCTTTGCTCGTTCCGCATGACATCCTGTAAATGTTTTGCGCACTTTTCATAATAGGCTCCGTTAATGTCATTCGGGTCAATATCCATTAAATCAGCACCAATGTCTGTTAATGGATCAGCAAACGCTTCGGACAGACCGTTCAGTAAGGGACGGATCGGGACGATTTTTCCAATATATACAGCCAGATGAAAGCCATCTTCCTCGACCGGCCCATATTCTCGACCGCAGCTTTGATAAGTTTCCAAAGCCGATTTGATCCTATCCGGGGTCGCATATTATCTGTCCTCCTTTTCCAAATCTGTCTGCGGAAACAACCACAGATACAGATCTTCCAATCGTGGTTCCGTTGTAACAGATTCATCAATTTCCAAGTGTTCGGACAGATAACGAATAGAAACCTGATTGTGATCTTCGCCTCGCTGATTGATAATGCGCAGCCGCATTTCACATTCCGGCAGCTTTGAGGTCGGAATTATGCAGTTCCAAACCTTGCCCTCAATCCGCTTGACAGATTGGAGATTTTTTTCTTTTTCACATCGGAGAGCGAAAGAATGTCCAACAAATGATTAATCTTTTTGGTAGTTATCTCATTCATTATGGAATACTATTGAAAGTAGACATTTTTTTGTGCAAAACCACGAACTTGTCCATTTATAAGAAAAAGAATAAATTATTAGGGATATTTTTGATTTCTGCACGTCTAATAGATGTAAAGAAAATGCTGGCTGGCAAAAAAAGAGGTGGTGTTTAAATGACAAAGGAACAACTTGGATCTCTGATCCTAGATTCAGAAAGACAATTATACTCAACTGCAAAAACAATTTTATTTAGTGACTATGACTGTGCAGATGCTATTCAGGAAACAATTGTGAAGGCTTTTTCCAACGTCGGTACATTAAAAAACGATAACTATGCCCGGACCTGGTTAATCCGTATCTTAATCAACGAATGTTACAGTCTTGTGCGTAAATCCAGTAAATTTATCCCATTGGAAAATCTAGCTGACAGACAGGAACCGGAATTAGAAAAAACAAAGAATTACAGTGAATTATATACAGCCGTAAATTCCTTAAAAGAGGAACTGCGTTTACCCGTTATTCTATACTATATAGAAGATTTCAGTGTAAAAGAAATCGCCCAGATCCTTGAAATATCGGAAGGTGCCGTTCAAAAGAGACTTGCAAGGGCAAGAGGAAAATTAAGGCAGGAATTACAGGAGGTGTCAATATGAGATTAGAAGATATGAAAAACGATATTCCCGAAACACCGGATTTTATCCATAATATGATTCAAAATGAGGTAGCAAAGCAGCTGGCGGATAATAAAGTGGCGAATCTGCGAAGAAGAAAACGATGGACAGCTCCGAAAGTTGCCGCAGTGGCAGCTGCGTGTGCACTGGCAGTTTCCACGGCAGTATATGCAGGAGTAAATCTGTATCACTGGTTTTTGGAAAAACAGGGTTCTTATGGTGTTTCAGTCAAAATTGATGCTGGTGATGCAGCAAAGAAGACCGTACTTCCAGATGAGGTCCCAGAGGTAGATCTGTCTGCTAAATATGTTCCGGAGGGCATGAGCTGGATTGACGAGTACCATCTCCAATATCCTGAGCATGGCATGACTGGCGGGTTCAGTTTTTCATTTGTCCTGTTGGATAAAAATGATCTGGGACAGGTAGTACAGGATCAGAATGTTATTGATAGTGAAGAGCGTACATTTGGAAAATACCAGGGGATATATCTCAAATATAATAGCATTACCGAAAACGGGGCTCTTAACCAGAGAATTTATCTTGTCTGCCCGGATTTATATCGTGTGCTTATGATCTACATCGGAGATGATGTGTCAAAGGATGAAGCCATAAAAGTTGCAGAAAATCTGGTGATTGAGGGAAACACGACTATGGTAAAGACCGCCGGATTGCCTACATGGAGCGGAGAGATGATATCTGAAAAGACAGAAGATGATAATGATGAAATAAGTACTTCTGTAAATGAGAAAAAACTACCCATTTACCAAATTGGTGACACCTTTGATCTGGATGTGATTGGTGAAAACACAAATGGTGAATATCTGGAAAAAACGATTTCTGCAAAGGTAGATTCTGTTCAAATTTCTGATGATCTTCAGCTTCTCGATCCGGACAAAATACCACAAGAATGGGCGGAAGCCATTGATGCTGATGGAAAGCTATCTACAAACACATTGAATTATGTGAAATCTGGCGACGGAATCGATTCCCTGGATGAAATTGTGAAGTCAGAGGAAGTGAATCAGAAACTGGTCTATGTTACAGTTACCTATACCAATCATTCAAATGAGGAAATCGACCATATGCTTTATCTTGGTGCTTTACTGACCCTGACTAAGGAAAATGGAAAAGTACAGCTTTACATTCCAACAGAACAGGCCGGCGATGGCTATGACTACATTAGCTGGGACGGCGTGGCAAAGACTGGAGGAATGGTATATTATAGTGTCTCTGAAAATTATGGCAATGGTGGAAACTACATTTCCTCTATAAAACCAGGCGAAAGTGTACAGCTGAACATGGCCTGGATCGTAAATGAAAGCGACCTCAAAAATCTGTATCTGAATGTGACTGGAGACGGAGCTTCATATGAGTTCTCTGAATATATACTGAAAAAGGGACTAGTAGATATTCGCAAATAATATGCTATCGTTTATGATCCCATTTTTTTATATGTCATATATGAAAAAGCGTTTTTCGATTCCTTTTGGTTTCGAAAAACGCTTTCTTTGCTTCTTCGATCTCTGCACATGAAGTGTAATCTGTGGTATCCAATACGATTTCCTCATTCTTTCCATTGCCGGTTAATAATTATAACGACAGTGTACTATATGAAGCAACCGACAACAACAAAAATCATTAAATGAGTTTCGACAGAAAAAGAGATTCCACACTGTAAGTGGAACCTCTTATCTATTAACGCAATGGACAATCAGATACTTTTATATTTTGAGCCAGTTTATGCAACCCAAGATGTCTGCAGTAGTTTTCCAAATCTTTTGGATTCTGGGATGAACGTGGTCCGATAATAATTGAATTGATAATATCTTCCCTGTGCATATTTTCTGTTTCTAAGACTTTTTGTAAATCTAAAATGTAGAACTCTTTTATTATATTGAATGTTTTGTATTCGATATGAGGATCGTTGTCCGTTACAAAATATGGTGCGATTCGGATTTCCTTTTCAGCAGTAAATGTAGGATGTTTGTGAATAAGGGCACATAATGCTAAATTATCAATGAATCCATCTAAGTTGGAAAATCCTTCCAGAATTCCAGTGGAAATATATGAAGACAATAATTTGTATAATTCATGATCCCTGGTCTCCTGAGTATAATACTGTTCGCCAATGATCATCCCATGATAATATAACAGGTTGTGCAATGCTTCGGTATTGAATTCTATTGCAACACCACGTCCATGATCGGCATAGCGGTCCCATTGAGCTGCATCGTCTAATGCCTGTGACAAACAGAACATAAAAAGGTGTTTTTGCGATGTTCTGTCATATATTTCTTTAAATATTTTATCAACATCACATTTGGGTTTTATATTGTTTTGGGTAAGACCGTTCTCAATGTTCTGCTTCAGGTTATCAATAAACCCAATCACTTCTTTTGCATCATTCACATTCGTTGCGCTGCCAAACCAAATCTTTTTTTTCCTTAAAATTCCATCCAAGGCTGGAAAAGAAGTGTAATGCCATAAAGTTTTACCAACTTTCTGAACAAATTTGTCAGTAGATTCCTGTCTTTTCTGAATTTCTACTAAATTGTAGGTCATATACAATACCTCTTCTGAAATAATATCATTTGAATATGCATCGATCGGACAAATCCTTTATTCTGTATAGATGTTCCCATTCTCATCCGTCCAGGTGCCGTCACCATTGTCTGTGTATCCGACCCCATCTGCGTCACAATAATAATAATCTCCGTTTGTTGTTTCTATTACATTAACAGTACCGTTACTGCCCTGGAGTTCATGCTGTTCCAGTTGGTTTCCGAAATGATAACCTTCGTCATTCCAGGTACGATATGAATTTCCATTGGCATCTGCCCAGTTTCCATCTCCCTGATAACTGTATCGGCTCCCATAATAATCAGAATAGGTCCCATCTCCGTTATCGTAAAGAACTCTGGATTCTTCATCTCCTCCACCCGGTGCTACAATTGATGCTACACCGGAAGTAGTACTGAATCCACTGGTATATGGTACGCCTGCTGGCAGATTTTCATAAGATGAAACAGACCCGTTGTTGTCAGAGGTAATTCCATCATCGGTCGTTTCACTTACCTGTCCGCTGTTTTCCATGGCAGGTTCATCGTTTGTTTCCGCATCTGCTTTTTCCTCTTCGTCTACAGAATCCTCTGTATCTGTATTCTCTGTCACTCCTCCTTCGTCCTGGGTTTCAGCAGCTTTCTGCATAGTTACCATTTCAGAAAATGGTGCATAATCCGGTACATTATTTTTCTCTGGATCTGCATTTTTTTCAATACCAGACTTCTCCGTCTCTACTGAAACTGTATCTGTCCCGGCAGAGACATTAAATACCAGATTACCGCCTGCAAGCAGCAGCGTCACAAGAATTCCCGGAAGAATTCCTTTGCGGAGTTTCCGAATGTTCACCATATACAGAATCCGATCTTTAAACACCATTTCGCTGTCATTAAGACTTGCTGTCACATATGGAATCTGATTTTCCATGGCTACTGTCCTGAGAAGCAGCTGTCGATATAATTTATGTTCCTTTTTATTAACTCTGCGAACAACTGCTGTATCACACAGATTCTCAATATCCTTATCCGCTTCTTTCAGCATGATAAGAAGAAAGGGATTGAACCAGTATATCGATGCACAGATTCGAAGGAGCATCTTATACCAGAGATCCCGATGGCAATAATGTGTAAGTTCATGGTAAAAGATAAGTTTTCTTTCTTCTGCTGAATACCCGGTTGCTGGTAGATACAATTTTGTATGTAAAAGTCCTGCAAGAAGCGGTGTGGTAAGACCTGCGTTTTGCCTGAGTTCCGGTATTCTGCGTACGTGCTTCTTTTGACACGCTGCACGGTACATCTGAATACTCACCGTATCACTTACCTGCAGACTCATCCGTTCCAGATTCCTTATAGAAAAATAATATGCCAGCAATTCTCCCGTCAGTTTAAGTACCGCTACGCTCAGCCAGACAGCAGCAAAAATCAAAGCCACAATTCCCAGCCATTTATCTGATTCGTACCTGACAGTTCTCTTTTGTTCCGGGATTTCTGTCAGATTTTTCATGTCTTTGCTCGCAGATGATACGTTTTCTGTTATCTTCTGACTTTCCTCTGGTCTGACTGCGTAATCCGTTATCTTCGGGCTTTGCGTATTCTGTTGACTGCTTCTAAGTACTTTGAAATCCACCAGTGCCAGATTCGCCGGAAGGCGCACCGGAACACAAAGGCTTATCGTAATCAACAGCCAGATAAGGTACTTCCATCTCGCTGATACACGTCCTTTAAACAGAGTCGCAAGCACTTTTACCAGTAAAATTACTACTGCTGCAATAACATTCAGTTTCAGAATGTGCAGAATAAGAACTTCCATAATTCGCTATTCCTCCCTGTCCTCCAGGTTCTTAAGAAATTCACTGAGATCCTGGACTTCTTCCGAGCTGATCTTCTTTCCATGATAAAGTGAAGTTACAAACTTTTTTAGTGAATTCCCATAAAGTTTCTCAAGAACACTCTGGCTTTCATGTGCCTGATAATCTGACTGCGAAACCAGGGGTGTATACAGATTCATTTTTCCCTGTTTCGTCACTTCCACGAAATTTTTGTTCTCCAATCTGGTCAGCAATGACAAAATTGTTGTTGATGCAAGCTTTTTCTTCATATTGATCACTTTCTCAATCTCCGGTCTGGTCATCGGCGGAGTATTATTCCAAAGAACAAGCATAATATCCAGCTCTGATTCCGGAAGTCTCTGGTAAGTTTTTTTCACTTTTTCATCCCTCCTGTTACATATTTTCTACAAATGTAGGAATAATTCTATTTTATCACGGTTCACGGAAATGGCAAGGGCTTTTGCACAATTTGCAAATGCCCTTGCCATTCCTGCAACTACTGACCACTATCAGTCTATTTCTGTATAACTGCTGCCATTTTCATCACTCCATGTCCCGTCTCCGTTGTCCGTAAATCCTGTACCATTTTCGTCCTGGAAATAATAATCACCATTTGTAGTTTCTGTAACCGTCACAGTATTACCGTTTGCATCCTGAAGGTCATGCTGTTCCAACGTATGTCCCAGATGATGAGTATCATCATTCAGAGCTGAGTAGGTATTTCCATTTTCGTCGGTATAAGTTTCATCCCCATTATCGGTATAGTTCATTCCATCATCTCCACGATATTCACAAGAATAATCTTTGTGAAGAATGTAATTAATCTCAATGGTATTTCCATCACTGTCAACTAATGTCATTGGTGAGGTAGAAAGGATATCGGAATCATCATTGCTGTCCGAGGATTTTGCAGAAGCATTTTCTTCTGTATCGGAGGAATCTGAATCTCCTCCTGACTTCTGACTGGCAGTATCTGTAGTTGTCTTATCAGAATCATCAGAAGAATCATCGGTCTGGTTTTCATTCTCCTGTCTGGTAAGTGAAGGATTTCCAGGATAAGAAATATATTCTACAAATTTTCTGACGTCACTGATGTCATCTGCATCTTTTGCATATCCCACTGCCATATACAGGCTGTTTCCCTCTGAATAAATTGTCTGATAGCAGGCATCGTATGTGTCATTGCATTTGGCAATCCCTGTTTTGACATCCTCCAGTGAATATTTATAGATATTTACATAATCATTTCCGTTCGTATAGCTTGCATAGGTACCTTCCGTATCTGCTTTTTCCCATTCAGATCCAGCCGGCGGCTGTGTATAGAAATCGTTATTTCCTGCTGCCATAACCGTTGCAGCTGAAAAAATCCCAAGTGTTGCTACCGTCATAAGTGTCATAAATTTTGTCTTCATCGTGGATTCTCCTAGAATTTTATTTTCTACATCTGTAGAAGTTAATTGTATTCTACAACTGTAGAATTCAATTGTCAATTCTTTTTTCTATATTTTTTTATCATCTGATTTTAATTTCTATTTTTCCTTCCACCGGGCTATGTAAATCCAGAGGATCTTCATCACTTTCATAAACACGTCCTTCGCCTTCTCCAAATGATTTGCGGCATACTGGACATGATAGTCAGAACTAACATTTCTTTTTTCATTTTTCTGCAATCGTATTTCCATCAAAAGTGCCATTTTACGCCATTCCTGCAATAAAAAAGGCCCTCCCGGATAGACCATGATTGTTCCTGTCCATCCAGAAAGACCTGAAAATTAAAATGTTATATTTTGTAGAAATTATCCATTAAATTTCTGCAAACATTTAAATAAAATCATGGGGTTCGTTTTCCACAAACTCCCCATCTAAGAAAGCAAGATCATCCGTGGCTTTCTGTACTTCTGTTTTCTCGTCAGAATATTTCATCTGCACTTCTTTATTATCTTCCTGCCTTTCACACCATACCACCAGGCGTTTGGAGGCATCTGTTCCACAGGTAGAAAGCAGAAGCGTCGGAACTTCTTCCTGCGTTCCAAGTAAAAAAGCATCTCCATCTGCCGGTGTATACTCGCATTTTACGATCACAAAGATCCATACCCCTTCATCCGGAAGATACAGATAGAGGATATGGTGTTCTTTTAAGAATTCATCGTCAAGGAAATTTCGAAGTCCGCGGAACATACTGCCATCTTTCATATTGTGGCCATAAATGATGTTCTTGTCATCAGAAAAATCGGCATTGTTATCGGAATCCAGGAAAATGGCCCCTGCCACATATTCTGTCTTCTTAAAAGTATGTGTCAGGTAATAGGAGTCATCGTTTCCCTGGACTACCGGGTAATCAATGCTGGTATCCGGGATCCGGATCCATGCAACGATATCCGGATTCATCTTTTTTAATGCCTTAAAATCAACCACGGTCTGTTTCCCATCGCTTCCGTCTGTTCCTTCTGTGTGGTCATCCTCATCTGTTTCCTTGACGTATGTACGCAGGTCTTCATATTCCTGCACACCTTCCCGGTACATAAAGTAAATGCCAAAACCGGTACATATGCAAAAGCTGAGTACCATCAGGCAGACTGCCACGATCATGATTTCTTTTATGTGTCTCATACAAACCTCCGATTATTCTTCCTGGAAAAAGGGCTGCCGGTAAATCGAGCAGCCCTGAACCGTATTCCTTAATTTCCTTTTTTCTTCTTATACCAGATCACGCCGCCAATGCCGCAGGCAGAAAGGACTGCCAGAAGGATCGGAAGCCAGATGTTGGTGCTGTCCCCTGTTTTCGGGCTGTTTCCTGTCGGTGTGCTGCCGGAAGGGGATTTGGTGTTTTTGATCTCTTTTACGATCTCGATCACCTTGGTTTTTCCGTCTTTGTATTCAAAGCGGATCTCTTCTTTTTTGCTGCTTAATTCATAACCATTTGGTGCTTTGGTCTCTACCAGGATATATTCCACGGTTTTCTCTACTTTTCCATTTTTATAAGTAGCAATCGGAATCTTGCCGCTTGTCGCTGTTCCGGTCTTATCCGTTACCAGTTTTTCTACGACTTTTCCGCTCTCCTTTTCACGCAGTTCAAATTCTGCTCCTGAAAGGGCTGCCTTACTGGTGGAATCGGTCTTTTTGATGACCAGTTTTCCATACGGATGTGCGTCCTTCATTTTGACTTTCTGGACTTTTCCGGTATCTTTTACCGTAAATTTCACATCTTCCGCAATGAGGTATCCATCCGGGGCCTGCTCTTCACGAAGGGTATATTCGCCTACCGGAAGTTTTTCGACCATATGCGGTTTATCCTTGGACGTCCAGCTTTCAACTTTCTTTCCATCTTTATCCAGGATGATCAGTTTTGCTCCCGGTACCTCACTGGAATCCGTAATGTCTTTCTTGCTGATTTCCACTTTGGTCACATCATCAAGCATCTGGTGTTTCTGTACTTCTTTTGTGTTTTCAACGGTAAATTCAATACTTTCCGCAGTCACATAACCATCTGCCGGCTTTGTTTCTGTCATCTTGTATTTCTTTCCTACGATAAGACCCTTGATGATATGTGCTTCCTCTTTGGATACCCATTCATCCACCGTATTTCCATCCTCATCTGTTACCTTTAAGGATGCTCCCGGAAGTTCTTTTTTGTCCGTCAGGTCTGCTTTGGAAAGTTCTACCGTAGTCTGTTCATCTTCAAAGGTGAACGCATACTCTGCAACACTGGTTCCACTGCCCTGGTACTCAAAAGTGAATTCCTGCGGTTCCTGGTCTGTCACATAGCCATCCGGGGCGGCAAGTTCCTTAATGTAGTACCTGCTGTCAACCGGGAGATCTGCAACAAACTGGATTTTTCCATCCTCATCTGTGGTCTTCAGTTCGATCAGGGTGTCTTTCGCAAGGAGTACTTTTCCTTTTGAAGATACGATGTCGTCTGCTGCATAGAGGCCAAAGATTGCCCCGTAAAGTACTTTGTCACTGTCCTTTTCTTTTTTCAGGACTTCCACCTGTACCCTCTGGCGCGCATTCTGCCAGTCGGCACTATAAGTAACCAGAGGTGTATCCTGG
The DNA here is from genome assembly GCF_013304735.1 of Blautia luti. Classification (GTDB taxonomy): domain Bacteria; phylum Bacillota; class Clostridia; order Lachnospirales; family Lachnospiraceae; genus Blautia_A. The sequence continues at coordinate 31,236 of NZ_JAAITI010000026.1, forward strand.
TCACGGTATGTAAGATCCACATATCTTGGTTCATTATCCAGAACGTAGCCATGTGAGGTCTCTTTTTCCACGATGTAATAACGTCCAAGCGGAAGGTTATCCATCTGGGCGATGCCATTTCCATCTGTTGTAATGGAGCCGACCAGTTCATCTGCCGCATAATAATCTGCACTTACCCCGTCTGCTGCACGAATGGCTTCTGCCGCGTAAACATTGAAGGTTACATCAGTCAGGTTTCCGGTCACATAGTTGAACAGGTGCTCGATCATGCCTTTTGCATTGTCAAGAAGGGATACGCTGTCTAAGAATTCCCCTTTCTTGTTTACCAGAAGTCTTGCTACCGGGACTTCATCTTCCATTTTGACTTTCTGTACTTCTGCAGTATCAGAGATCGTAAACTCTACGTCTGTTGCACGTAAGTAGCCATATGGTGCAAGCTCTTCACGCAGAATGTAAGTTTTTCCAACCTGAAGTCGCTTGATCACATGTGGGGAATCTTTTACGGATGTCCAGGAATCGATCACGTTGCCATCCTTATCCAGTACACTCATGGAAGCCCCGTCAAGTTCTGTTCCGGTCGTGATATCTGCTTTTGTTACTTCTACCGTTGTCGGCTGGTTTTTCTTCACGGATTTTAATTTGATCGTTTTTACGTCCTGGCCCTGGTATGTGGCATCAAATTCCAGGATCTCATCGGAAGATACATAACCCGCCGGCGCCTGCAGTTCTTTCACATAGTATCTGCCAAGCGGAAGATCCAGCGTAAACGCTGCCTTACCTTTTTCGTTGCTTGTGATCTCCTGAAGCAGTGTATCTGCTTTTACGACCACCTTGTCGCCGGAAGAAATTGCTTCTTTATTGTATAATCCAAAGGTTGCACCTTTTAAAGCCTTTCCGGTCTCGGCATCCTGTTTTTCCACACTCAGCTCTACTTTCTGGCGTTCATTGGAAAATTCCAGTTTTTCTTCGATCTCCGGTGTGTTCTGATCCTTATAGATAAAGGATACTTCCTGATTGTCTGGATTTAAGACAAATCCGGCCGGTGCTTTTGTTTCTTTCACACGGTATTTTCCAAGCGGAAGGTCTTTGATAACAGCTTCCCCATTTTTATTAGTGGTCACTGTTTTTACCAGGGTATCCTTTGCATAGATCACGTGACGGTTTCCCTGCTCGTCCACCTGATGATCCGGTGTGAAAATATCTTCTGCTGCGTAGATTTCAAATTCTGCCCCTTCCAGGGAAGTTTCTTCGTATACAAAATCCTTTTTAAAGGATTTTAAGGTTTCACCGGATTTATGGATCACCAGTTTGCCCTTGACCGGATGGTTTTCATAGGTCACGGTAATGATGGCATCCCCGCTGACGGAATCCATCTGATAAGCTGTATTCTTATCAACTTTGATCTCCACATACTGGGTATTCTGGGTGTAGCCATCCGGCGCGCTCACTTCCTCGATCCTGTAATTTCCGCATTTTAAGGATTCCGGAAGAATCAGGTAACCATTTTCGTCCGTAAAATAGGATTTATGGACAACCGTATTTGGATAGGTCGTTACCTGTTCCACATACTTTTTCGCATCCAGATCATACACTTTGAATTCTGTATTGGCAAGGAGGACCGGCTGTTTGGTCTCATCATCCTGTTTCACGATCTTAAGCTTTGCTTTGAACTCATCGTCCAAAAGGACTCTCCATACCTGCGGTGTACTGCTGTTCTCAGTTACGGTTACGATAAAATCATCTATCGGCATGAAATTATGCGGTGTTGTAGTCTCACGGACAATGTAGCGTCCATAAGGAATCGGGATGCTGCACGCATAGCCGCGTTCATCGGTAAACATTTCTGTTTTTCCGTCTTCCGTAAGAACGATCGGGGTCGCATTTGTAAAGTCATAGCTTCCATCGTCTTTTACAGTCAAGCTGCTGATCAGATAAGCAGAAAATCCGGCACCTTTTAAAAGATCCGCATCGGTCTTATCATTATCCGCTGCTTTGATCAACTGGAATGGCTGTTTGATCACGTCTTCTTTGGAAACGGTATTTCGTTTTACCGTCTCTACCTGGTCTCCTTCGTAGTCACAGTTTACATCATGCTCCTCTTCGTCCAGAAGATAACCTACTGGAGGCGTGATCTCCTTCAAATAATACTTTCCAAGATACAGGTTGCTTACGCTTGCTTTTCCCTCTTTATCGGTCATCAGGGTAGCTACCTGCTCGTCCTTTTTATAAAGGACTCCGCTCCTGCCATCCGGATGGTTAATGTCTTCCCTTGCATAGAGCCCGTAAATGGCTCCTTCAAATACGGCATCTCCCTGTGCGCTGTTTCCTGTCTCGCTGTCTTCTTTTACCAGGTCAATTGTTGCATTTACACGCTTATTTGTAAAGGTATGGCTAAAGTTTACCTTTTCTTCCTTATCATTGGTAAACTTAAAAGTGAAGATGTAAGTATCCTCACTGTTTCTAAGGTAAAGTTCCGGTGCCTGGATCTCCCGGATGCTGTAGCTGTAATTAATCGGAAGTTCCGCTTTATAAGAAGCTTTTCCATCGGCTCCGGTCGTTGCTTTTTCAATCAGGGTTCCTTTGGGAACAACGGTCTTACCGTCAACTTTGATATCTTCTGCTGCATACAGCCCGTAGATGCCTCCGGAGAGCGGATTTTTTGTCTCTTCGTCCTGCTTTTCCACACGGACTGTAGCCTTCTGGCGTTCATTTAAAAATGTTGCACTGACAGTCTGCACTTCTACGGTCTGGCCTGCATACACAAGCTCAACAGTCTTAGACTCTCCTTTGCATACATAATTATCCGGAGCTTTCGTCTCGGTTACTGTGTAGGTGCCAAGATAGAGATCCTTTAACGTAACGCTTCCGTCATCTCCGGTAACCAGATTATCCTTGACAAGTGCACCTTTTTTATAGATGAGGGTGCCATCTGCCGCCTTGATATCTGCACCTGCATAAACACTGTAAACGGCTCCTTTCAATTTCCGTTTTTCGTAGGCAAAGGTCACACCATCTTCCGTGACGGTCGCTCCGGTAAGCACTTCTCCTTCTTTATAAATGGTGAGTGCACCTTTTTGCTCTTTATCCGTTAAGTTCTTGGAAGCGGTCTGCCCCACGACCAGTTTTACCCCATAGGCTTTCGTATCCAGCACATATCCGGATGGGCCTGAGATTTCACGAAGGTAAACGGTATCCTGTGTTTTGGTGATCTTTACTTCGGATTCCCCTTTTGCATTTGTTGCCGGCATTTTTTTGATAAGTTTCGTGCAGGCTTCATCTGCATAGATGCCGTAAACGGCACCTGCAAGGAGCGCGTTGCTTCCCTTATCTTTTTTGATGATCTTGACCGTTGCTTCATCCGGCCAGTCTACCTCCAGATTCAGCTCCAGTGTATCTGTATAATATCCAAAGCCGATATCCTGGCTGTTCGCCAGCTTTAAGAGCATGGCATGGAAATTAAGCGGATAGTTGGATGTGATCGCATATTTTCCTTTCAGGCTTTCAATATTCTGGGTGGTTGCTTCCAGATGGAATTTTTCACCGCCCTTTACGCTCACATTTCCGGTCCCGGTTTTTCCTGTCGTCTCATTTACAAGGGAGACCCCGTTTTCAAGATGGATTGTGATCACAAAAGCTGCGTTTGCCTTCCATGTGAAGGTCGGGCTCTGGTTTCCATTTGCAGAAGCACTGAGCCCAGGTGTCAGCTCCATGGTCGTTGGATCCGGCATCTTTGCAAGGGCTGCCTTGATCTCTTTTAACATATTTTTGGCAGTTGTCGAAAGGGATCCTCCAAATCCGGATTCCCCGTCATATAAATAATCGACCAGATAATGCTGCATTGCACGGGTCTCGGAGGAACAGCCGTATTTTTCCATGATGGATTTGATATTATAGCCGTTGAATGTGCCGCCCCATCCGGGACCGCCATATCCGTAAAACATGGCCTTCCTTAAATAACGGTCATCGCCGCCTTCATCCAGTTCGACCATATTTTTATAAGTCGTTCCACTTGGCGGGGACTGTTTACTGTGCTGCATGCAGTATGCATAGACGGTATAAGTCTTTCTGCCTGCTTTGTAACGGATATACTTATAGGAATCATTTCCGCCCTGTCCCATTACAGAATCAAAAGGATGCAGTTTTCCATCTGAATAATAGTAATAGGTATTAGCTTCAATGTCTGTTGAATCATCCCACAAGTCTCCATCGGAAGCTGCCATGGTACTAATACCGCCCTCAGCCTGGTCATATAGCACACTTAATGCAACATCATCTTCCGGCATCTCAAAGCTGAAGGAATTTGTTCCCTCATCGTAGCTTACTTCTGCATACAGAAGATCTTCGGTATTCTCTGTCTGGTTTGCTTCGACAAGACTTGTTCCCACTGCGATCAGGCTTCCCTGCGGGATATCACCGGAAAAGTTGACCGTCTCCCCCGTCTGGTAACGTCCGTCCTCGTGGTCCAGTTCAATATTGAATTCATTTCCCTGTACAATGTCAACCTGATGGCTTCCATCCTCTGTTTCCTCATCGGAAAATTCTTCTGCTTCCTCTTCTTCTGGCTCCTCCGTTTCTTCCGGCTCTTCCAGAGTTTCCGGGGCATCTTCCGGGCTTATGGTCGGGAGGACGGGGTCTGCCTCCGGTTCGTCATCGCCGGTTTCCTGTTCCTGGCCGCCATTGGATCCGTCTGTTTCTGCTTCCCTTGGTGTCACCGTAATGTTTCTGGCAACCAGATAGGCTTCCCCCGATGCGGGCGTAACAAGATATACGCATTTATAGGTCCCCGCATGGTTATAATCAAATACAGTCCCGTCTTCCATTGCTGCTTTTTTCAGTTCCACATGGTCTCCGTCAGAGAGTTTCAGTCCTGTAAAATCATTCTGGATATCAAAGGCTTCCCCTTCGGTAACCATAAGCGCAAGTTCCGGATCAGCAACGGTTTCCTCGATCAGTTCCTCCTCGCTTTTCTCCGTCTGCGTTTCTGTCTGCGTTTCTGTCTGTACCTCGATCTGTGTCTCGCTCTGTGCGGAAACGCCTCCCACCTCAGCGGCGGATACTGCAGAAGCTCCCGTCTGCAAGAGCGTAGTGCAGCACAGAGCAAAAGCCATCGCACCCGCCATCCATCTTTTCTTCCAGTTTTTTTCCAAGTGCACGTTCTCCTTTCATGATCGCTTTTTTCCCTGCAGTTTTCTTTTGGTCCGTCTCTTATCTGCATCGCTTTCTCCTTTCTTCCGGCTTTTTCAGCCAGATAAAAAGGAAACTGAAAAAAATTCCAGTTTCCCTTTTATCTGACCAAACCATTTTATGCCGTCTTTCTGTTTCCTTTTTCCTCTTTTCGAAGGATCCAGTCATCCACGCCTTTGTAGTGTTCCATCCAGGTACCGGATGCATCGGTATCCCAGGTGACTCTTTTGCAGGATACGTTCAGTTCCTCACAGATCTCATATAGTTTTATACAGCCTTTTCGGATCATGTCCCGCTTTCTGCGCTTTCTGGGGCATTCTCCATGATACAGATAAATTCCATGTTCACATTGCCGGCACGCACTTTTTTCATCGTGCTTACAGGACAATTCCATCATTTTATCCATGTCGTAACATTCGTAAACTCTTTTTAACCCCTGCTCTTTCAGTTTTCGCAAGACAGTTTCCAGTCCTTTATGATTGGAAACTCCAGGGACTCCGATATAAGGATTTCCTGTACACATCCATGCGATCTCTGCCTTTAAGATCCCTTCCGTTACGTAAACCGTGCCATCCTTTATTTCCCCAAACATTCCTGCCGGGCTGCCGCTTGATGTGCCTTTTTCTAAGCCGCTGCTGGTAAACCAGAGGTACTTCCGTTCTTTTAAAGGAACATCCAGCCGGATCTGGAATCCTATGATCCGTTCCTTCCCATCCCGGACCGGGCAAAGATACCCGTTATTCTTCCTATAAAAAGCAGCTTCCCAGTCACCATCCCGGTTGATGAAAAATCCAGGAATCCCATCCAGGCGAAATTCCTTTTTTAAGAGCTTTCTGGCAATGGCCACGGAATTCTCCTCATCCGTACTTAAAAAACCTCGTTCTTCCATCTGTCTGACCTCATTTAACGTCAGCCCACGCAGGAGAAGGTTCCTCCGGTGTGTTTCCTTAAGCTTAAGAAAAGTGAGCATTTCCTTATATACATGGTCCCGGTAATCCCATTCCTCTTCCGTAAGGGAAATGCGTTTCTTTTTAGGAACGATAGAAGCGAACCCATTTCGTGTCGTGGACTGCTGCCTTTTATCCGTTCCAGAAAAAGAAAATGCCTGCTTTATCTCCCGGTAGGCTTCTTTATACCGGTTTCTCCCGTAAATGCCGGATAGTTCCGCATACAGTGTCAGCATGTTTCCGGATGCTCCGCAATGATAGCAATGGTAAACATTTTTCAGTTCTCCATTTTTGCGGATGCAAAAACTGCATTTTCCTCTTAAATCCCCGCAAAAAGGACATTCCACCGGAAATTCGTCCTGGTAAGAATCACTCAGTCTTCGGATTGATAAAAGATCTGCTACTTCTGCGATCGTAAACGATTCTCTGGCATACATGCCTTCCTCCTTTTCATAAAAGATGGCCCCGTTCCCGGAGCCACCTCAAACTATTTCTCTGTTTTCAGGCTGCTTTTTGCATTTCCTTTTCATGATCCAAAAGAATCTTCGCAGCTTTCTGTATTTCCTGATTCTGGCCTTTGTAACGCTGTACCAGCCATTTGATCGTCTGGTAACCTCTGGCATCCTGCATCATTTCCCCAAGAGGGGTCCCGGCATAGACACCAAAATTGCAGATAACCTTTCCTGCCCATTTCACTTCATCCTCTGCATCCTCTTCGTGAGCCATATCCTCCAACACTTCCTCTGCAGTCTCTTCTGGTGTTTCTTCCTCTTCTTCTGCATCAAAAGAAATCTCATCATCTTCATCAAATGGAACTTCATCCGTTTCTTCTACTGCACGGAAACCGTCTGCATCCGTCTCGGCAGTAATTTCCTCATCTACGGAGATTTCCTCGGTCTGAACCGGATCTTCCGCTTTGGTTTCTTCAGCGGAAAATTCTTCCAGTCCGCTTTCACTTTCTTCCATTCCAAAAGTCATCTGTCCAGGAAGGTTTTCTTCTGTATCCGTCACTGCATATTCCACTTTTACAGTACCTTCTGATATGGCATTTCCATCACGCAGTTTTTTACGGTCCGTTTTCTTTTCCCTGACCGGTTCCGTTTGCTCCTGCTTTGCTGCGGTTTCTTTTCTTTCTGCCTTTTCCTGTTTCTTTTTCGGTTTTTCCGGTTTTACGGAAGCTTCCTGCTTCGGCATTTCTTCTTTTTCCGTCCCACGCATGTCCGGATCGTCTATTCCGGATGCCTGCATGATGTTGAATTTATTTAAGAAATAATACTTCAGGCCATACGTCCATGCCGCACCTTTTGCTTTATCCGGTGCTTCATTGGTTCCAATGACATGCAAAAAGCTCCGTACCTTGTCTCCCGGACGGTCTGCATTGGTCCAGCACAGCTCCAGGTCAGCCTCATATCTCCAGAGTGCTCCCATTTCCTTTAAAAACACGGAATTGCCCTGTTCGTCCATCTGTGTCGGCCTTTCACTTAAGATGTCAAAATCGACCCCGTATTTATTAAGGGCCGGTGTCAGGCATTCATAGATATCATCCAGTTTTACAAAATCATAAGTAACGTCCTCACTGTACCTTTTGCGGATCAGCTTCGGCACTTTCTTCCGGATCCTGATCATCTTCTGGTTCAGATTCATGTAATTGTATTTACCCATATTATTCGTTTCCTCCTGATTTTTTCATTTTTTATACTAAGCAGAACGCGGAAGGCTTGCCTCCGGCCCTGTCCCAGTCTTATTTAACATTTCTTCCATTTCCTCCCGGATACATCCGATACAGATCTTCTTTTTTGAGATCTCCGGAAGTTTTTCAAGCAGCCACTTCTGGGCGAAAAGCTCTGCTGCCCGCTGTGGGTTGCTTAAATATTCCAAAAACATCCAGTCAGAAAATTCCCACTTCATATCCGCAAAATGAAACTGCGGCTGATAGATCAGATCCTCCGGCCGCTTTCCTTTTTTAATAAAACGGTCTGCATTTAGCTGGATATAAACCCTGCTGATTTCCGGGATCATCTGTGCAGCTGCATACCCGCCTTTTAACAAAAGTTCATCCCATTGTTCCCGGATAAGTTTCTTTCCAATGCGGCTTATCTGTGTTTCCAGTTTCGGGATCAGATCCTCACGCACAGGAAAACCAAAATCATCCGGTATCCCGATCGGCTTCAGAAAAAGATCTTCTGCTTCATAAAGGGAATACTCCGGCATGTGGATCACGGCACACCAGTTCCGGTCTGTTTTTCTGTTTTCCTTTAAACAGTCAAAGAAAAAGAAACAGTTTCCATATCTTGCCTTTATAAACAGCTGTCCGGAAAATTCTTTTACTTCACAATCCGGCGATTTCAGCCATGCGATCAGTTTTTCTGCCTCCCTGCTCTCTTTTAACCAGTCCGGAAGTTTTCTATCCATCACATACCTCCGTAATTTAGATATATGGCAGGGAATACCTGGAATACACTATCTTTGCCCGTTTTAAAAATGCAGAGCCTTTTTCTGCTTTTGCAAACCATTCCACAAAAAACCGTGTCAGGTTCTGCTGCAGTGTCCGGTGGGTATCAAGGGCATAATCCACAAATTCCCCATATCCGTCCATACTTCCTGCAAGCAGGTAGCAGGTAAACATTTTTGCCATCTGCTCTTCATCTGAAGGATTGATCTCCATTTCCTCTGCACCTTCATACACCAGGCGCACCCTTTCTGGCTGTTCCTTTACATGCAGACACAGATCATCGGCCATCAGTTTCGATGCTTCGTTTCGAAGGTCGTAATATCTGACCTCTGAAAGACCTTTTAGCCAGGCAAACCCAAGATAAGTGTAATTGTCTTTTATTTCCTGCTGCTCTTTTGCCATGGACTCCATAAATTTTTTGTGTCCGGTGGGATGGCAGTTCAAGTATTCATCTACCAGCAGCCTTGCCACATCTTTTCCATTCGTAACCTTCATGTTTTCCTCCCATCAAAAAAAGACAGTCCATGCTGTCTCCATTCTTTTAAATCCTGTTAGTATTTTACAGTGCCAGGAATATCATATTCATGCCAGCGTTTTGACACACAGCCGGCAATTTTTTCTTCCAGAGCTAAAAGTCCTCTCTCATTCGTCTTTTCCTGCCTTGCAATGGTAATGGATTCACAGATCCCGCAGTAGATCTCGTATGCGCTGCATGGCTCATCCCCAGTAGTAGCCTTAAACTGCTCCACGGTTTCTGCAAGCAGTTTTTTGCCAAATCCTGCCTGCTTCATGATCCCTGCCATGGCATTTGCCGGATGCTCGATCCAGATATCACACAGCCGCATGACCCCTTTTAAGACTTCCCGGTAGTAATCGAAGATCGACTCTATGTTTTCCGTGAAATCTTCCATTCCTTTACAGTTTTTGTGCGTAACCTTCAGGGCATTGCCAAGGATCACATTTCTTGTCGGCTCCTGCAGGGAATAAAAAATATTCGCTCCGGACACACCAACGTCTGACGTAGTGATCCGTACAACTGCTTTTATGTCCTTATCAGTCTTTCTTCCATAATTCTGCATCAGTTCCTTATAAACATCTGTAAGTTTCGTATCTTCCAGCTGCCAGGACGCCGTAACAGAATAATGATCTGCATAGCCGTTTAAAAACGTTGCCTTCTCATAGTCCCCATGGATATATGCCGAGGTAACCATGTACATATCCGGCATGGATATGATGGCATAATCTTTTTCATCACCAGACAGGACTGCCCTTACTTTTCCTTCACAGAAACGGATCAGTGCTCTTCCTCTTGCAACCTTCAGGCATTTATTCAAGATCTCTGCCAGTGTTTTCTTATCGACATCTGCCAGGGCTTTGCCATCAATCCTGGCCCGTCCTTTCAACGATTTGATTGCTGAATTTCCTATATAACAGATCCTCTCGGGCAGGATAAGAACCAGCCTGGAATGAGATAAGGTATCTTTTTCCAGTGCTTCCAGGGAAATGCCCGGAACCTCTGTACAGGTTTCCTCTCCTGCAGCTGCCACCTTTAATTTCTTACTGGTGACCCGGATCCATTCTGCCCGGCTGTCTATCTCTTCCAGACACTCGCACAGTTCCTTTTCTGTCCGGAACTCCTTATAAAAGTCATCTTTATAATACATAATGTCCGCCTTTCCACGCTAGCTGAAAATCCGGACTTCAACAGCCTGTATCTTTCCATCTTCGATGCAAAATACATAGCCGTCTTCTGCCATCTCCATAAGCATTCCAATTTCCAGTGCATTTGCGTTTTCCCATTTAATTGTCTCCATAATCGACCCTCCTGATTTTACAATGTGTTTTCTTTTTTTGATGTTCTTAAGGTATTTCTTTTTGCAGTTTCTTTAACTGACAGTTTCATTCGTGCTCCTCCTTTCTGCTTTTTATGCAATAAAAAAAGACACAAAAAGAATCTTCTTTCCTTCTTGCATCTTCCTTATATTTTGCATATCCATTTTTTCTCATTAAGGGCAAGACCGCCCCAAAGTGTTTCTTCCGGAATGTCCGGAACTAAAGAATAACCACAGTCTTTTATAGACTGTTAAATTATTTTTCATTTAAAGACTACCACAACATTTTGTGGTTGTCAATTAATTTTAACTATATATTGTGTTATTGCGTGAGTTATCTTTATTATTCTGCTACATGTTGTGACAGGCGGCATGATACCGCCTGTCTTTTCATCCGTCTGCATAAATGCATGTATCTGAGGGGAATAGGTAATCTGTACATGCACTATGAAAACGTCTTACTCAGCGTTTGGATCCGCCGGGGAAATATTTTTGGCAAGGCTTCGCCCGTTGGCATCCGTCCCTGCTTCAAAAAGGACCGGCTGGCCACCGCTTAATTTCCGGTATCCATCCATCTGGATCTCCGAAAAGTGGGCGAAATAATCAATCCCGTCTTCACCGGTGATAAAACCGTATCCTTTCTGTGCGCTGAACCATTTCACGGTTCCCTGTAGTGTTTCTGACATATCCTTCTCTCCTTTGCTGTATTTCCCGCAATAATCTTTTGCGGAAACAGGGCAGCATGGAATCGAACCATGCCTGGTGCTCCCCTCCCTGCTATAAAAGGAATCTCTTCCTCTTATATTTCTTCGTTTCCCAAAAAAGTCCCGTTATTGAGCGCTGCATCCACCCGGCGGATTCCTACCAGCTTCTTTTCATTTATGCCAAAATAAAACCGATAGCGTTTTCCCTCCAAAACTTTTACGTTTTTATCCAGCAAAAGTTCACTCTGCCGTCCGGTCGGATCACTTACCCGGATCTTCCGTAATCTTGCAAAGGGATTTTTCCCGTCTATCCCGGTTACCAGCCCTTCCACGATTTCATAGGTCTTTTTATCCGCGGTGCGGAAAATAAGATATGTTCTTATAAACCCGATAATCCCAAGCAGAAAAGACCAGAAAATAAAAGTTTTATCTTTCATCCATGTTCCCATAAATGATCCGAAAAGCAGGATAAAAAGAGACAGGATACCATATCGCTGGATCCTGTCCTTAAAAAAATCCGGTATATTCTGATAACGTGTTCCAAAATCTTCCAAGCATCTATACAGCCTGTGCCAATACGGATGTTCCGTTTGCTTCAAGGCAGTCCTCCCTTCTTATGTAGTCGATCACAAGCTGTTTCTTATAGTAAAGCTGCGCTACGCGGATTATAAATTCCCTCTGTATCTGCTCCTGGAGGGAATCTGCCAAATTGGGTTCCCTGCTTTTTGCCTTTTCTTTTAAGCATTTCAGATGATAGGAAACATCCCCTTCTCTCTGAAGATTGGAAAGTATCTGGTATTCCTCTTCTGTAAGCAGCGGCTTTTTAAAAGCCCTCAGTGAAAACTTCAGTCCTTTTCCCATGGAAAGGGCTTCCATAAAATGCTTCATGCGTTCTGTCCGTGAAAAGGCCATGGGAGACATGACTGACCGGCTGATAATGCTGTATACAGCTTCCTCTCTGGTACATCCTTCTGTCAGCACAACCAGGCCCCGCTTTACCAGACGGTTCAGGCAAAACTGAAAATCCTCTTTGTCCGCCCATTCCTGTGCCTGTTTTTCTCCAAGGCTAAATACAAGAAGACGATGCATCTGGGAATGGACCTTATCCTCTTCACAGAAAGACCAGGTGAGCGCAGCCCACAAAATAGTTTCCATTTCTGTAAGTACTTTTTCTTCCCCATCTACCCAGACACAAAACCTTCCATCTGCATCATCTTTTTTCATTCCGATTGCTGTATACCATCTCATGACATTTCCTCCTTGTCATTTTCACTCTTTCTAATCTCTGCTTCTGATCTGTTTTCTTTCATAACTTGTTACCCATACATCATCATTTCCAGGAGTTTTGGAAGTACATACCCCAAAAGCATGCCTGCTGCCGTACAGATTCCGATATTCGGCCGTCGCAGTTTCCATACTTCCTGTGTTTTGGTCCCGATAATCCTTGTTCTTCCCGGTACGATCCACCTGAGTTTCCGATAAAACTCCATGAATCCCTGATTGTCAAAGCCAAAGGATCGTACACAGAAAACATCCCGTTCCTGTTCTTCTTCATCCAAAAGGAAAAAGCTTTTCTGTTCTTTCCCTTCTTTTCGGATCACGATATAAAATTCCGGAACTCCCCGTCTGGTTCCTTCTACGATCTTATCCATCTCATCGTAAAAGATCCTGCAGGACTCATATTTTCCGTTTTTTTCCGGCTGGCAGACTGCCAGGCTGTCCTCTTCAAGTGCCATATAACAGTTTTCTGCCTCCATGATCCTCCGGCTGATTTTTATGGCCTGACGAAGAAGCAGGATTATCGCAAGCGCCAGTGCAGTACACAAATATGCAAGATCCCAGCATCTTTTCTGGTATATGAAAAAGTATGCGCTGATTCCCTCTGCCACACTGCATATTGCTGTCATAATAAAATACTGTTCTTTAAGGTCCATCAGATGATATACATCATCTTCTGTCGCCTGTAGTCTCAAGGGCATCCATCCTTTCCGTCATGCCACGCTTATTTTATCCGGGGATTTCTTTTTTTCCTCTCGGCTTTTTATATAGTCTGTACATTCCCGGATGGTCTGTTCACACAGGTAATAAGAAAACTTCCCGATATGTGTGTCCTTTTCCCGGAGATTCAAACGGTTCTGAAGCCAGATATATGTGCTGTGTTTGGTCATATAACCATTTTTCCAGATTGCATCCAAAGCTCTGTGTGCTTCGATCCGCTTATTACGCAGATTGCTGTCAGCCATGGTTCCCATGGGACGCATACTTTTTTTGTGTGCCCCAATGTATGAATCACAGGAAGGATAGCCGCTGCATACATACAGGTATTTCTCCGGATCCAGGTTGTTATCCCCATAGACATAGGCTGCCGGCCTAAGTACCCCGGGTCTTTTGCAATATGGACAGTACAAGGTTTCCCGCATCTGTTTTTTCTTCTTTTTTGCCATCTGACGTCACTCCTTTCCATCTTTATCTCCGATGTTAAAGAAATCCCTTTTTCTGTGTCAACAGAATTCTTTGAAAATCATAAAAACATTTTCAGGAAGCTCTTTTGATAAGCCTTGTGATAATGCCTTCTGCCACTTCATAGTTGTCGTTGATGCGGGTCACCACAAATCCGATCTTATCTTTCTTTCCCGGAAGTGCGGACATATTGCAGGAATGTGCCACGGCATTGACTCCGATATCAAGGCGGATAAAATAGGTTCCCTTATAGACTTCCGTAATGATCCCTGTATATTTTCCCTGTTTATGGCATTTCCGGAGGTTATCTTTATTGATATTGGCTGTCGGACTCTTTGCATCCACTTCTATAATGATCTGGTCAACAGAGCTTGCTTCCACCTTATTGACCATGACCAGCACCAGATCACCTACCTGGAATTTTTCTCCGGCATCTACCATCCACTCCCAGGCCATGTCTCTGGCCCGGACAGATACTTCTACACCAAAGACTTCCAGGCGGACTGCCTTGGGAGCTACCGCGATAACCCTTGCTTCTACGATCCTGCCTTCATAAAGCATTGGTTTTTCTGTATCTTCCCCAAGGTAAAAAGTCTGCCTCTTTTTAAGCATTGCATCTTTTCTGGATGCTACAACACTCCGGCTCTTGTTATCCAGATCTTTGATGATGAAATCAATGTCACAGCCGAGCATGTTGTTAGCAATACGGACCTGACGGTTTAAGGTATCCGCGTTTTCACGCCCGTCTCCCTGAAGGTTGATCATCATTTCATTCATTGGGATAATGATCCGGAAACCATTAAAGTATGTAACAGCAACCATCCATCCACTCTCCAGTTTTTCAATGCCCCCAAGCTGGCCCGTCAGGATCTTTCTGGTACGATGTGCATTCAAAAGCTGATGCCATCTGGCTTCTTCCTGTTCCTCCATGCTTTCAACCTGCGCGTCTACATCGATTGTCAAAACACCATCGTAGACTGCACGCGGAACATCTTTTTCCCCGTTTCCCGCCAAAACTGTTTTTTTGGTATCCTCCATATACTTCCTCCTGTTCTTATTTATTTTTGTCTTCTCTGCTCCATCCAGAAAACTCCTTTTCCTCCGGTACTCAGGAAAGACAAAAGAAGACACAAAAAAAGCAGCCCGTTTAAAGCTGCTTTCTTCATGCCTTCTTTTTACAGATACCATTCTATAATACATGGAATTCTATGTCAATATTACCTTAATTGCAATAGCGTCGCATATCGGTTTCTTTCATCTTTTCAGGTCAGCAAACAACTCGTCAAGGTCATTGAAGCCCTTTACAGACGGGTCTTTTGCAATCCTTTCCGCTTCCAGCATGGCAGCAAC
>NZ_JAAITI010000027.1 GCF_013304735.1 Blautia luti
TACAATTGCCCTTCGACTTTGTGCGTAAGCTTTTCACTTACGAACGTGTCGCACGGTTGTCGTTTCCATAACCTTCCATCAGGTTGATTACGCCCCAGACACCAAGACCGGCACCGATTGCAACGACCAGTGTCTGAAGGATATTGATTGCACTGCTAAAAAAAGCCATAATCATATGTGAACAAACGCTTTTTCTTATGGTCTGTAAGCGTTTGGCTCTACTCCTTTCCCTTTTATTCAGACCTTTTTTGTATCCTTACCTGAAATAGCAGGGTGCTCGAATTTTTTCTTTCATATCAATCCTCACCTTCCTCAGCTTCAATCGCTGATATATCTTCTTGTGATACGGTTACTTCATACATTTCAAATTCTGTATCTTCCGACATCACCAGTCGGTGTTCCAGATATTTTTTGACATCAAACGCATTATTCTTATTGAAATCGGCAAGCTCTTTGTACCGTTTGTGCTTTGTGATGTCATATTTGTTGCTTAAAAACGGCCGGACTCCTCGAAGCTGTAAGATACATTTTTCTCCATCCATGACCGCCAGCTCATCTCTACTCATCAGTTCTTTTCCTGTCTTTTGATAGTTCAGCCCATAGGACCGGTTGCTGCCTCTGGTGTCTGATGTGTTGTAAAGATCAATGGTTTCCTTTCCCAGGGTTTCTGATATTTCTTTCAGTGTGGAACTTTCCTTTCCACCAAGGAAAAGAACAGTGTCACAGTTACCTGTGATCGTCTCTGCAGCATCCTTATAGATGGTTTTCAGCTGAGATTGTGACTGCAGAATGATAGAAGCGGAGATTTCCCTGCTTCGGATCGTAGCAATCAATTTGTCGAATTTTGGAATCTGTCCGATATTGCTGAACTCATCAAGAAGCAGCCGTACATGATAGGGAAGTCTGCCTCCATGCTCATCATCCGCTTTATCACAAAGCAGGTTAAAGAGCTGGGTGTACATAATCGCTACCACAAAGTTGAATGTGTCATCGGTATCACTGATGATGACAAACATAGCTGTTCTCTGATCACCGATCATATCCAGTTCCATTTCGTCATACGACATGATTTCTCTTAGTTCCTGAATATCAAATGGTGCGAGTCTGGCACCACAGGAAATCAAAATCGATTTTGCAGTTTTGCCGGCAGCAAGCTTGTACTTGCGATATTGCCTTACTGCAAAGTGTTCCGGATTTTCTGCTTCCAGTTCTTCAAACAATTCATCCACTGCATTTTTAAATTCTTCATCATCCTCCCTGGTCTCACTGGCATTGATAAATTCCAGCAAAGTAGAAAAGTTCTGTTCTTCCTCTGGTGCCTCATACCAGATGTATCCGATCAGTGCAGAATACAAAAGACGCTCGGCCTTGACCCAGAAATCTTCAGTTGATTTTTCGCCCTCACCCTTGGTATTTGCGATAATGGTATTGACCAGCTTTAAGATGTCTTTTTCACTCCGGATATAATGGAACGGATTGTAATGCATGGACTTTTTAAAGTTGATCGTATTTAATACCTTGATCCGGTATCCTCCATTTACCAGCATCTTCCCGCATTCAACGATGATCGTACCCTTTGGATCAGTGACCACATAGGATACGTGGTCCGTCATCTGCATAAGATTGGGTTTCACATAGAATCTTGTCTTACCGGATCCGGAACCACCGATAACAATCACATTCTTATTTCTGGCATACTTTGGTGCTTTTGGTCGGCTGTTCATGGTCAGACGTTCTGTTTCTGTGAGGATGACATTGTTTTCAAAAACCGGATCCATGAAGGGTTCGATATCTTTTCTGTTTCCCCATCTTGCAGAGCCATACTCCACACCCTGCCGGAACTTCTTTGCATTTTTAGAACGATAGTAGACCACCAACTTTAATACACTTGCAACCAGAACACCTACTGCAAGATCCTGCAAAGCGATACTTGGCAGCCAGCTTAAAAATGCCAGTCGGAAATTGACTAACATCACGCCAAGTCTCTGGACCATGCTTTCTCCCAGACAATGCCGGTACAGCCAGGATCCTTTATCTGCTACATAGAAGATAAAGAAATATGGCAGATTTAAGATTACCAGCCGTTTGATCTGGACCTTCTGTAATTTCTCCCGCATCATCGTTCCTGACCTCTGGATTTTTGTCTCTGCTTCACACGCTGGCGGTGCTTTGCTTTTCTTTCTACAGATTTCTGCAGTTTCTTTCTGACAGATGGTTTCTTCACCTGTTTCTTTTTCAGTTCTACTCCAGCATATTCCCGGAAAGCCGCTGTCATCACATCCACATCTTTAGCCTTAAAGAAGACCAGATATTTTGGTGGATCAGCACCGACTTCTTTTTTCAGGCTGTAATCCATCCCGTACTTTCTTGCCACACGGTCAAAGGATTTGATATTTTCATCTGTGATCTTTATGTTGGAAAGCTGTACTCCCTGTGCATTCAGCTGCTTGATGGTCTGCTTTCCATGTGGCTTTTTCTTTTCAATCTTTTTTCGGGCTTTTTCCCTTCCTTTCTCCTGAGCCCGTCCGGTCTTTTCAGCCATTTTCACCTGCGTTGCTTTCTGTTTCCTCCGGTTGTCCATTTCCAGGAACTTCCGAAGGGCTGCTTTTAGCACACTGGCAGTGATCTTGACTCCCTGGATGCTCAGGCTAATCACTTTCTGATTTACTTCTTCCTGCAATTACCCACGTCCTTTCTTTCCTTTCATTTCAGAATGAAGACGGGCAATACAATATCCGATGCATGGAACATGTTTTCCATACGGACAGCCACCACATGGTGTTGTTTTTACCGCTTTTTTCTTTTCAGGAAGCAGATAATGGCACTGCTTCAAGTTACAGCCTTTCTTTTTGCCTCCCCACCAGTAACAGTACTTACAGGACCATGGCTTTTCTTCGCTGTACTTTCTTCCTTCTATAGCTGCATTTGGTTCTATGATCAGATCTTTATTTGTCTTCATTCTGTTCTTCCTCTTTTCTCATGATTTCTGTCAGTTTTTTCTCTGCCTGACTTCCGGCAGCAATGAGACAATACAAAACTGTAAATATTGCCGCTGCTCCCAGAAGAGCAACAAAAATAATGATATTTCTCATGGTTTCTCCCATCTAAAAAAGCGTCCACAGATTCCTTTCGGTTTCCATGAACGCTCATTCTTATTTGATTAGTGTTTCTTTTTTCTCATAAATGCAAGGGCTCCTGTACCAGTCGCACCAATGCCGAGAAGCATAAACCACAGCCACAGATTGGTGTTATCCCCAGTCTTTGGTGAATCACTGACAGGTTTTCCACCTTCCGGTGTCTTTTCTTCCGGTGTCTTTTCTGCCGGTTTTTCCTCATCTACCATGGTTACATGCTGTACTTCACTAGTATCCTTTACTTCGAATTCCACATCTTTTGCAACCAGATAGCCATCCGGTGCTGTTTCTTCACGGAGAGTGTATTTTCCGATTGGAAGTATTTCGATGTAATGTGCTTTCTCTGTACTGGTCCAGCTTTCGACAACTTTTCCATCCTGATCAAGGATCGTGAGTTTTGCTCCCGGAAGTTCTTTTCCGGCGATATCCTGTTTGGAGATTTTCACCTTCGTCACATCATCCTTCATCTCAACTTTCTGCACATCGGCAGTATCTTTGATGGTGAACTTCACGCTTTCAGCTGTCACATAACCATCGGCCGGTTTTGTTTCAACCAGTGCGTATTCTTTTCCGACAGTCAGCTCACGGATCACATGTGCTTCTTTACCGGAAGTCCATTCATCCACGATATTTCCATCGGCATCTACCACTTTCAGCTTACATCCTGGAAGTTCTTTTCCGGTTGTCAGACTGGATTTGGTAAATTCTACAACGGTTGGCTGATTCTCAAAGGTAAAATCATAGGTTACAGTCGGCTGATTCTCACCTGCATACTCAATGGTAAATTCCTTTCCTTCATCGTTGGTTACGAATCCATCCGGTGCATAGAGTTCTTTTACATAGTAAGTGGCTCCTATTGGAAGATCTGCAACAAATGTGATCTTTCCTTCTTCATCCGTAGATTTCAGTTCAATGATCTCATTGGCTTCGATCAGGACTTTACCAGTTGTCTCAGACTTAATGTCTTCTTTGGCAAATAATCCAAAGATAGCGCCTTCCAATGTACGGTCAGAATCTTTTTCTTTCTTAAGTACACTGACTTCTACTCTCTGGCGGTTGTTCTGCCAGTCTTTGTCATAGACTACAACTGGTGTATTCTGATCCACGTAAGTCAGATCTACATGACGGATCTCACCATCTAGTACATGACCGTAAGCAGTTCCTGTTTCTTTCACATAGTATTTACCAAGTGGAAGATTTTCCAGTTTTGCAATACCGGTTTCATCTGTCTTGATCGTTGCAATCAGTTCATCCTTTTTATAGTAATCGTCACTGACGCCATCGGCAGCCTTAATGTCTTCCTCAGCATAGACTTCAAACGTAACATCTGTCAGTTTTCCGGTTACATAGTTGAAAATGTGTTCCACCACACCTTTGACCTTATCGGCCAGTGTAACAGAATCCAGAAATTCTCCCTTTTTGTTGATGATGAGTTCACCAACCGGTACCTCGTCCTTCATTTCCACTTTCTGAACCTCTCCGGTATCTTTGACTGTGAATGTCACATCATTGGCTACCAGATAACCATGCGGTGCAAACTCTTCATGTAGGGTATAAGTCTCACCCACTTTCAGATATTTGATCACATGCGGTGCATCTTTGGAAGATGTCCAGCTATCTACTACATTTCCATCTTTATCCGTTACTTTCAGATAAGCTCCATCCAGTTCCACACCGGTTGTTGCATCTGATTTTGTGATCTCAACAGTTGTCGGCTGGTTCTTCTTTACGGATTTTAATGTTACTGTCTGTACATCCTGACCCTGATAAGAAGCATCAAATCTCAGTACTTCATCCGAAGATACGAATCCGTCCGGTGCTTTCAGTTCTTTTACATAATAGCTTCCAAGTGGAAGATCCAGTGTACATGCTGCCTGACCTTTTTCATCAGAAGTCATTTCCTGTAAAAGAGTATCTGCTTTGACGATCACTTTTCCATCTTTCGTCTGAATGTCTTTTGCATTGTAAATACCGAACACTGCTCCGGCTACTGTATTGCCTGTCTCAGCATCCTGTTTTTCGACAGTAATCGACACTTTCTGTCGTTCATCTGTGACAGAGATTTCTTTCTCGATCACTGCAGTATCCTGATCCGCATAAGCAAATTCGACATTTTCCGGCACGGTATTTAACACATAAGTGTCCGGTGCATTCTTCTCTTTAACATAGTACCTGCCAAGTGGAAGATTCTTTACGGTTGCATAACCATCTGCATCCGTTGTGACGGTTGCTACCAGTGCATCCTTTGCAAAATACAGAGTTCTCTGTCCATCTGCATCTACCTGATGATCGGCAGTATAAATATCCTCTGCCGCATAGACTTCAAATTCAGCACCTGCAAGTCCAGCCATTTCATACTGGAAGTCCTTATCAAATCCCTTTAACACTTCACCCTGTTTATAGATCTTTAACTGACCTTTGACCGGGGCATTGGTATATTCCACATCAATGACTGCATCTCCTGTGACAGGATCGGTCAGATAAGCAGTATCTGTATCAACTGCAACTGTCACATAGTTTTTGGATATTGTGTACCCATCGGGTGCCGTCACTTCCTCAATCCGGTAGTTACCAGGTTTCAGATTTCTCGGCAGTATCAGGTATCCTTCCTCGTTTGTGAAATAAGATTTGTGTACTGTTGGCTTCGGATAGGATGTTGTCTGTTCCACATATTTCTGGTTATCCAGGTCGTATACCTTGAACTCAGTATTTGCCAGGAGTACAGATTTCTGTGTTTCTGCATCCTTTTTGATGATCTTTAATTTTGCTTTGAATTCTTTATCCAGAAGCACCCGCCATGTCTGCGGTGTATCCGGATGATTCTCTGTGATCTTCACTACAAAATCATCGACCGGTGCATAGTTGTGTTTGCTTGTGGTCTCTCTTACCACATAAGTTCCATATGGAAGCGGAATCGATCTTGCATATCCTTTTTCATCGGTAAACATTTCTGCCTGGCCATCTGCAGTCAGTACAACTGGTCTGGCTGAGTCAAAATCATAACTTCCATCTGCTTTTACTTTCAGATCACTGACAAGCCATGCTGAAAAACCAACTCCCTGTAGAAGATCTGCATCGGTCTTTCCATTGTTTGCGGCTTTAATGATCTGGAACGGCTGCTTAATGACTGTTTCCTTACATACAGAAGTTCTTTCTACTGTCGGAACAGTAGCACCTTCGTAAGTACAGTCCACATCATGTTCTGTCGGATCCAGTACGTATCCCACCGGAGCACTAATCTCTTTCAGATAATACTTTCCAAGATAGAGATCCGATACAGAAGCTTCGCCATTCTTATCCGTTGTCAGGGATGTGATCAGGGTGTCTTTCTTATAGATTGTTCCGGTTCTTCCATCCGGATGAACAATATCCTCCCTTGCATAAAGGCCATATACTGCACCTTCCAGCGTTGCATCACCCTGTGCTGCATTCCCTGTCTCAGCATCCTGTTTTGCAATGTTGATCTTTGCATTTACACGTTTGTCTGTTACATTTTTGGTCGTTGTCTTTCCGATAGCAAGAGTCACATTATAAGACTTTGTATCGATCTGATACCCTGTTGGAACAGAGATTTCTTTCAGATAAACAACTTCCTGTGTTTTCTCCATTGTGAGCTGTGAAGCACCATTCTGATCAGTTGCAGGCATCTCTGCGATCAGCTTTGTATATGCAGCATCGGAATAGATTCCGTACACTGCACCAGCCAGTGCATTTCCTGTATCCTGATCTTTCTTTACAATGGATACTTTGCATTCTTTTGTCCAGGTTACTTTAAAATCCACATATTTCTCATTTCCCACACCTTCACCGAAAACAAGAGCCAGGTCCTGTGTTCCGGATCCTGTTGTGATCTTATAAGCTGAATATTCCTTATCAATACTTCCTTTCATCTTAGAAGAAAAAGTAGCACTGACATTTTCAGCCTGATTAAGTGGTGCTGTCAGATAGAACTTTGTACCACCGGAAATCTCCACATTAGCCCCTGCAGCACTTGTTTTTCCGGTTGTCACATTTACAAGTTTTACACCTTTCGGCAACTTGAAAGTGATCGTCTGCAGTTTATCCGCTTTGAATGTGATCACACTTGTTCGCTGGCTGTTTCCTTCCACATAAGCCTTTACATTAGATTCGGAAAAGCTCATATCTACAGACGGAATGTCCGGCATATTTACACAATAGTTATAAAGTTCCATTGCCAGGTTCTTTCCTGTCGCATTGGTTCCGGATGCCCAGTCACTGGATCCATTTGCATAAGCCGCTGCAAGATGCGTAATGATGAATCTCTTTCCTGCCGGAAAATCCGGATGTTTCTCATCGAAAAAACCATTCTCATCACTTGCTTTTGTTCCGTAATAGCAAACCTTTGCAAGTGTCTTTCCATCGGCAAGCTTCTGGATCGTATAAGTTCCATTTCCCGGTCCTTTTTTCGATGGTTCAACACAGTATGCTGTCGCATTGATGCTTCCCCATTTCACATAATATGGACAAGTCAGATAAGAACCTAATCCATAGTCTGCGTAATAGTACCAGGAGCCGGCTGTAACTGTGACTGATTTTGTTCCTGTTTCACCGGAAGCAAGCATCATTGGCATATCAAAAGTAATACTTTCGCCTGCTTCAAGATCTGCAAGAGCAACTTCCTGGTCAACAGCTTCCTGCATAACCTCTGAGAGTGTGATCCCTGTTTCCGGATCAACGGTCTCCTGATCCTCCGTTGCTTCGATTTCTGCATCAAATTCTTTTTCTGTCAGTTCTGTTTTGCTCTCCGTTTCAGCAGCACCAGTTTCCTCTGTAGACGAGTCAGCCTCAGAATCCTCTGTTTCTGTCTTATCGGAAGAACCAGCATCCTGATCAGAAGAACTTTCTGACTGCGAATCTTTCTGCTGATCCGCTTCTTTTACCACGATCTTTCGATTGATCTGGTAGGTTGGGTGATCCGTTGTCTGTGGTTCTACATAATAGACTGCCTTATAGGAATTGGCATAATCGGTAGAAAAGTCATTCCCATCCGTATCTTTTGCTTCCTGAAATGTAACTTTTACTTTGCTGTCATCCTGGATCGTAAGACCGGTATAATCACTCTTTACATCGAAATTGTCTCCAACCTTGATCTCATAATCCTTTGCAGTTACCACTTCATCTTCATCCAGCTGATCCTTGATCTCCTCATAATACGGAATCTTTTTTACAGATCCTGCATCCTCAGAAGCATAGGCAACAGCGGGAGAGAGTACCGTCGATAGAACCGTTACTGCTGTCAGTAAACCAGACATCACCCTGCGTGCGTTCTTTTTCACGTTCATTCTCTTAAATCCTTCCTTTCTGATTCTTTTGTGTATGGTTATCTGTTAGTTTCTGCATATTATCTTTTATACGAAAATGATCGCCTCCTTTCCTGAAATTTGCGCTATTTGGGACAGTCAGCACAAGCTGAGATAACAGCACAAATATGTGGCGGTACCTGTTTGTCACAAATACCGCCACATGATTTCTACTGTCATCCTCTTTTCAGATTCAGACATTTTATTTTGATTTAAGATTTAAGCGTTTTCCTGTTTTCTTTCCCGGATCCGTTCCTATATCAGTTTCCATCTCTGATACGTTTTCTTCTGACAGACACGCTGCTTTTCGCTCTATGCATGTTCAAACCGAATATCACTCCGGGCAGGCTATTCATTTTTCAAGGTTCAGGAGGAAGCATTTTTAACTCCCTCACATATACAAAAGATGAACGGCCTTTTTACAGGTTCCAAAATGAAATTTTTTTAATTTTTTATTGATTGGCATGTTTTTTCATGATTTCAATCGATCGTTTTATAGTTCCGGCTACTGTCTGCTGACTGATTCCAAGACTTTTCGCAATATCCATCTGATTCATCTGCTCCCAAAAATACAGGTAAATAATCTCTTTTTGTCTTTCTGTTAATGTTTGCAACAGTTCTTTGATCAACTCTTTTTCAATCATATCGTCCAGACAGTTCCTTCTTGGATCGATCAGATATTTCCGGTCTTCCACGACTACAGAATAAGATATAATTCCGTGATAATCGCCGATCTTGATTTGATTGGTTATCATTCGATCAGATGCAACTAATAATGGAAGCACATACCAGTTTTCATTATCAAAGAACTCTCGTTTCACTCTTTTTCTTGTTCCATCGGCATTTTCATATTCATAGCCACTACATTTGTGCAATGGAAATACTGTGGTCTTTGTTCCTTCCTGATAAAGTACATAGCCATTTTCATAGACAGCAATGGATGCATCTGTCTCAAGTACTTCTTTTACAACAATCTCTGCTCCAGATTCTTTTAACGCTTTTGCTGATGGAGTATCTGCCTTCATATCTGCTACTTTTACTACTTTCTTTAATTCTTTTAATGTCAACATATGGACCGCCTTTCTGCCTTTCGGCTACGGGCAGTCCATGAACAAAGCATTAAAAATGAGCATTCCAATGAGCCACGAACTCACCCGTTTTTTTTTGAACGGGAGTCCGTGACTCCAAGATCATTTATTTTTTCCTCCTCACATATACAAAAGATGGGAGGCTAAAATACAGTGTCTAAAACATAAAAAATTTAAAAACATAAAAAAACCCGACAAAACAAATACTTCAACGATCTCCAAAACCAGAAAATACTTCTGATCTTGCAGTGTATCCGTAAATGTTTTGCCGGGCTCTTAGTGATTCCAGTCAGGTTCAGCTCCTTGACAAACTCTTGCTGTCTGGTGCGTTCTTGATGGTTCCTGCCAAATCCAACGCTTACTACAGACAGCTCATTCTATTCTGTTATGATCCCTGATTCATCATCTTTCGGGAATACGTCCGCATCCTGGACTTTAATTGTTCATCACGAATGTGGATCGGACGAACCGACACCATATCATCCTTTACAAATATCTCCAATGTACTGCGACATTTTTTGCACTCCACTTCTGAATCGCTTTGTGCGCTCTTTTCAATAAATGCTCCACATACAGAGCAGTGTACATGCCATTTAATAGCACCTGATCCCATATAGGCTTCCTCCTTTAAGCAATAAGTTATTTCTCCATTTATTACTCAACGGACCAAAGGGAAATCAAATCCGCCTTATGAGCATCATGCCATCCATTCCGTAAGTGCCAAAGCTGCACGAACAGCACGATTTTTATTCTGATCAGATCTGCTTTGTCGATCTGTGCATCCTTTTTTATCCTTCCGCCAGCTACCACACACTCTTTCCGGTATAAAAAATTCCGCTGTGATTCATTAACATGATATTTCAATAGTTTCAAATACATCACCAGTCAGATCACAGATGTCCTGGATCTGAATCTCGGTATCATCAATCCGTAAGAAGACTGATGGATCAAAAAATTCTACGGTTCCAGATAATGTATGGTACTGACCAACGGATGGATTCTTCCATGACTTTTGAAAATAAGTTGCCTGTATCTTCATTCCATATGTCAGTATCCTTAATTTCATATCCAGCTCATTTTTCTTTTCCTCAGATAAATCTCTTTTCGGTTCGTAAATGATTTCCTGTTGCCGGATCGTTTCATCCAGTCCACGAAGTGCCGCAAATGGAGCAAACTGTTTTGCCCTGCGTCCTACATCCATGGGATGTCTCCTGGAAACCGGTCTTGGTAAATATAAATACGGTTGATATGCACTTGCCAGCACTTTTTGCACCTCCTCTAAGCACGGTGACCGCCAATCTGTTCATTGCGTTCTCGATACGTAGAACACTCTAGCAGGTTAGATCCACGCATGATTGCATTCTTTCCATAACGTTGCTTTACATTCAATACTGCTTCCTGTAAATGCCGTTCTTTATCGGTCTGTTTGGGATCATCAAACAGGCTGTACTGCACATAACTTTCAGGAGCAACCCTGTTCGCACACACCTCGATTCTTCGGATTCCGGTATATCTGTCCGCAATCCTGAGATATAAATCTTCCACTGCATCTATGATCTTTTTGGAACTGTTACTTTCTCTTTCGAGTTTTACAGTTCCTTTGGATGCCTCATGCTCATACCTGTGGTCATAGGCGATCCATAAAGCGAGAGAGTTTGTTACCAGTCCTTTTTCAAACAGATCCAGGACCAGGTTGTCTGTCATTTCCCTTACGATCACAAGTGCTTCGTCAAAAGAATAATTTCGCATCAGCACCTGGCCATTCGATAGGCTGTGTTCCTCAGAATGATAGTTCTTGATATCACTCATCCGGCATGTTTCATAACCCCATGCATGATCGATCAACAGCTCTGCATCAATCCCAAACATCTTATACAGCCAGTCCTCGGATCTTAAAGAAACCATTGCGATATCTCCCATTGTATGAATCCCGTAACCAGTCAGTTTCTTTTCTGTCCGGGATCCAATCCTCCAGAAATCACTTAATGGTTTATGATCCCATAGCTGCTCTCTGTAAGAGAATTCATCCAGGATTCCGATATGGTCATCCACATGCTTTGCTACGATATCCATTGCGATCTTAGCAAGATACAGATTGGTTCCCACACCTGCAGTTGCAGTGATGCCAGTTTCCTCCATGACCGCCTGCATAAGCTTTACCGCCATTTCTTTTGCAGTGAGATGATAAAGCTGTAGATAATTGGTTATGTCAATAAAACATTCATCGACACTGTACACATGGATATCTTCTTTTGATACATACCGCAGATAGATTCCATAAATCTTTGCGGAATAATCCATGTACAGCTGCATCCTCGGCATAGCTGTAATGTACTTCACACAATCCGGTATCTCATGGATCCGGCACCGGTTCTTGATTCCAAGAGCCTTCATAGCCGGAGTGATTGCCAAACAGATTGTAGACTTTGATCTGGTCGGATCTGCAACCACCAGGTTTGCTTTAAATGGATCCAGCCCACGTTCTACGCATTCCACAGAAGCATAAAAGGACTTTAGATCAATACAGATAATAGAAGTCTGATCCTGACTCACATTGTCACCTCCCATACGTCTTTCCTCTTTTTGTAACATGTATCCCATTTTGACTGTGCATCCTTCCTGTTTTCTTTAAAATATAGGAAATTCATTCCACATATTCATTGACAAAAGAGGAAATATTGTGTATCTTATAGGAAAGATATTTCCCTTATCTGTGATTCACATTATAGGAGAGATATTTCCCTTTGTCAAGATTAATTTTTGATTTTTAGGAGACACATTTCCCATTTTGCCTTGAGGCGGTAATGAGATTTATAAGACAAGGCTTAGAAAGAGGTATGTTTATGACATTCGGTGAAAAAGTAAGATCATTAAGAAAAGAAAAAAAGATGAGTCAGCAGGAACTGGCCAGTATGGTTGGTGTTTCATATAGGACCATTCGATCCTGGGAAGTAGAAGGACGTTTTCCAAAACAAAATGTTCTGTATCAGAAACTGGCAGATGCATTACAGTGTGACGTTTCTTATCTCATGAGTGAGAATGAAGCTTTTATCACAGAAGCATCCGAACAGTTTGGTAACCGTGGTGCCAGACAGGCTCAGCAGATTCTGGAACAGGCTGCAGCTATGTTTGCCGGTGGATCACTGACAGACGAAGATAAAATAGCTTTTATGGATGAGATCCAGAGCCTTTATCTGGATTCCAAAAGACGTGCAAAGAAATTTACACCGAAAAAATATCTGAAAAACCAAGAGGAAAAATAATAGAAGGCGGGATTATTGTACACCTAATCTGTTACCTTATAGTTACAAGGATATTTCTGCCCTTTTATTTTTTACTTTTGAGGTGATTTATTTGAGAAACACTTACATATATACAGAAACAAAGAAATTAATCAAGAAATATGGAACCCGAGATCCATTTGAGATCATGGATCAGATGAACATTGTTGTCGGGGAAACTTCCAGATATAAGGCACTGAAAGGATATTGTTTTATGAGCTGCAAGACGATCTATGTCATGATCAGCAGTTTCCTTTCAGAAGAAGAAAAGATGATCGTCGCCGCCCATGAATTAGGGCATATCATCCTGCATCGTTCCCAGCTGAAAATGGCTCCGATGCAAGATGATACACTCTACAATATGACGGATAATACAGAATACCAGGCCAATCTGTTTGCTGCAGATCTACTGATTGAAGATGAAGACATTGAAGAGATGGTTCAGAACGAAGACCTGGATTATTTCGTACTCTGCAGTTCATTGAATGCGACCCCGGAACTAATGAGCTTTAAATTATACAGCCTGACAAAACGAGGCCAGGCTTATCATATGCCGATGGAGATTCAGAGTAATTTCCTGGCAAAATAATAAAGGATAAGCGTATTCTACAATAAGAAAACTATAGACTTATCTCACTGAAAGGGGGATTATTTATGTCAAAACATCATATCGAAAAGGTCACCTGCCCTTCCTGCCATCATGAGGGAGATTTTGAAGTCTGGGACAGCATTAATACTGTACTGGATCCTGAAATGAAAGAGAAGGTACTTAATCAGTCTATTTTCCTTTATACCTGCCCGAACTGTGGAGAGACCTTTCGTTTAAACTATCCTATACTCTATCACCAGATGGAAGATCTTGTCATGATTTATCTGGTTCCTGAATCAGAAGTAAAGAAGACATATGAAATATTTTATGAAAAAAATGCTTTGGCTGATTATCGTACTGAAAAGTACTTAAACCGGATTGTGACATCAGCAAATCAGCTCGTTGAAAAGATCCAGATCTTTGATGCAGGTAAAGATGACAGGGTAATGGAACTTGTTAAATTACTTGCGACAGATTCTATTCTCAAAAATGATCCTGATATAGAATTTGATGAACTGCGCTTTGCTGTCGACGACGACGGAACAAATATTCTTGTAATCATTAATAAGGGTGAAATCACTGCTGCAGTTAATATCGACAATATGTATGAATTTGCTTCTTCACACTGCAGTGATTTCAAAGATCTCCGCGATGATGAGGATATTGTTATCAACAGGGAATGGATCCTTAACAAACTTTCTGAAGAAGAAAATTAATAATATATTTGGTGGCTACACCCCCAAGCCCCTGTGGAATCAACAACACCGGTACTGGATATCAAAATCCCGCACCGGTGTTATTGATTGTAATAATCTTACTTTGATATAATCATAAACTGTCAGTTCTGCAAACTAGAATTTTCAAATTAGTCTTTGCAAATAACCTTTGAACCTTCACCATCAATTACAATTCCCTGACGGTTGTTAATTGGGCATAGATTCAAATCCGAAAACTCAGTCATTATTTTCTCGGTAACTTTCTTAAATGGTGCTGTAAGATAATGCGGAAGAACATAGAAATCAATCAAATCAAGCCCTGCATCATCTTCTTGTGAGTAGTCCTCCGGCTTTTCATCCATTTGCTCGATATATTGGATGCTTGGAGCGCATATAATCGCACCTGCCGATTCGCCAATCATCAGTTTTCCCTTTGCCAATTCTTTCTTCAACAGCTCATCCGTTCCCGTTTTACGGAGCTGGTCTATAAGGAAAAAAGAATTTCCGCCGGTAAAATATATCACATCCGCATCTTCAAAAACAGACTGTATCGTTGAATAAGCCTCCGTTGAAATATCAATTTCAGTTACGATTGCTCCCAACTTTTTGAATAATTTTCGAGCCGAGCCGACATAACCGGTGTAGCCTTCACGCAGCGAAGCTGTTGGAATAAATGCGACTTTTTTATTTTCAATTTCTTCCTTTATCAGACTTCCTACACTTGAAAAGTGCGAACATAAAAACAGTTTCATCAATATTCTCCTTTATATATAAATTACGATTTGCACTTCAAATCGTTTTCTTCATTCTATCACAGCATCTATTATTCTGCCATCAATCTTTCGAACCAGGTATCCATGACAATAATAAACTGGCTTGCCCCTTTCCACTCTTGCAGCATTTCATCCAGAGTTTTGTGTTTCTCATATTTCTGCACGTACACCCAGGTGGCTATACCACTGGCCTCAGAGATAATTCCCGTTATGATCTTACGCATGATGTCCTCAAATTCTGCGATTTCCTCTTTAGGAACAATGTCATAAAGGTCGGGAATCTGGAAATCTTCTTTCCCACAATTCTCATGTACATCAATTAAATCTGCCTTAACTCTCTTTCTGGATTCCTCAGGTAATTTCAAATATTGCCAAATCATTGACACCACTTCGGATGGTGTGTCTTTTTTGATTGGTGGTAACTGAATAAAATCATTGTTTTCGATCATTTTCATATCCTCCTCAAGATAAAATAAAGTCAATAATACATTCTCTTGTCATGTCCAGGACAGTATCCACAAACACTCCAGCAAACAGGATCAGATACAGAATTGCACTCAGCATAAACAGGAATGCAACCTGTACCCAGTCATGGTAACAGTATGCAGTCGCTATAATCAACAAAGTGAATATAAACCCAAGGATTCCTCTGACAACCGCATAAGTCTGTACTGTCATCTTCACTGCCAGGCCGATCACAAAAAGGATCAGCCATACCGGCAGTAATAATATCTTCCCAGCAAGTTTTAAAATAAACATGTGTACCTCCTATCTTACCAGTCCTGCATATCATGGTTCACCTCTGCCTGATAATACCCGTTCATCGTGGACGGTGCATTAAACAGAGCTGCCAGTAAATATTTCTTGATGTTCTTCACTTTGCTTGTATTCCCGCTCATACAGTGCAAGACATACTCTATGTGTGAATAAGTCAGCATCAAAAACTTTTTCTTCACCAGTGCTGTCGGATACCAGTTGCTAGCAATCAAAATCTTGTCGTTTTTACACATCACTGTCTCTACGATCAGGTTCACGATTTCATCAACCTGTCGCATATCGTCATGATGGGTTACTTCCAGTGACTCATAATCAACGGTCTCTTTAACCAGATTTTCATAAGCCTGATATTCCTCAGTAGGATTATCGCCATCGGATCGATTCTCATCTGCAGATACGATTTGATTAGATTTATTATAATTCATTTCAGTATCACTAAGATTAGTATAATTAGGGTTTGAAATGTAAACTTCTTGAAGTTTATTTTCGGGACTTCTAGAAGTTTGATTTTGGGACTTCATGAAGTTTGAATTGTAAACTTCTGTAGATTCCTCATTTTCCTCAGAAGTTTGTTTTTTAAACTTCTTCAATTCATCCTCCGATGATTTTTCTTCCATTTTTTCCGGCATAAAAGTTTTCACGTAGATAATGTTCACCTTTCCAAATCCCTGTCTGCGTTTCTCAATCAAACCAATTCCTGTTTCATCATCCAATTCCTGCATAGATTTTATTGCTTTATTTCGACCGCAATTCAGTAATTCCATGATATCTTCTATCGAAAAGTAAATATATGCTCTGTTATTTTCATCAAACCATTGATTTTTAATGGACAGGGACATACGATCCAGCATCAATCCATATAAAATTTTAGCATCGCTTGATAAATCTTTAAAGTAACTATCTGTAAATAATGCTTTTGGTATACGGTAGAAGCTGAACTGATCAGCTTCCGCTCCGTAAAAATATTTGAATTTCATCTTTTTATCCATAACTTCCTCCTTTCGTTTTCTATACAGAAGTCCTCTTTCTAAACTTCTGTGTCTCTTTTCTTCTTCTGTTTCTTACTTATCATTTTGTTCTTGAGACCATTTTTCCAGCAAGGATTCTATCACCCGTTCCATATCATCAGCACTGTAGCTCTCTGGAAAATACTTCGTCAACTTCTTTTCTGAAAACGTAATAGATCTTGATGGTGTCTTCACCATCATACATTTATTAAAGATTGTCAGCATTCCCACCTGATTAACCGCTCCTTCATTCAACTGATTTCTGAGAGCCGTGATCTGCTGTGGTTTAATGAAGCCAGTGTCTTTAATATACTCGTAGATCCATTCCTGAATTTCTTTATCGATGTAGGAAATATCTACACCAACTGTGAAAGTCAGCTTTTTGTTATCTACCATATCAAGAAGTTCTGGAATTAACTCTGTCAGACGGATATATCGTTGAACCTGTTTGGAACTTTCTCCTACTTGTTTTGCCAATACATCTCTGGAAACTGTTCCCATTAAATTCTGGTCATTTTGACCAGAATTATTTTTAGGTCTTCCTGCCTGCCTTTTCATTGCCTCCAACTTCATCCGATACGCAAATGCCTTCTCACTCGGCAATAACTCCTCCCTTTGAATGTTGGCATCTACCATCGCTATTACCGCGTCATCATCCGATAATTCTCTTACGATAGCTGGGATGGTAGTAAGTCCTGCCATCTTTGCTGCATGTAATCTTCGGTGACCGGAGATCATTTCATATTCATCATTGTTGTCCACTCGAAGCAATACCGGTGTCAGCACACCACTAAGCTTTACGCTTTCAATCAGATCCTGCATCTTCTCATCATCAAGAACCTTAAATGGATGATTCTTGAATGCATGAATCTTGTTGATCTCGATTTCCATTGCTGATTCTTCATTAACAACACCTAATAATTCATCAAGACTTGCCAGTTTAATTTTTTCACCCGGTCTATTTTTCATCACTCATAACCTCCTGTGTCAGATTCATATATGCCATAGATACTTTACCTTTCGGACAATGCGTGTAGATACTAATTCCTTCTGCACTTGTCTCTGCCGCTTTTACTGACATTGGAATTACATTTTTAAAGATTGCAATCTGGCTTCCATAAGTTTTCTGTACAAGTGCCACAATATCCTTCGCATAATTGGTTCTGAAATCTACCATAGTCAAAAGGATTCCTTCTACCGTCAATTTCCGGTTCAGTCTTTTCTTTACCATAGAGATTGTTTTGATCAGCTGCTGTAATCCCTTCACCGGAAGATAGGCTGCCTGGACCGGAATTAAAACAGAATCCGAAGACACCAAGGCATTGATCGTCATCATTCCAAGGCTAGGTAAGCAATCGATCAAGATATAATCGTATCGGGATCGTATCGTATCGATGTATTCCTTCATGATCATTTCCCGACTCATTACATTTCCCATCGTCACTTCCAAAGTTGACAATTCAATATTTGCCGGAAGCAGATCTACATTTTCCTGATGATGCAGAATACCGTCTTCCTCTGATATTTCATCTTCATTAATCACTTTCGTCATGATGGTTGCCAAAGTAACTCCCAGTTCATCCGGCTCTACATATCCAAGACTTGCTGTCAGGCTTCCCTGTGGATCTGCATCGATCAATAATACTTTTTTTCCTTCTCTTGCCAGGCCAATTCCTAAATTTACGGTTGTGGTGGTCTTTCCGACTCCGCCTTTCTGGTTTGTAATGGATATCACTTTACACATATGTTGTTCCTCCTGTATTCTTTCATCAAAATTCTTCATCACGGAATGCTTCCAGATATTCATCAATAAGATCCAAATTAACTAACACGATTCTTTTGACATGGTATACTGCTCTGGCATCTTTTGCTAACTGTTGAAATGTATGGACTCCCATGGAATAAAGCATTGCCCCTTCCTCATAACGGACAAATTTCTTGCGTCCTCCTTTGACAAGCTTTTCCAAATCCGGAACCTTGCTTCGGTTATTTCCCATAACGCTTCCTCCTTCTCTTCTTTAATTCTGATACAACCTCAGGATTGCCTTCTAAAAAATCATCCAGAATATTCAGATCCACAATGGCTGTCTTTCGAATCGGATAATTGGCTTCTGCTTTTTTCGCCAGTCTGACAAAAGGCCAGTAGGACATCTTATAAATCTTTGCTCCTTGTGTGTAATTTACAAATCTGCGTTTCTTTCCTTCCAGATATTTTTCCAAGTCAGGTGTTTTTCGTTTTTTCATGGCTTCCTCCTTGTTTCCAGAAATTTATTTGGCAGGTACGTGAAAGGATATGTTTTCTGCATATCATCAAAATGAACAATTGCTATGCCTGACAACAAAAAAAGGACACCTTCCATTGGTATTTCTACCAAAAGAGAAGTGTCCCTTTATACACCTTATTTTTGAAAAATGCTCCTCAAAAATAATCAATATTTTACTTGTAAACAAATAAGTCAAACAGTTAAGAATCCATAGAGCTCCTTATTCTGTTTCCTTATAATCCATACATCATTATTTCAATCTATACAGCTCCAAGCCGTTTCATGTAGCTCCATGTCAATCCGTGGAACCACTTTTCCTGATTGGACGTCTATGACTACCAAACCGAACTCTTTTTTCTGGATTAGTACAGCTTAGCACCTGCCGGAATATGGTTATCAACCATCAGAAGATGCAGTTCTTCATCCTCTGAATCCTTCAGGTTATTCACTGCTGAAAGCAGCATACCGCAAGACTCGATTCCCATCATCTTTCTTGGCGGAAGGTTGGTGATTGCGATCAGTGTCTTACCAACTAATTCTTCCGGCTCATAGTAAGAGTGGATTCCGCTTAAGATCGTGCGGTCTGTACCTGTTCCGTCATCCAGTGTGAACTGAAGGAGCTTCTTACTCTTCGGAACTGCTACACACTCTTTAACCTTTACGGCACGGAAATCAGATTTGCTGAATGTATCGAAATCAACCTCTTCTTCAAATAAAGGCTCAACCTTTACGTTGGAGAAGTCAACTTTTGCTGTCTCTGCTGGAGCAGCTGCAGCTGTCTGAGCTACATTATTTGCTTCATTTTTTGCAGAACCTTGTGATTTCATTGTCGGGAACAGAAGTACGTCACGAATAGCCTGGCTGTCTGTCAGGAGCATAACGAGACGGTCGATTCCGTATCCAATACCACCTGTTGGCGGCATACCGATCTCCAATGCGTTCAGGAAGTCTTCGTCTGTATGGTTGGCTTCCTCATCACCTGCGTCTGCAAGGGCATCCTGTGCTTTGAAACGCTCTCTCTGGTCGATCGGGTCATTGAGCTCGGAATATGCGTTACACATTTCCCATGTATTGATAAAGAGCTCGAAACGCTCTACCTTGTTCGGATCAGAAGGTTTCTTCTTGGTAAGAGGAGAGATCTCGATCGGATGATCCATGATAAATGTCGGCTGGATCAGCTCTTTCTCACAGTACTCCTCGAAGAAGAGGTTGATGATATCACCTTTCTTATGACGGTCCTCATACTCAATATGATGCTCGTCAGCAAGTTTCTTAGCTGCTTCATCATCTGCTACTTCGTCAAAATCAATTCCTGCATATTTCTTGATAGCATCGTTCATGGTCAGACGTGCGAACGGCTTTCCAAGATCGATCTCAATACCATTGTAGGAGATCTTTGTGGAACCGCAGACCTTCTCTGCAAGATAACGGAACATGGACTCTGTCAGCTCCATCATTCCCTCATAATCAGTATATGCCTGATAAAGCTCCATCAGAGTGAACTCCGGATTGTGACGGGTGTCAACACCCTCGTTACGGAATACACGGCCGATCTCGTAAACTCTCTCAAGTCCGCCTACGATCAGTCTCTTAAGATAAAGCTCCAGGGAAATACGAAGCTTAACGTCTTCGTTCAGTGCGTTGTAATGTGTCTCAAATGGTCTTGCAGCTGCACCGCCTGCGTTGGAAACCAGCATTGGTGTCTCAACTTCCATGAAGTCACGTCCTGCAAGAAAGTTACGGATCTCCTTCAGGATCTGGGAACGTTTGATGAATACCTTCTTGCTGTCCTGGTTCATGATAAGATCCACATATCTCTGACGATAACGGGTATCTGTATCTGTCAGTCCGTGGAATTTCTCAGGAAGGATCTGTAAGCTCTTGGAAAGAAGAGTCATCTTCTCTGCATGAATGGAAATCTCACCTGTTCTTGTTCTGAAAGCAAATCCCTCCAGACCAAAAATATCACCGATATCAGATTTCTTAAAATCTGCATAGGAATCGGTTCCAATGGCGTCTCTTGCCACATAAACCTGAATGTTACCCTGTAAATCCTGGATATTGCAGAAAGAAGCTTTTCCCATTACACGCTTGAACATCATACGTCCTGCGATCGATACGTGGATCGGGCTTGCGTCCATGATGCTTCTTCTTTCTTCATAATCCTTCTTCTGAGCCTCTTTTGCCTGCTCTTCATCAAGACCTGTTACATCAAGTTCCTTGCGATCTTTGAGAAGCTCTGCCTCATGTGCTTCATAGAGATTCTTTACCTCAAGGGAATGATGTGTCTGATCAAATTTTGTGATCTGAAACGGGTCCCTGCCATTTGCCTGAAGGTCTGCCAGTTTATCACGACGTACCTTAAGCAACTGGTTTACATCCTGCTTCTTCTGCTCTGCCACTTGTTGGCCTCCTTAATCTATCTGTCGTTCAAGCGGATCTGTGCGATCCGCTCCGTTGTCTGCTTTATACGTTTCTCTGGATCTCAAGAACCTTATATTTCATGATTCCGGACGGCATCTCAACCTCAACGATATCGTTGGTATGTGCACCGATCAGTGCCTTACCTACCGGAGACTCGTTGGAGATTTTGCCCTCAAGGCTGTTAGCCTCTGTGGAACCTACGATCTTCAGCTCCATGTCTTCCTCAAACTCAAAATCATGAACCTTAACCTTGCAGCCTACGCTGATTCTGTCAAGATCTACTTCGTCCTCTACTACAACCTCGGCATTTTTGAGGATCTTTTCGATCTCCTCGATACGTGCCTCGATATCTCTCTGCTCATCTTTTGCTGCATCGTACTCAGCGTTCTCAGAAAGGTCTCCCTGCTCTCTGGCCTCTTTGATCTTTCCTGCAACTTCTTTTCTTTTAACAACTTTCAGATCGTGCAGCTCGTCTTCCAGTTTTCTAAGTCCTGCGTATGTGAGTAAGTTCTTCTTTGCTTCTTCCATTTTGCCTTACTTCCTTTCAAAACCGTGCTGTTTTTTCTGTAAAAATACAGCTTCGGATATTTCTGTTGCTACCATTCCCAAGAGTTCTTTTTCCAAAAAAGGGCGTAAAAATCTCAGGATATTCACAATTCCTGTATTATACCGAAAAGCCCCTGTATTGTCAAGCATTCCACGTCGAAAAAAGAGCTCCGAAAACGCAGAAAAAACCGCAGGAAAATTCAAATTTCCACACGGTTTTTCTGTAGTATTTTCTCTTATTCTGTTTCCTGTTTTTCTTCCGGGAAAAGATCTTTATACCGGTTGATTACCATCTGTGTCTGGAACTCAAAATCCTGCTTGTGCTGATTGACCAGCGTGGACAAAATAATTCCGGAAAACCAACAGACAATCGCTGTCATAATCACAAATCCGCTTACGATCAGTGTAGGCAGCTTGTTGACAGTTCCCACTTCCAGAAAGTGAATCAGTACCGGAATAAAAAATATCATCCCGATTACAAACAACACCGCTGCTATAATAGAAAAGAATTCCAGAGGTTTGTAATTTTTAAACATTCTCATGATCGTCTTCAGTACTTTAAATCCATCTGCGTAAGTGTTCAGTTTGGATTCGCTTCCCTCCGGGCGGTCACGGTACTCAATAATTACATTCTCAACCTGCATGTTCTTATCTATGGCATGAATGGTCATCTCTGTCTCAATCTCAAAATTTCTGGAAAGAACCGGAAATGTTTTTACAAAGCGGTAACTCATGGCACGGTATCCGGTCATAATGTCCTTGATATCACTTTTGAAAAGGCGGTTGATGGAACCACGGACAATGCTGTTTCCAAAATTGTGGAAAGGACGTTTATTCTCGGTAAAATATGTAGAGGAAAGGCGATCTCCGACTACCATGTCTGTTCCGTTCTTCAGAACTTTCTCACACATCTGTGCCGCAAATTCCGCCGGATATGTATCGTCCCCGTCAACCATCAGATAACACTGTGCGTCAATATCACGGAACATACTGCGGATTACATTGCCTTTGCCCTGCTGAAGCTCGTAACGGACAATGGCTCCCTCTTTCCTCGCGATTTCATCTGTACCATCTGTGGAATTGTTATCATATACGTAGATCACAGCCTCCGGAAGTGCTTTTCGCATGTCACGGATAACCTTGGCTACAGTCTTGCTTTCGTTATAGCAAGGTATCAAAACTGCTATTTTATCTGGCATCTGTACTTTTTTTCTCCTGTAAAACTCTTATGTTTTTTGACCGACCCACTGACTGTAGCACGCGTTCTGTTCCTTGTCAATAGCCCTGGCTGTTTCTTCCCTTTTATCGCTGAAGAAGCATATCTGTAAGCTTTTTCAGTTCCTCATAACTTGCGATATTGTTGGATTCTCTCCGGATTCCGGCACTGTGCCTCATGCCGGCCGTATACCAGGCTACATGTTTCCGCATTTCACGGATTCCGATATATTCACCCTTAATCTCGATCTGGTTTCTGGCATGGCGCAAAATCATTTCGCAGACTTCCTCCACGGATGGTTTCGGCAGTTTTTCTCCGGTGAGGAAATAGTTGTTCAGCTCCCGGAAGATCCACGGGTTTCCACGTACTGCCCGGCCGATCATCACGGCATCACAGTCCGTCTCTTTAAACATGGCTTCCGCAGTTTCCGGAGAAACGATATCTCCATTTCCGATCACGGGAATCGTCACGGCTTCCTTCACCCTGCGGATGGCATCCCAGTCTGCCTGGCCGGAATAATACTGCTGTCTGGTTCTTCCATGTACAGCAACAGCTGCTGCCCCGGCATCTTCCACACGTTTTGCAATCTCAACCACATCCACCGGTGTATTGTCATCAAAACCAATACGCACTTTCACAGTCACCGGTTTGGAAATGGCACCGGAAACGCTGCGTACAATCTCTTCGATCAGTTTCGGATTTTTCAGAAGTGCAGATCCTTCCCCGTTATTTACCACCTTGGGGACCGGACATCCCATATTGATATCGAGAATATCGAAAGGCCTCTCCTCGATACTTTTTGCCACCTCTGCCATCAGATCCGGCTCACTGCCAAAAAGCTGCATGGATACCGGATGCTCCCCGGGGTCGATCTCCATCAGTGCCTCTGTATTCTTATTATGAAAAGAAATTGCCTTGGCGCTGACCATCTCCATACAGATCAGTCCTGCTCCCTGCTCCTTGCAAAGTCTTCGAAATGCAAGATCCGTAACTCCTGCCATAGGTGCAAGCACAAAAGGATTCGGGATCTCCACATTTCCGATCTTCCACTGCATCTTCATGGATCAGTCCTCAACTGCATCTGCTTTTTTCTTAAGTTCCTCATCCGGGATATCTCCCAGGAAAAATACTTTGTAGTACATTTCCAGAGATTCCAGAAGCTCTCTTTTGTCCCGCTGGAGCTCTTTGATCTTCAGTGCACTTCCAATCTCATCAAAACGGGCATCTGCCTCCAGTGCTTCTGTCTTGAACTGCAGGCTTCCGTCCTCGTCAAATTCCAGTGTCAGGATTCCGCCTACATCCTCTGTGAAAAGCACGCACATGATCTGCAGTTCCTGCTTTACTGCTTCCGGAAGGGACGCAAAATCCTGGTTAAAATAATATTTCTGCTCATATGAGCTCGCTCCGCAGAGCACAATGTTATCCTGATACATAAACTCTCCTTTATTTACACATAGCTGTACAGACCGCGCACAGAAACCTCTCCGGAATTTACTTCCTCAACAGTTCCATCTGCACGTTCCACCAGAAGTTCCCCGCCGGGGTTGATTCCCCTTGCAATTCCTTCGTACGGATTGTTCTGATCCAGCACACGTACCGGCTGGTTCAGATTAGCCAGAAGTTTCTCGTAATCCGGTTTCAGGCCGCTTAAGTCTTCCGTCTCTACAAACTTCTCATAATTTTCCTCAAAGTGTTTCATCACAAGCCCGGTTACTTCTGCCCGGTCAAAAGGATGTCCGCTTTCCAGATACAGAGAAGTGGCTTTGTCCGCCATTTCTTCCGGGAAGCTGTCCATATTTACATTGATTCCGACTCCAATAACCGCACAGCCAATCTTATCCTGTTTCATGGTCATCTCAGTAAGGATGCCGCAGATTTTTTTGCGGGAAACTACTACATCGTTGGGCCATTTGATTCCCACATCAAGACCAAGATCCTCAACTGCCTGAGCAACAGAAAGGCCCATGACCAGTGTCATCATCGGGGCCTTCTGAGGTGCAAATTCCGGGCAGATCAGAAGGCTCATGGTGATGGCGCTTTCCGGCGGTGCACTCCACCGTCTTGTGAAACGTCCGCGGCCTGCAGACTGATACTCCGCCACAAAAAGCTCTCCGTGCTGCGCCCCCTCTTCCCTCCAGGCGCGTTTGCCCCAGAGGTTGGTGGAATCAATTTCTCTTGCAAAATGGACGGTTTTGCCCGCCCATTTTGTATGTGTTGCCTGTGAAATTATTTCTTCATTAAATAACTCTGCCATTATTTCTCCGGCTCTCCTAATGTAGCAACGATCACAGCCTTGATGGTATGCATACGGTTCTCTGCTTCGTCAAATACCTTGGACTGCGGAGACTCGAATACCTCGTCTGTAACCTCCATGTCTGTAAGGTTGAAACGCTCGCCCATCTCTTTTCCAATCTTTGTCTTAAGATCATGGAATGCAGGCAGGCAGTGAAGGAAGATTGCCTTCTCACCGGCGTTCTCCATTACATGTTTCGTAACTTTGTATGGTGTCAGGTCATGGATACGCTCTGTCCATACTTCGTCAGGCTCGCCCATGGATACCCATACATCTGTGTAGATAATGTCTGCATCTTTGGTTCCTGCCTCTACATCCTCTGTGAGAGTGATGGTGGAACCTGCCTCTTTTGCCCACTGCTGGCACTGTGCTACCAGTTCATCATTCGGGAAATATTTTTTATTGGTGCAGGCTACGAAATCGAGACCAAGTTTGGAGCATACAACCATGAGGGAGTTACCCATGTTGTAACGGGCATCACCCATGTATACAAGTTTCAGGCCTTTCAGTTTGCCGAAATGCTCACGTACTGTCAGCATATCTGCAAGCATCTGTGTCGGATGATACTCGTTTGTCAGACCATTCCATACCGGAACACCTGCATGTTTTGCAAGCTCCTCAACAATATCCTGGCCAAATCCGCGGTACTCAATTCCTTCATACATTCTTCCAAGAACTCTTGCTGTATCTGCGATGCTCTCTTTCTTTCCGATCTGGGAACCTGTCGGATCAAGATAAGTGGAACCCATTCCCAGATCATGAGCAGCTACTTCGAAGGAACAGCGTGTTCTTGTACTTGTTTTTTCAAAGATCAGGGCAATGTTCTTGCCTCTGTAATACTCATGAAGCTCTCCGGCTTTTTTCTTTGCTTTCAGGTCCGCTGCAAGATCGATCATGTAAGTGATCTCTTCCGGTGTAAAGTCTTTCAGTGTCAGGAAATTTCTTCCTTTAAGATTCATAATATATCCTCCTCACGGCTGCAGATTTATTTCTGCTCTGCCGGTTTATCTGTCATGATTTCCTTCAGGGATGTTGCCAGCCCTGCAATGCCCTGTATCTCGGACGGAATGATGATCTTCGTTGCCTTGCCGTCAGCAACCTTTGTAAGAGCCTCCAGGCTCTTCAGAGTAAGAACAGATTCATCTGCTCCTGCTTCCTTGATCATACGAAGTCCTTCTGCAGTTGCCTGCTGTACTTTAAGGACTGCCTGTGCCTGTCCTTCTGCTTCTTTGATCATACGCTCTTTCTGTGCTTCCGCATGAAGGATCGCTGCCTGTTTCTCAGCCTCCGCGTCAAGGATCGCGGACTGTTTTTTACCTTCTGCGACAAGGATGGTAGAACGTTTCTCTCCTTCTGCTTTCAGGATGGCTTCTCGTCTCTCACGCTCGGCTTTCATCTGTTTCTCCATGGCATCCTGGATGGCTGCCGGAGGAATGATGTTCTTAAGCTCTACACGGTTCACCTTGATTCCCCATGGATCTGTAGCTTCATCAAGGGAAGCTCTCATCCTGGTGTTGATGACTTCACGGGATGTCAGTGTCTCATCCAGTTCCATATCACCGATGATATTACGAAGTGTTGTAGCAGAAAGATTCTCGATAGCCATGATCGGATTCTCAACGCCATATGCATAAAGCTTCGGATCTGTGATCTGGAAAAATACAACGGTATCGATCTGCATGGTTACGTTATCTTTCGTGATCACCGGCTGCGGTGGAAAATCCACAACCTGCTCTTTTAAGTTTACTCTTCTTGCAACACGCTCAATGAACGGAACCTTGAAATGAATACCTGTGCTCCAGGTAGCTTTGTAAGCGCCAAGACGTTCCAGTACCACAGCATAAGCCTGCGGCACAATGCGGATGCAGGATGCAAGTACCCACAATACAAGAACGATGACTACAAGCAAAACAATAACTCCACCCATAATTTTAGCCCTCCTTATTATCTTCTTTTACGATCAGCTTCACTCCGCGGATCTCTTTGATCTCAACTACTGCACCGGCCGGTATTTCAACCGATTCGTCGGCTGAACGTGCCGTCCATTCGATATCATTGATCCGCACCTGCCCGGTCTGAGCCAGGTTGTTGATTGGCTGTATCACTACGGCCCTTTTTCCCAGAAGGCTCTCTGCATTGGTCTTCTCCACGCCCTTGTTCATGTAGCGAACCGCCAGAGGTCTGGTAAAGATCAGAAGCACCACGGAAACTCCGAAAAATAAAAGGAGCTGTACAACAATTCCCCCGCCGAGCCACGAGACAATGCACGCCACAAGAGCACCGCCTGCAAACCAGACAGTGGTAAGTCCTACCGTGATCGCTTCAATTACCAGTAAAATTGCCAGTATTCCAAGCCAGGCCAAAGGTGTCATAAAACCCCTCCTCTCTTATTCTCTTCTCTGTCTTGCAGCTTCATACATCAAAATCCCCGATGCCATAGCAGCATTCAGCGATTCTACTTTTCCGCACATCGGGATGCGTATCAGGCAGTCTGCTGCGTCCGCAGCCTGGTCTGTAAGACCTTTTCCCTCGTTTCCGATAAAAAATGCGGTACCACCTTTATAGGATTCATGATCGTAGGAATTCTCACCTTTCAGATGAGCTGCAAAACTGCGGATTCCTTTTTCTTTCAGCTTCTTTTCTAATGATACCACATCTTCCACATATAGAAAAGGCATTCTGTAAATGGAGCCCATGGTAGAACGGATCACCTTGGGATTTGTGATATCCACACAGGTTTTTGTAAGAAAAACGCCGCTCACGCCGGCACCCTCACCGGTCCTAAGAATGGTTCCCGCATTTCCCGGATCCTGAAGATCTTCAAGGACCATGACCAGAGGATTTTCTCCTGCCAGTACTTCTTCCTCGCTCCAGGAAGGCAGTTTCAGAACGGTAAGGAT
This sequence comes from Blautia luti, assembly GCF_013304735.1. GTDB lineage: Bacteria > Bacillota > Clostridia > Lachnospirales > Lachnospiraceae > Blautia_A. Next base: position 28,330 of record NZ_JAAITI010000027.1, read on the forward strand.
TCCCTGGGGAGTCTTGGTATCACACATCTGACGGAATACGGAATCTTTCACGATCTCATAAGGATATTTCTCTACCTGAGCCATCAGTTCCCCATCCTGGGAAAAAGTCTCAGAGACAAACACCTGAAAAACCCAGTTTTCCGGTGCTTCCAGGAACATCTTCCGGCCTTCTGCCACAAAAAGTCCCTGTTCTCTTCTGGCTTTTGCCTTCTGGTTCAGTTGCATGACATTTTTTATTTTTGCATTTGATACGCTGGTTATCATACTTTTTCTCTTACTCCTTGCACTTATCCTGTTTACGGAATCTTCGAAAAATCACTTCATAAACGCCGGTTCCGCATTAAGATCCTTATTTTTTCCAATGGCGATTATGGAACAGCGGTCCGGAAGCGGCTCGGACGGTTTCAGATCTACTGTGACATTTTCGCCCTGTTTAATACCAATGATATTGATGTGAAAACGCTCACGTACATTCAGATCTATCAGGCTTTTTCCAACCCATGACTCCGGAATGGAAAACTCCGCCATACTGAATTCCGCCGAAAGTTCAAATACATCCAGATATCCGCCGGACAGGAGATTTCTGGCAACACGGAGTCCCATGGCCTGTTCCGGATAAATGATTTTATCTGCACCGATTTTGTCAAGAATACGTCCATGAAGAGAATTCATGCTTTTTGCAACTACAAAGGGAACTCCCAGATCCTTGGCCTGCATGGTTGCGGAAATGCTGGCTTCCAGATTTTCGGCAACTGCGATAATGGCCACATCCACATTCTGAACTCCCAGTGCTTTCAGGATTCCAGGTTCACGGACATCTGCTTTCACCGCGTAGGTTACTTTTTCGGAAATCTCTTCGATATTTTCTTCTTTGTCGTCAATGGCAAGGACATCACAGTCGGACTCTGCCAGCGTCACCGCCAGAGTCATTCCAAACTGTCCAAGCCCGATCACAGCAAAAGATTTATTTTTCATTTTATTCTCCTGTTTAACCGATCATGATATCTTCTTCCCCGAGATGAGTCGTGCTTCCCGGCCTGTTACGCACACGCACCACAACTGCAGTTCCCAGTGTCAGTGGTCCGATACGTCCCAGATACATGGTAAGGATCACGATCCACTTGCCTGCCACATTCAGCTGAGGTGTCAGTCCTCTGGAAAGTCCTACTGTAGCCCCCGCAGAAGTGATCTCATATAAAACATCTGCCAGATCCACTCCCGGCATTACTGCGGACAAAAGCACCGTCATGGTAAAAAGGATCAACACACTGGTTCCTGCAACAACCATGGCAGAACGGAGATAGCTCTCACGGATCCTGCGGCCGTATACCTCTACATCCTTTTTTCCCTGAAGATATGCTGCAATAGAAAGGATCAGAACCGCAATGGTAGTAGTCTTCACACCACCGGCAGTGCCCATGGGTGATCCTCCGATAAACATCCACAGTAGGGAAATGATCACGGTAGGTGTGGACAAAAGCGACTGATCCATGGTATAAAATCCCGCCGTACGTGTTGTCACTGACTGGAAAAAGGATGCCATGAGCTTTGTTCCCAGTGGTGCCCCCTTTAGCGTGGAAGGGTTTCCGGATTCAAAGATAAATACCAGAAATGCTCCTGAAAATACCAGGATCCCGGTCATCGTAAGGACCAGCTTGCTCTGAAGCCGCAGTACACGAAAAATTCTGGATGGGGAGAGCTCTTTTCTCAGAACCTTGCGGAATTTATCCCACAGATCCCACCAGACGATAAATCCAAGACCTGACACAATGATCAGGCCAATCGTAGTGATATTGACCAGCGGATTGCTCACATATACCGAAAGGCTTGTTTCCCCGAAAAGATCGATCCCTGCGTTGCAGAATGCAGATACCGCCAGAAATATGGCATGCACCAGACCTTTTTTTATTCCAAATTCCGGTACAAAGCAAAACGCATACAGGACCGCACCGATTCCTTCTGCAAGAAACACGCATTTCACCACACTGCGGACTACAGCCACGACTCCACCCATTTCATCCAGGTTATAGGATTCCTTGATGATCCGCCGGTTTTTCAGGGAAATTTTCCGCCGGAGGCTGATGAATATCATATTCGCCAGTGCGATCAGTCCGATCCCGCCGATCTGTATCAGGCACAGGATAACCACTTTTCCAATGGGGCTCCACTGGACTGCCATAACGACTGTGGAAAGTCCCGTCACACATACGCTGGTTGCCGCTGTAAAAACAGCATCCGGGAAGGTAACAGCCTGCCCGGGTGCACTGCAGAACGGCAGCCACAAAATAAATCCGCCTACAAAAATCACCCCCGCAAAGCCGAGGGCAATTATTTGTGACGTATTCAGTTTATGCAATCCGTCTGAAACTTTTTTCAAGTTCATATTTTTTATTTATTGTAGTTGTGAGAAAGAGAATTGCAAACCTCCCACATGTAGGAATCTACATTCTTCTGCATTGCAAGAGCCTCATTGATGTCAAAATCAACGAACTCACCGTGGCGATATCCAACAACACGGCTGCGTTTACCGGCAACAAGAAGGTCTACTGCAAGAGCACCCATCATGGACGCATATACACGGTCCTTACATGTAGGGCTTCCACCACGCTGCATGTGACCAAGGATAGTTGCACGTGTCTCGATGCCTGTTGCAGCCTCGATACGTTTTGCCATAGCCTCTGAATGGCCGATACCCTCAGCATTTACGATGATATGGTGTTTCTTGCCTTTCTTACGGCTCTCTACGATATTGTCAATAAGCTTCTGCTCGTCGTAATCATATTTCTCCGGGATCAGGATATCCTCAGCACCGTTTGCGATACCGCACCATACTGCAAGGTATCCGGCGTTACGTCCCATAACCTCGATGATACTGCATCTCTCATGGGATGTGGATGTATCACGTACCTTATCGATGGCTTCCATCGCTGTGTTTACAGCTGTATCGAAACCGATGGTGTACTCGGTACATGCGATATCAAGGTCAATGGTTCCCGGCAGGCCAATGGTATTGATTCCAAGGTTCGCAAGTTTCTGAGCACCTGCGAAGGAACCGTCTCCACCGATAACAACAAGGCCGTCGATTCCATGCTTTCTGCAGATCTCTGCAGCCTGCTGCTGTCCTTCCTCTGTTCTCATCTCTGCACATCTGGCAGTATAAAGAATTGTTCCGCCTCGCTCAATCGTATCGGAAACATCTCTTGCTGTCATGTCTCTGATCTCTTCATTTAAGAGACCGCTGTATCCTTTATAGATTCCCTTTACGTTCAGTCCGCTGCTTAATCCTCTTCTGACAACAGCACGGATTGCAGCATTCATTCCAGGTGCGTCACCGCCACTGGTCAAAACGCCGATCGTTTTGATTTTGTTCTCTGCCATATTGTTATCCTCCATCTTATGAAACAACCTATTGTAATACACATATTCGGATATAGTTTATAGCATTTTTATAAGTTTTTCAATACTCTGTCCACAATTTTAACATTGGAACTTCCATATTTTTCACACATGTGTTCCAGCCAGGAATCCTCGATATGGACCTGATAGGCAGGCGGAAGTTTCTTCATTGCCTTGACATCTTTGAGATAAATAACCACACTGCTGTTTCCTCTGGATGACATCAGATCATCTACCAGACCGGTCTCGGCTTTTGCGTAGTCTTCCCGGCTTTCGAACTGGATCCACAGTTCTTTTGGCATATCATCGAAGGTACGGACTTTTTCCAGGATCAGTTTGCTGGCTTTGTCGTCTTCCGCAGATACTCTTCCCTGGATGAAAAGTCTGGCATCTTCGTTCAGGAACATCTGGCATTTTTCGTAATCACGCGGAAATACCACAACTTCCACGGTGCCTACCAGATCTTCTACGGTAAGGAACGCCATTACCTTATTATTCTTTGTATATTTTATGGTTTTATCCGTAATCATTCCGCCTACGATCACTTTCTGGTTATCGTAGACTTCCGGAATTCCGGTTTCATCATCCGGCTGGAAATCCGACGTTTTTGCAGAGATCATTTTTTCCATCATATTCCGGTAGCGCTCCAGTGGATGGCCGCTGAGATAAATGCCAAGAACTTCTTTTTCGAAGGTCAGGATGATCTCTTTCGGATATTCCTCAACCTGCGGCATACGGATCTCAAATTCCTTTTTATCTTCCTCAGAAGCAATATCAAAAAGGCTCAACTGTCCGGCCATGGTGTGCTTTTTGTCCTGGTTGATACTGTCGATGATCTGCGTATATATGGTCATCTTCTGTTTCCGGTTTCCTTCCAGACAGTCCAGTGCTCCGGCCTTGATCAGATTTTCCACAACACGTTTGTTGATCTGATCAATATTTCGCTCCACAAAAGTTTTCAGGGAAGTATATTCCCCGTGCTCCTCTCGTTCCCGCACAATCCCCTCAATAACCGGGCGGCCGATACTCTTGATAGCAGAAAGTGCATAGCGGATGGCACCGTTGTCAACAGAAAAACCATACATGCCATGATTGATATCCGGCGGAAGGATCTGGATTCCCATCTGACGGCATACGGAAATATACTCCGCTACCTTGTTTGGCATTTCCACAACGGACGTCATCAGCGCAGCCATGAATTCTACCGGATAGTAGTATTTCAGATATGCGGTCTGATAGGAAACCACCGCATAAGCGGCAGCGTGAGACTTATTGAAAGCATACTTCGCAAAGTCTGTCATCTCATCGTAGATCTTGTTTGCGATCTCCTCGGAAATGCCGTTGGCGATACAGCCCGGAACCCCCTCTTCCACATTTCCGTAAACGAAATTCTGGCGCTCTTTTGCCATAACAGAAGCTTTCTTCTTGGACATGGCACGGCGCACCAGGTCGCTTCGTCCAAGAGTATAGCCTGCAAGATCACGGACGATCTGCATAACCTGCTCCTGGTATACGATACAGCCATAGGTCGGCTTCAGGATGGGCTCCATCTGCGGGCAGTCATAACGGATGGTATCCGGACGGTTTTTTCCGCGGATGTACTGCGGAATGAAATCCATGGGACCCGGACGGTAAAGGGAAATTCCCGCGATGACATCCTCAAGGCTCTGAGGCTTCAGTTCCTTCATGAAGTTTTTCATTCCGGCACTCTCGAGCTGGAACACGCCGTCAGTACGTCCTGTTCCGAGAGAATCCAGTACTTTTTTGTCGTTGTAATCAATTTTCTGCATATCCAGGAGAACGCCTGTACTCTGTTCTATCATTTTTACTGCATTCTGGATAACGGTCAGGGTACGTAACCCCAGGAAATCCATTTTCAGAAGTCCCAGCTCTTCCAGTGTTGTCATGGTAAACTGCGTGACAATGGAACCGTCCTGGGCTCTGGAAAGAGGTACGTATTCCGATACGTCTTTCTGGCTGATCACAACACCTGCTGCATGCATGGAAGTATGTCTTGGCAGACCCTCCAGACGCTTGGCAAGGTCGATCAGGCGGTGGATATCTTCCTGTTCCTCATAGGCTTTCCGGAACTCCGGATTCATTCCCAGTGCCTTATCAATGGTGATATTTGGCTCCTGTGGAACCATCTTGGCGATGGTGTCTACCTGGGCATAAGGCATGTCCAGAACACGGCCTACATCACGGATCACACCGCGGGCTGCCAAAGTACCGAAGGTAACGATCTGAACCACGCAGTCATCGCCATATTTCCGCCGTACATAATCGATAACCTCCTGTCTTCGTTCAAAGCAGAAGTCCACATCAATATCCGGCATGGATACTCGTTCCGGATTCAGGAAACGCTCAAAGAGAAGATCATACCGGATCGGATCCAGCTGGGTGATCCCAAGTGTATAGGCAACCAGGCTTCCTGCGGCGGAACCTCGTCCCGGGCCGACCATGATATCATTGTCTCTGGCATATTTGATGAAGTCCCACACAATGAGGAAGTAATCTACATATCCCATGTTTTTGATGGTGGACAGCTCATAATCCAGGCGTTTTTTCAGCGCATCGGTTACCGGATGATAACGCTGTTCCAGCCCTTCATGGCAAAGCTTGTTCAGATACTCCCAGGAGGTCAGTCCGTCGGGCACATCATATTTCGGCAGCTTGGTCACGCCGAATTCGATCTCCACGTGGCAGCGCTGCGCGATCTTGTGGGTATTTTCCAGAGCTTCCAGAGCATATGGAAAAAGTCTCGCCATCTCTTCTGGAGATTTCACATAATACTGGCCGCCCTCATAGCGCATTCTGTTCTCATCGCTGAGTTTTTTCTGGGTCTGCAGACAGAGGAGCACGTCATGGGGCTCCGCATCCTCAGCCATGGTATAATGCACATCATTGGTAGCAACCAGGTCGATTCCTGTCTCTCTGTGCATGCGGAGAAGCTGCTGGTTTACCGTCTGCTGCTCCGGAATTCCATGATCCTGAAGCTCCAGGAAGAAATTTCCTTTTCCAAAAATATCCTGATAACGCAAGGCTGCGATTTTTGCATCCTCATACATTCCACGGGCAAGATACCTTGCGACCTCTCCTGCCAGGCAGGCACTTAAGGCAATAACCCCCTCGTGATATTTTTCCAGAAGTTCCAGATCCACACGTGGCTTGTAATAAAAGCCTTCCACAAATGCCTTGGATACGATCTTCATCAGATTGCTGTATCCCTGATTATTCTCGGCCAGCAGAACCAGATGGTAATAACGGTCATCGCCACTTCCCACTTCCCGGTCAAAACGGGAACCCGGAGCCACATAAACCTCGCATCCCAGGATGGGATTGATCCCGGCTTCTCTGGCAGCCCTGTAAAAATCGATCACACCGTACATAACACCATGATCGGTGATCGCCGCGCTGTCCATACCCAGTTCTTTTACTCTGGCCACATATTCTTTGATCTTATTGGAGCCATCCAGAAGACTGTATTCTGTATGGACATGTAAATGTGTAAACTCCAAATTTTTCTCTCCTTATTGTAAAAACAGGGCTCCGGATCCTCCCCGCTCTGCACTTTTCTCTGAACGTGCCGGAGCGTGTCTGATCCGGAGCCGGTCAACACCTTGTTATTTTTTAATGTAGATCCTTCTGTCACGGATCTCTACTTTTCCTTCTTTCATCAGATGGCCGACCGCACGCTTGAATGCGTTCTTGCTGAGACCAAACTCTCTCTTGATGACTTCCGGTGAAGCATGATCATCAAATGGCAGCACGCCTGCAAATTCCTCGATCACGCTGAGTACGCTCTCTGCATCTTCATTGATCTGGATGTAAGCTTTCTGACGGTCGCTGACATTCATCTTTCCATCCTCTTTTACCTCAGTGACACGAAGATCAAGAATAGCTCCCGGTCTGTATTTGCCGGTTGCCTCTCTTGCAGGGATCAGTGCGGAATATTTATCATCTACTGCAACAAATACACCGAAGTTTCCGCTGATCTCATAGACACGGCCCTTCACCATATCTCCCGGTACATAAGGAGTTCTGGTTGAAAGATAATGATATACTTTCATGGTTGCACAGAGTCTGCTGCTCTTATCTACATAAAGAGCTACCAGACATTCTTCCCCCTCACGGACTCTGTTGGTCTGCTCATGATACGGAAGAAGAAGATCTTTCTCCAGTCCCCAGTCAAGAAAAGCTCCTATTCTGGTGACCTGTTTAACCTTGAGGACTGCTGTCTGTCCCACCTGGAGCATCGGCTCACGGGTAGTCGCGATCAGTCTGTCCTGAGAATCTTTGTAGATGAATACCTCGATCTCATCACCTACTTTGGTTCCTTCCGGTACCTGTTTGGATGGAAGAAGCACACGCTCGTTCTGCGGTGCATTTCGGTCCTCTCCAAGATATATTCCGAAATCTACGGTTTTTACAACCAGTAATTTCTGTTTTTTACCTAATTCTATCATTCTTACTCCTGTTCCTAAAAAATATATATGTTCATTTACTGTTTGCTGTCTGTCCTGCATTATAACATAAGAGAATTATTATAGAAAGCACAAAAAAGGCAGCTTTGGAAATTTCTTTCCGTCACTGCCTTTTATCGGTCGGTTATGCGGATATCTGTGATCCGCATCCGGTCCATCTGTTTTTTTATTAATTTATTCTGTCGGTTTCTCAATCGGCATCGGGTTTTTCATCTTGATGACAAAAAGTACAATCAGCATCAGCACGATTCCCACCGGAAGAGCGATCCATGCTGTTTTTACAAAGCCTGCAACAATATAAGTTACAAAGGATACTGCCGCAGCCAGGATCGCATACGGGAGCTGTGTGGAAACGTGAGTCACATGATCACACTGTGCTCCTGCGGAAGCCATGATCGTTGTATCAGAGATCGGTGAACAGTGATCTCCGCAAACCGCACCTGCCATGCAGGCAGACATGGAAATGATCATCATCTCAGGACTGGATTTCTCAAATACCGCAACAACGATCGGGATCAGGATACCAAAGGTTCCCCAGGAAGTACCGGTAGCAAATGCAAGTCCGCATCCAACCAGGAAAATAATGGCCGGAAGGATAACTTCAATACCACCGGCAACGGAGCGCATTGCTTCTTCTACGAATACCGCAGCACCAAGTGAGTCTGTCATAGCCTTCAGTGTCCATGCAAAGGTCAGGATCATGATCGCCGGTACCATGGCCTTGAAGCCTTCCGGGATGCATCCCATACAATCTCTGAAATTGATCACACGTCGGATCATATAGAAGATAATGGCAAATACCAGACCAAAGGCACTTCCCATTGCAAGGCCTGTAGAGGCATCACTCTGTGAAAATGCAGTAACAAAATCTGTTCCGCTGAAAAATCCGCCTGTATAGATCATACTGATGACACAGCAGATAACAAGCACAACGATGGGGATCACAAGATCGATCACCCTTCCTCTCGGATTCGGTGTCTCATCATCCGTTGCATTCTCATACGGTCTTGCAGATGTTGTATAAAGATCTCCGTTCAGAGCATTGATCTCATGTGTTCTCATGGCACCAAACTCGGTTTTCATCAGTACCATGCCAACCATCATCACAATCGTAAGGATCGCATAAAAGTTATACGGAATGGTTCTTACAAAGATTGCAAGTCCATCCTGTCCTTCTACGAATCCGCTGACTGCTGCTGCCCAGGATGAGATCGGTGCGATGATACATACCGGAGCAGCTGTCGCATCGATCAGGTATGCAAATTTTGCTCTGGATACATGATGTCTGTCTGTTACCGGACGCATAACGCTTCCTACTGTCAGACAGTTGAAATAATCATCAATAAAGATCAGAATACCAAGCACAATTGCGGCAAGTTCCGCACCTACACGTGTGTGGATCTTTTTGCTGGCCCATCGTCCGAATGCGGCGGAGCCGCCGGCCTTGTTCATCATACATACCACAGATCCCAGGATAACCAGGAAGATCAGGATTCCTACGTTATAGCTGTCAGAAAGAACCTTGATGATTCCTCCCTCAAAAATCTGTGTTACGGTTCCTTCGAATTTGAATCCGGAATAAAGCAGTGCTCCTACTACAATTCCCACAAACAGAGAACTGTATACTTCTTTTGTGATCAGCGCAAGGATGATCGCTACAAGAGGTGGAAGCAGTGCCCAGATTGTTGCATACAGAGCAGGCTGATAAGTCTCCTCCGCATCCGCAGCCAGCACAGTCAGGGGACTTGCCAGTGCGCCCATGAATACCATTGCCATAACAGACAATGCTGTTCCTGCTTTTTTACTCATTTTTCTCCTCCCTTTTCGGGGACAAAAAAACGGAGGCTGTCCCTTCTTAAGAACACCTCCGGTTAAATAATCTTCTTTATTCAACTTACGATAGCGCTCCACATCCGTGACAGTACAACGCATATTCTGCGTTATCCCAGTACCCTGTCATCTGGCCTTTCAGAGCACTTCGGCAGATTTTCCTTTCTTTATGGACAGCCTGCCAGGGCCTCTCGTCCATAAATACTGATAAAATCCGCGCCTCTATCTCTTTATCCGTGACCGTTTACCCCCGCAAGGTTTCCCGGTCGCCTTTTTTCTTTATACTGTAGCAGTTTCCGACATAAATATCAAGTAGTTTGCTGTATAAATATCAGTCATACCAATTATCATGCTGCTGATCTCAGGAGCACTCTTCGTTCAGCAACCACTTCACATCCACACCCAGCACTTTTGCAAACACTCTCAGTTCATAATCTGCCACAAAACGTTCTCCGCCTTCGATCCTGCTGATACTGTCACGTTCCAGCATCACACCTTCCACCTGCATTTTTGCCGCCAGATCTGACTGTGACATCCGTTTTATATTTCTCATCTGACGTATTTTTTCTCCGGAAACGTTCTTTCTTCCCTGATAAGTGTAAATTTTCATCCTGCCACCTGTTTTCCAAAATGTGTTAATGTTCTGCATTTTTCTTGACATTAGCACATATTTTGGTGGCACCTGTGTTAAAGGTCAGCAAATCTGGTTTTTTTCGACAAAAAATGAACATTTCTTCATTGTTTTACCCTGGATAGTATCTTTTACAGGACACTATTGTATCAGTAAAACAGTTATTCCATTCTGAATTACTGCCCGCCCGTAAACGGCACCTCTCCACAATTTATATTCCACAAAAAAAGAATGCCACACTTTTCCATGTGACATTCTTCTGCTTCTTTTTTTTCTTATTTATTTCCCTGTCCATAGTAGGCATTTGCGCCATGTTTTCTGTAGTAATGTTTATCCTGAAGCTCCTGCGGCGCCGGTTTTACATCCGGATTGATCAGCTCGCAGCGGGAAGCCATCTTGGCAACTTCTTCCAGGACAACTGCGTTGTGAACAGCCTCATGTGCATCTTTTCCCCAGGTAAACGGTCCGTGGTTTTTGCAGAGGACTGCCGGAACTGCTTCGTAATCTTTATCTTTGAAATAGTCGGCAATGAGAATACCGGTATTTTTCTCATAGGCTTCCTCGATCTCATCTTTTGTCAGGTTACGCACGCATGGAACCTCTCCGTAAATATAATCCGCATGTGTTGTTCCATAACATGGAATGGATCTTCCTGCCTGTGCCCAGCTTGTAGCCCAGGATGAATGGGTATGCACAATACCTCCAATCTTCGGAAACGCATTGTAAAGCACCACATGTGTGGCAGTATCAGAAGACGGATTGTATTTGCCCTCGACTTTATTTCCTTCAAGATCGACTACAACCATATCTTCCGGCGTCAGTTTATCATAATCCACACCACTTGGTTTGATGACAAAAAGTCCCTTCTCTCTGTCGATACCGCTGACGTTTCCCCAGGTAAACGTAACCAGGCCATATTTCGGCAGATCCATGTTTGCTCTGTAAACTTCTTCTTTTAATTTTTCCAGCATTGCGTTTCCTCCCTTTTATAAAGTGTCTTTACAATCCACTTCGTAATATATCCATGCTGTTTAAAACAGCTCTGATTACTTTGTAAATTCCACCACAGCGTAGGGTTCCTGATCTTCCGCATTGAGAACTACCGTTGCCTTATTTGCTTCCATATATACTTCCGGAATCATTACATTTCCAAGGACAGCCTGTCTCTTGTACTCCACACGAAGCTGATGGACCGCAAAATCCTCCGGCAGAAAATCAGCTGCCATTCGGATATACTGGCAGTTGTTTACGTGGTGGTTCGTATCCAGATGATGTTTCTGTACGGCAAAAGATTCCTGCGGCTTCCGTTCTTTCGGAAGTGCGATCTTTCTCGGTGCATAATCCATTTCCATCTTCTCGCCCAGGTCATAAGGATCGGTATCTGCCGGTGTCAGTTTCTCCGGAAGCCCTGTCTCTGTATTAATAAAAGACCAGTAAGAATTCGCCCAGGCCAGTCTCTCGCCATCCGCTGTCTCAAGAATAAAATTACGCATTCCGATGAAACCACGGAATCCATAAGGAATGGTCGTTACTTTTATATTTTCACCAAGCTTCGGATATCTCTTCACAATTACCTGCCATGCGGAAAGTACCCAGGCTCTTTTCTGTGCCTTTAATACTTCCATTCCGAGACCTGTCTGTTCAGATTCAAAGGTACAGCAGTCCTGAAAATAATCCAGAACTCCCGGCAGCGTCAGGCAGCCCTTCTCTCCGATCTCGCTGAATCTTACGCGACTTTCAAAACTGTAGCTCATAATGTGCCTCCTGTTATACTGTCTGCAAATTTATTGTATCACTTGTTCTAAAGAAACACACTTGTTTTTTCTCTTATTTCATAGAACAAAAAAGCACCTCTCATCGAGGTGCTCAAGAAGCAGGGCTACAAGGATTCGAACCTTGAACTGACGGAGTCAGAGTCCGTTGCCTTACCGTTTGGCGATAGCCCTATGTGTTTTTGTTTCGCTTGCCTTATCGCTTGCGACGAATGATATTATATAACAGCTTTTTTAAAATTGCAACCCCTTTTTTTAAATTTTTTTATTTTTTTCTAAAAAACTTTTCCAAAGTGCCGGGAAGCCTTATTTTATGCGGCTTCCCGGCATTTTTCAGTTATACAGTAAAACAAATATTTATATTCCAAGTTCACTCTGATATTCTTTTTTATGTTCCCTCTTCTGATCATACATCACTTCATCAGCCTCATGAAGCAATGTATCCAGGTCTACCTTATCATGATTCCGGGGAACTCCTACAATTCCACAGCTGAAGCTGCGGGCATAATTGGTTTTTTCTCTCAGGACAAACTGTTTCTGGATATCTGCCAGTCGCTTCTTTGCATCCTCTCCTGCACAGTCCCGCATCAGAATGCAAAATTCATCTCCACCAATCCGGGCAAAAATATCCTCTTCACGGATATTTTCATTTACGATCCTGACAAAAAACCGGATATATGCATCGCCTTCCTGATGGCCAAACGTATCATTAATATATTTCAGGTGATCCAGGTCACAGTAGCAGACCGAAACCGGCTCCCCTGTCTTCAAAATCTCTTCTGCTTTTTCTTTCAGATAAAAACGATTTCCAATCCTGGTGAGCATATCCTGATACGCTTCCGCTCTCAGCTGTTCTTCCTTGACTCTTGCTTCCGTAACTTCCTGAACAATATTCACATACGCCCATTCACCCTGCCATTTCATCTTACCGGTAGTAATGGCATAGAATCTGTGGGTGGAATCTTCTGCCTCCCACTTCCATTCGTAACGTTCTTTCCGTCTGTCCTCCTGCTGCTTCTTCTGCCCGATCTGACTGATCCACTGTTTATAAACATCCCAGTTCTGTACTTCTTCTTCCGTTCTCCGGTTGCTGTACAGAAGGCTCTTTCCGTCCAGACTAATCACCAGGATCTCCTTTTCACTTCTCGCGATCAGTTCCATCAGAAGCTGGCTGTAGCTCTCCGCCATCTCTGCATGTTTCTTCTCCTGCTCGGCAATAAGCTTCAGGGACTTTTCTCTTTCCCGGAGCTGCTCTGTCATGGTATTAAAAGCTTCCGAAAATTCCCCCAGATAAGAAACTGTCTGGGAATAATCCCCCTTGGCTACCTGCTTGGCCTGCCAGGTCAGATGATTCAGGTTCGCATGGATATTTTTCAGATTTTCGCAGAGAAAATTTTCTCTGGCTGGCTTAAAGCTGGAAAGATCTCCTTTGGATAGAGCAGCGGAACACTGTTTCATTTCTTTTACTGCAGTTTCCAGATACTGCAAACCCATTCCGAGTTTCTGAAAAGGCTCATCCAGACTGTCTATCTCCAAAGGCTTTACCTCAGAGTCGTATAAAATTGATCTCAGATATTCAAATAACAGTTCGCAGTTTCTGTTTTCCATTCATCAAACCTCTATTCTGATCGTTCCTCTACATCTGCATGGAAACGGCAAACTCTGTCTCCTGTTGCCCAGCAGTCAACTTCTATTGCTGTATACGGCTTTCCGGAATACAGAGAAAGAATTCCCGCTATAAAGCCTTCATCATAATTACATACTGTTTCCCCGAGAACAGGAAGCCCTGAACAGTCTGCATCTTCCGCAACGGTCAGGATAATTTTTCCGGTTTCTTCATTTACATCCTCAATGCGGAGAACTCCGATTTTCAGCTCTTGCATTTTTTTCTGAAGTTCATTGACAAACTGATCCAGCGGCACATCCAGATCCAGCATGTTTTTTGCAAAATATTCTCTGGCTTTACGTCCTGCACTCCGGAATACCTCAATCTGAACCTCTTTTCCAAACCGGTTTTTCAGTTCGTCTTTCAGGGAATACTCCAGCATCCGATATACCATTACCGGAAGCTCATCTCCCAGATTGCCTCTGCATTTGGCATCATATTTAAAATAATCCTCAAACTGGAGCTCTTTCATTTCTTTCAGAAAAATATTCTCACCCATACCCGTCTCCTGTTTAAATTTTCTATACATTTATAATAATCCATTCATTTTCCAGTGTCAATTTTATGTAACCTTTTTCTAATAAAAAAGTATAAAAATTATCCATTTTATGCATATTAAAAATCTGACCCTTCTGTAAAAAAAATTTTACAATCCACTCCTTTGTGTTATAATAAACCTTATAATAAAAAGAACGGAAACTACCGTGTATTTCCCTCCGGTCACAATATCCGGAGGCACTTAAAGGAGAACTTTATGCGAGCAAATAACCTTACTCTGCTCACGGACCTCTATGAGCTTACCATGATGCAGGGCTATTTTAAAAACCCGACCAACCAGACTGTTATCTTTGATATGTTCTACCGCAACAATCCATGTGGCGGCGGTTTTGCTATCTGTGCCGGACTGGAGCAGATGATCGAATACATCGAAAATCTCCGTTTCGCCGAAGAAGACATTACCTATCTGAGAAGTCTTGGCATCTTTGAGGAAGATTTCCTTGAGTACTTAAGCAACTTCAAATTCACCGGTGATATCTACGCGATCCCGGAAGGAACCGTAATCTTCCCGAGAGAACCAATGGTCAAAGTTATAGCACCGATCATGGAGGCTCAGCTTGTAGAAACCGCAATCCTGAACATCATGAACCATCAGAGCCTCATCGCTACCAAGGCAGCCCGCGTATGCCACGCAGCCAAGGGTGATCCGATCATGGAATTCGGTCTTCGCCGTGCCCAGGGTCCGGATGCCGGAATCTTCGGAGCCAGAGCTGCAGTGATCGGCGGATGTGCAGGTACTTCCAACGTGCTGACCGGCCAGATGTTTGACGTTCCGGTTCTTGGAACTCATGCACATTCCTGGATCATGAGCTTCCCGGACGAGTACACCGCATTTAAGACTTATGCGAAACTTTACCCGAATTCCTGCACTCTTCTGGTTGACACCTACGATGTCCTGAAATCCGGTGTTCCCAATGCAATCCGTGTATTCGAAGAAATGCGTGAAGAGGGTATCCAGCTGAAAAACTACGGAATCCGTATCGACAGCGGTGACCTTGCATACCTTTCCAAAAAAGCCTACAAGATGCTGGCTGCTGCCGGTTTTGATGATGCTACCATCTCCGCATCCAGCGACCTTGATGAATATCTTATCGAGAGCCTGAAAGCCCAAGATGCCAAGATCAATTCCTGGGGTGTTGGAACTAAGCTGATCACAGCCGATGACAACCCGGCATTCGGCGGCGTATACAAACTTGCCGCTGTAAAAGACGCTGACAGCGACACCTTCCAGCCGAAGATCAAACTTTCCGAAAACACAGAAAAAGTTACCAACCCTGGCAACAAGACTGTATACCGTATCTACAGTAAGAAGACCGGCAAGATCAAAGCAGACCTGATCTGCCTTGCAGATGAGAAATTTGATCCGGAAGAGACCATGGTGATCTTCGATCCGGTTGACACCTGGAAAAAGACAAAAGTTCTGGGCGGAACCTACGAACTCCGCGAGCTTCTTGTTCCGGTAATCAAAGGTGGCAAGAGCGTTTACAAGTCTCCGTCTGTCATGGAACTCCGCGACTATTGCAAACAGGAGCAGAACACACTGTGGGATGAGTCCAGACGTTTTGTAAATCCGCAGAAAGTATATGTAGATCTTTCCCAGCCGCTTTATGACATGAAAAAAGCTCTGCTGGAAGAAATGAGCGAAAAAACTCTCTAATTGAAAAAAATCTCCAGTCAAGACCACCCGCTTAGCGGGTGGCTTGCTCTGTCCCTATAAGGGACTATTC
>NZ_JAAITI010000028.1 GCF_013304735.1 Blautia luti
TACAATTGCCCTTCGACTTTGTGCGTAAGCTTTTCACTTACGAACGTGTCGCACGATTGTCGTTTCCATATCCTTCCAGAAGGTTTACGACACCCCACACGCCAAGACCTGCGCCGATTGCGACTACAAGAGTTTTTAAAGTTGTAATTGCACTGCTAAAAAATGCCATATACATTCACCAAAACTGACTTCTTTCAGGTGTTTACGGGAACGAAAATACACCGACTAAAAAGCCGGTGCACCTAGTGTCAGTTATTCCTTTCCTCATTATTTTCTGTTCATTCCCAAGGTTACTCCGACAGTTCTACATGAATTACTTCCACCTCTTCTTCAGATTTCGGTGTATACTGCGGATTTAACTCTTTCTCAACTTTGTACCGGTTCTTCTCGTTTTCATCTGCAAGAAGCCGATAGTTTTTGTGTTTCGTGATATCATATTTGTCCGAGAAAAATGGTCTGGCACCACGGATCTGCAGGATACATTTTCCTCCATCCATGACTGCAATCTCATCTTCAGTCATCAGCTGTTTACCTGTTTTCTGGTAATTCAGTCCAAAAGACTTCTGATTACTCCTCGTCTCCGAAGTGTTATACAGGTCAATGGTTTCCTTACCCAGAAGCTCGCTCATTTCCTTTAAGGTAGTTTTCTCTTTTCCTCCAAGAAATAGTGTGGTATCACAGTTACCCAGAATAGTATCTGCACTATCCTTATACATTGCCTTTAGCTGACTCTGTGACTGCAAAATAATAGAAGCAGAGATTTCCCTGCTTCGGATGGTTGCAATCAGCTTGTCAAACTGAGGAATTTGTCCAATATTGGCAAACTCATCAGCAATGACACGCACATGAACTGGCAGTCTTCCACCATATTCATCATCTGCTTTGTCACAAAGCAGATTGAAAAGCTGTGACTGTAACATGGCAATCACAAAGTTAAAGGTTGTATCTGTATCGGACATAATCAAAAACAAGGCTGTCTTCCTGTCCCCAATCTTATCCAGTTCCATTTCATCATAAGACATGATCTCACGAAGTTCTGCTATATCAAATGGTGCCAGCCTCGCACCACAGGAAATAAGAATACTTTTGGCTGTTTTGCCAGCCGCCATTTTGTATTTTTTATACTGTCTGACCGCAAAGTGCTGCGGATCTCTTTCTTCCAGTTCCTGGAACATCATATCCACTGGATTCTGGTAAGTTTCATCCTCTTCACGGGTTTCGCTTTCATTCAAAAGATCCAGAAGGGTATTCAGATTCTTTTCCTCTTCATCTCCTTCATACCAGATAAAAGCAATCAATGCCGTGTACAACAGCTTCTCTGCTTTCACCCAAAAATCTTCGGAAGCTTTTTCCCCTTCGCCTTTGGTATTAACAATAATTGTTGTAACCAGCTTCAGGATATCTTTTTCAGACCGTATATAAGCAAATGGATTGTAATGAAGCGATTTGGAAAAGTTGATAGTATTCAGAACCTTAATCACATATGGTTCGTGTACCACTTTTCCTGATTTATCTTTCATAATATTTCCATTCTTATCTTTCTTAGGTGGTCCCTTTGCTAACATCTTCCCGCACTCCTCGATCAGAGTGCCTTTCGGATCTGTAATGACCATGGAACAGTTCATCTGCATGACTGACGGCTTAACGAAAAATCGAGTTTTTCCGGAACCACTGCCGCCAATGACCACTATATTTTTATTTCTTGCATACTTTGGCTGTTTAGGTCTACTTTCCATAGTCAATGCTTCTGTTGCTGTTAATGGAATATTCATCCAGGGATCTTCCGACATATAAGGTTTAATATCCTCAGCGTTTCCCCATCTGGCTGAACCATACTCGATTCCTTTCCGGAGTTTCTTTGCATCTGACTGTTTCTGCCATACCAGTAATTTCAGAATGACAGCTGCTACAATTCCTGTCAGCATATCACGCCAGTTAAAACTTGGCTGCAATCCAGTAAGAATCCTGTCTGCATGTTCCATCGCATATAATAGCTTGTTCCCAATATCTTCTCCCAGACTGTTTCTGTAAAGAAATGATGCCCGATTTGTATAAAAAGCAGTTAAGATATATGGGATATTGGTAAGAACCAGTTTCTTTTTATCCAGGGCGGACAGCCTGACCCTGATCTTATTCTTCCATTTTTGCATCAGATTTTTACCGATTTGCTTTTTCATCGGCTCTGCTCCTGATGCCGGTTCTTTACTTTGTCCTTCGATTTCTTTGGCATCATTGCTCTGTAAGTTGCAAGACGCTTGTGAATAGAAGGCTTATTCGCTTTTTGAATCTGTTTCTGGGAAAACTCACGGAAAGCAGCATTGAGGGCATCCTGATCACGTCCTTTAAAAAACACCAGATACATCGGTGGATCTTTACTCTTATCTTTTTTCAAAGCATAATTGATCCCGTATTTTCTGGCATAACGTTCAAAGGACTTGATATTCTTATTTGTGATCTCGATATTGACCATCCCGGCATTTTGTTTTGCCAGCTCTTTTACCGTGACCTTTCCCTGTTTCGGCTGATTCTTCTTCGCTTTCTTCTCTACCGATTTCTGCTTCTGATGACGCAGATAAGCAGCAAGAACCTTTTTCAATAAATCTGCTGTTACTTTGGTAGTCCGAATGCAGAACGTGACCGTTTTCTGAGTTACCTCTTCCTGCATGATTTTCCCTCCTTTCAGCGATTTAACTGCTGTCCAGATCTGTAATCATGGCAACCACCTCCTTCATTCTTTACTCTTCCTCCGCACACAACGCTTTAAAAAATTCTTTTCCTTTTGGTGTAACCAATGTCTGTGAACCAAGATGTCCATTGTTAAAATAGTCTTTTACAATAAACAGATCATTGTTCTTCTCCACCGCATAGGGTAACAGCGTGCCGGATGGACTCCTATATAGAAATCCTCTATTTAAAAGAAGTTTCACAAATTTTCTTTCTGGAAATTCAATCTCTTTTGCCGTCGTTCGAATATTGGTGCATTCTCCTGTAATCATGAAATGATCATAATAATCTGCTTTTGGCTGCATATCCTTTACACGATTTTGCAATTCTCGATTTCGATTGTTTTCTGCCAAAAGTCTCTCGGCAAATTCCAAAAGAAGTTCCGGGTTATCTTTTACCCTGTCTAAAAGATCGGTCTCTAAATATCCGCCTGTTTTCCTAATAGCCGGAAGTACCTCATCAAATACCCACTTCTCAAAATTCTGTGCTGACTTTAAACGACTTTTTGTAATCAGCCGATATACATCTCCCTCTGGAATAAAAATCATTGGCTGTACCCCACCTGATGTAAGGACGCCCCGTTTCAGGGCCCCCTTGCAATGAACATTTATCGCATTTCTTGGTTTTGCATATCCCAAAGCAAATGCTACATCAATTCCAGAAAATAAAAGTCTGCCTCCATCTTCAATCATACGGATGGAACCAAACTCCGAATTGTGAAACTCTGTGATTTTATAATCCGTCTTCTCCATCCTCTTCTCCATCCTCTTCTCCTCCTGAACCGGCAAGTAACATCAAACCATTTTCAATGATTGTGCTCCTAATAAACTCTGCTACATTCACGGTTAAATAACCAAGATATTCTGCAAGGAAACTACTATATTCCTCTTCTGTCAACAATTCCTCCAGTGCTTCCAAATGAGCTGTCACTTTAGAAGTCTGCTTTCCGCCAAGCAGCTTGCCTAATATTTCTGTAAATTCCTCTGTGTCACATGACTCAAACATACATAAGATCATCTCCATTGTTGTTTCCAAAACCAAACGATCCATTTTCATTTGCGTCAGCTCTTCCATTGTTTTCATGGCAGTCATAAGCGCATCACTTGTCATATGTTCTGTATTGATTCTTCCTTCTGAATCAACCAATCCTATTGCAAATAATTCTAAAAAGTATTTTCTCATAAATCTTGTCCTCCTATCGAAATGGCATTTCTTGTTCAAGTTCTTCTGGTATATCGAATGGAATCTTCCTCTTCTCTGCTGGTTGAAATCCGTCAGATTCTTCTTTTTTTGTTTTGGCTTCTGCAAACTCTACATTATCCATAATGACTTCGGTATAATAGGATGCAGTTCCAGTCTGTTCATCTTTGATCTGAGAGATTACCAACTCTCCGGAAAGAGCAATCTTAATTCCTTTTTCAAGATATTTCTCCACAAATTCTGCATTATTTCCATAAGCTGTGATCATCACTACAAATGCTTTGCTTGTGCGATTTCTTTTTACTACCAGTGGAAACCTAGATACTTTGGTTTGTCCCTTTTGCGTAGATGTCAGCTTAGTTTCTGGATCTCTGGCAAGTCTACCCATTAAAACAATCGTATTCATTCTTTTTGTCCTCCCTTTCTTCCTGCAACACCCTTCCCTGGTATTTCAAACAGGATAATAATCTGTGCATTTTCTGCACGAAAAAATGAGGAATGGATTCGAACCATTCCCCACTTGCTACAGGATTTCTCCTGTAATATAAATAAGAAAATCTAAGTATTCACATTTGGGCTTTGTCTGTACATATACATCTGATCGTTATCATTCCAGATAACCCGGCTGTAAAAATACAGTCACAGTCTCTGTTTCAGCAGAGGTCCTGTACCCTTCGGTGGTATCATTATTGCTTCGCTCTTCCCGTAGGAGTCTTCGCCTGCACGAGCCGGATTATCTCCGGTAAGCATGTTCCTCAAGATGTATCAGCTCCTTCAATTGTCAAGGTGCAATCGGAAGAACTGTCTGAACCTCTTTTACGTTTGTGATTTTTGGAAATCAGAGGATTTTCAATTTGCCTTCCATATACTCTGTATTGGGAGCGACAAAATCGGACATGATTTTAGAAATTTTTTGAAATTATTTTTTGAAGTGTAAAAAGATATAAAAAAAAGATGCCAGGATTTCTCCTGACACCATAGTGACTATGCCAACTTCGTGCCCACTGGGCACAAGGTTGATTGTATTATTCTTCATTTCCTAATGATATTGGTTCTTTCTTTGTTTTCTTGTTTTTAGATATCATCTTATGACCTGTGTAAATAGCCATAATCATACAAAGCAAAGAACTTGCCGCAAAATATTTATGGCTTGATTTTGAACCTTTATATCCGCTATAAAAAGTTCCTAGCATCGTTATCAATGCTCCGACAGACCAATATTCATGAGCTTTCATTCTAACATCTCCCTTTGTGTTAATTTTAATATGTACCGTTTGATGAAATATGCAAACAGGAATTTGGAACGTGCTTTATAAATTTTTTCCGATCCCCTCAAGTTCGTTCATGGAATCCTTGTTTTTTTCAAGTTCATCTCTGGCTGTTGCATAATATGATTTTTTGAAAAGCATATCCCATGAAAGATATTTTGCCATACAGTCAAACTGCTTATCAATCAGCTCATACTGGATACTGTCTACGGGAGAACCGCCTACAACAATCGTGCCAACTTTTTTATTTTTTAACTGCAATCCACGGCAGTAGCACTTATCAATGATAAGTTTCAATTGTGCTGACATTCCCCACCAAT
This sequence comes from Blautia luti, assembly GCF_013304735.1. GTDB lineage: Bacteria > Bacillota > Clostridia > Lachnospirales > Lachnospiraceae > Blautia_A. Next base: position 5,513 of record NZ_JAAITI010000028.1, read on the forward strand.
AAACTGGTGTAGCAAAAAGAATCATATCTGCGGCAGCAATTTTATCAATTGTAGGATTTGTATCATCCTTATCGACGCATCCCTTAGAGCATTGACAGACACCACATCCCTTGCATGGTGCAATGTTGAGTTTGTCAGGTTCAATGATTTCAATTTCATTCTTTTCTGATGCTCCTTTTATAAATGCATTGATTGCTGTCAGCGTGTTTCCTTTTCTGGCACTTCCATTAATGATTACAATTTTCATGCGTGTATCCTCCAACTTCCGATTTCATGATATCATTTCTAATACAGATTTTACCGTATTTTTCAGATTCAGTCCATCTTTTAATCCCAGTCGATAGAAAAATTCTTCTGTTTCTGCTCCACTGCTAAAAATTGCATTACAGTATTCCGTAATCACTTCTTCCTGTTCTTGGGATAACGTTTCCAGTAATTTCTGGTATTTCTTATCAATCTCACTTACTGGCTCTTTATCCTGCTTTAACTTCCATTCTGAATATGCTTTCCCCATATGCTCTGTAATTGTCAGATTCACAAATTCCTGCACTTCCTCGGATATGGTGCTCGCAGATTCCTGTTTATCTTTCTTTTTATCATTTGATTTTTCAAGTGTCGTGTCATCAATATAACGAATGATTTCTCGAATATTTGACTTCATCGACTGCAGATATCCTTTCATCAGCACAGCTACTTTTCTAGCATCCGATTTTTCGGTTTCTTTTTCCAGCATATAAAACTCTTCCAGTTCTTTCAGAATATCCATCCCTGCTTTCATCTGAAATTCCACCTCAAGCAAATCATCCATCACTTTATATAATTCTTCCATTGTTTATTTCTGCCTTTCCATATAGCGCCACTATATTTTCCACAATCATCCAAAAATAAATTCCTGTAATCCACATTTCACAACTTCAATTACTGCAACTATCCCCATACCGATATGTGGGAGTAGAACAAACACTACTGTCGTAATAATCGCTGATTTCATTGTCCAGTCCGTACTGATTCCAAACCCAATACTCAAAACTTCTGTCACAACAGAGATTCCGGCTATCAGATAGCAGAATCCAGCAGATAACCCAACCAGGAACACCAGCACAATATTCACCGCTGCAAGTACCAGCCAAACAGGAGCTGCAATAATTCGAAATGGCAGTTTTATCATAAATCTCAACATAATTCTTCCTCCTACTTTGTGCCCAGTGGACACAAGGTTATTTTAGCATATCTGCCAGATATGACTATCTCTTTTTAAACTTCGTGCCCAGTGGGCACAAAGTTCTTACCTGTCTGGAATATCCTTCCCCCAGTACATGTCATGTCGAACTTCAGCATCATAAAACTGATTGATTGTTGCAGGAGCGTTATACAATACCGTCAGCATATACTGCCGGATATTCTTCACTTTGCTTGTACTCCTGTCAAGACTGAAAAACACATACTGGATGTGTTCATACCCGACTTTGAGCAAACGGCTCTTGACCACTTGTGTAGGCACAGCTTCCCCATTGATCTGTTGATATGTCTTTGTCGAACATATTGCATCCAGCATCAGCTCTACCAGCTCTTCTACTCGTCCAGTTCCATAGCTCTGACAAAGGATCTCATATTCGATATTATCATGAATTAACTGTCGATACTCATTTCTCTCCTGTATCCTATCTCTCCCTTTCTCTTGTTCAGATAGATATTGATAAGATTCATTCTCACTAAATTCAGTATAATTATATTCAGTATTATTACAGTTTGTTTTTGAAACTTCTTGAAGTTTGTTTTCTAAACTTCTTGAAGTTTGTTTTTCAAACTCCTTGAAGTTTGTTTTTGAAACTTCTTGAAGTTTATTTTTCAAACTTCCTGAAGTTTGTTTTTCAAACTTCTGTGTATTTACGGGCTTTTCCGGCTCTTTTTTCGCATATTCTTCTATTTCTGTCTCTGTATTTTCTTTTCTCTCTGCTACATTTTCCGGTGTTTCTTCCGAATCAAAGATTGCTGGCTCATCTGGATATTCTGTCAGGCTGAAATTTTTCACGTAAATAACATTTGTTTTTCCAAGTCCGATTCGCCTCTTCTCAATCAATCCAATCCCTTTTTCCTGATCCAGCTCTTTTAGACAATTCACAGCCTTATTCCTGCCACAGTTAAGCATTTCCATAATCTCTTCCACCGAAAAGAAAATATATGCCCTGTCCTCTTCATCAAACCACCGGTTCTTGATGGACAGTGACATCCGGTCTAACATCAGTCCGTACAGCACCTTTGCTTCGCAGGAGAGATTTTTAAAATATTCACTTGTAAACAGCAGTTTGGGAATACGATAAAAACTGTACATATCGCATTCCATTCCTTGAAAATAATGGAATGTTGCTCTTATACTCATGACACATCCCTCCCTTCGTACTTATCAATGATTCTGATTGCTCCATTCCTCCAAAAGCTGACATATAACAGTCCGTATCTTCTGTTCATCATACTCTGGAGGAAAATACTTCTTAATTTCATCCTGTTTTAATGTTACCGTTGTTTTCTTTTTACGCTCTCCTATAACCAGGAGCCGCACAATCTCTTTTGTCAGCGTTTTTTCTTCTCGATGTTGCCTTATTTTTTTTGCCTGTTCCAGACTTGGATATTTTCCGGTACTCTCATGCACTTCCTCCACCATCTCCTGTTCTGGAACCGTAAGGTAGGAAAGCTCTACACCTACCTGCAATCCGATCACATCACGATCTACTGCGTTTAATAGGTCATTCATCAGATAAGTAAGCCGGATATAGCGATACACCTGCCTTGCACTGTCATTTGCGTTCTTTCCAATGTCTTTCGCACTGATACCGCCTGATGTTCCCTGATGATTCATTGCTTCCATCTTCATACGGTAAGCAAATGCCTTTTCACTTGGGAGTATATTAGGTCTCTGCAGATTGCTGTCTACCATCGCACGGACAGCTGTATCTTGATCCATATTTCTGATAATAACCGGAACCTCTTTAAGACCAGCAAGTTGTGCCGCATGTCTCCTTCTGTGACCGGCGATGATTTCATATTCACCATCACCCAGCGGTCGTACCAGTAATGCTGTAAGAATTCCCTCTTCTTTCACACTTTCCACCAGTTCCGCCATTGCCTCATCATCATTTACTTGAAATGGATGGTTCTCGAAAGAATGTAAATGCTCAAGTGAAACCTGCTGGATATCGTTCGTTTCTTCTCCTCCTCCAAGTAATTCATCATAAGATGTCAGTTTTATCTTCGATGCACTTCTACCTTTCATCCAAAAGCACCTCCTGTGTCATCTGCCAATATGCAGCCGCTACTTTTCCTTTTGGATCATGCTCAAATATGCTGATTCCTTCCGCACTGATTTCAGCTGCTCGTACTGAAAATGGAATACTCTGTGGAAAAATCTTAATCTGGTTTCCATATGTATCAAAAATCAGATCAGATATATCTCTTGCATAGTTCGTTCGGTTATCCACCATTGTGATCAATATACCTCCAATTTTCAGTTGTTTGTTAAGCTGTCTTCGCACCTTTCCTATCGTCCGTATCAGCTGTTCTAGACCCTTTACAGGAAGATAAGCCGCCTGGACAGGTATAATAACTGCATCGACACTGGCAAGTGCATTGATCGTCAGCATTCCAAGTGATGGCATACAGTCAATCAATATATAGTCGTATTCTTCTCTCATTCTTTCTATATATTGTTTTAAGACAAGTTCCCTGCTCATAATATTTACAAGTGAAACTTCCATTCCAGAGAGTTCGATGTTTGCCGGAATCAAATCAATTCCTTCCTGGTGATGTAAAATTCCCAGTGTATTTTCAAATAGTTCATCTTCTACAATCTTTGTCAGAATAGTAGCCAGTGTGATTGGTAATTCATCTGGGTTATGATACCCAAGACTTGCTGTCATACTTCCCTGCGGATCATTGTCAATCACAAGCACTTTCTTCCCTGCTTTTGCAAGTCCGACTGCCAGATTCACGCAACTTGTTGTCTTGCCAACCCCGCCTTTTTGTGAACACAATGCCAGCACTTTACAATCCTTCATTACTTTCTCTTCCATCCTTTTTATCCTCCCATAAATAACTTGAACCTTTCAGCATCCATAATGCTGCTTCCAAAAATGCAAGATACCGTTCTGTCATACTATCAAGAACCGGTTCTGAAATAACTGGTTTTTCAGACTTCAAATCTTTTGCCACATCCTCCAAAACCAAACTCATTTCCTTCATTTCTGACCGGATAATCTCAATTGTTTCTTTCTTTCCAACAACACATACATGATTGTAAATGCATGATCGGACGATATAATCCTGTTTTTTCATTCCGCTCACTTTCACTCGTTCTTCAATTGTTGCTTTTTCATAAGAATTCACCCGAAAAGAAATGGTCGTTGTGTTGTGTTTTCCATGTCTGTCACCAGCCATCGCTTATTCCTCCTCTTCCTCATGTTTCTTATCTAGCAAACCTGCTAATTTACTCTGTGTAGACGGATACAGATGTGAATAAGTGTTCAACGTGGTTTCCACCTTTTCATGTCCAAGGCGTTCTGCAATCTCCAATGGAGCCACCCCCATATCAACCAGCATACTGGCATGGGAATGGCGGAGATCATGAAGTCGTATCCGCTTTACACCAGACCGCTCGATTCCGGTAGCCATACAATGTTCCATATGCGATTTGGTAAACCGAAAAAGTCTTTCCTTTTTCATAATTCCATACAAATGACTGCAATACTCCCTAAATTCCTCTGCAAGAAAATCCGGCATCGTAATCACACGGATACTCTTTGGAGTTTTCGGCTGCGTGATCATATCCTTTCCTTTCAGTCTCTGATAAGATTTATTGATTGATATGGTTTTCTCTTCAAGATTGATGTCATTATAAGTAAGTGCAAGCAATTCACCGATACGCATTCCGGTCCAGTACAACAAAAGAAACGCCATTCTTGTCTCCGGCTTATCACTTACTGTTTCCAGAAAAGCATTGAACTCTTCCTGCATCCAGAAGTCCTTCGGTTCTCCTTTACTCTTGCCAATCGCTCCTGCCTTCCTGCAGGGATTATCCTGCAGGTTATAATACCGCATTGCATAATTGAAGATTGCAGTCAGCTGGCAGTTCACTGTTTTCAGATAAGTAGGAGAATATCCTTTTCCATTCTTATCCTTATACGTCAGCAACTCATTCTGCCATGCACGGACGTCTGCCACCGTAATTTCACTGAGAATCTTCTTTTCAAAATAAGGCTTGATTTTCAGGTCAATAATATATCGCTTCGTGTACATAGTGTTTTCTCTGAGACGGACATCCATATCTTTGTAATAAATCTCCAGAAAATTTCCAAATTCAATATCCACACCCTGGCTCTGCTGTTGCAGGAAATCTCTTTCCCATTCCTTAGCTTCACCCTTGGTCCTGAATCCTCTTTTCTGTTTTCTTTTCCGATTTCCCTGCCAGTCTTTGTAATAGACCTGTACTTTCCAGTTTTTTCCTTCTTTGTAAACCCCCATTGCTAATCCTCGACTTTCATGCCATAAATCTTTTCTGCCAGGAATTTCGTAGAGATTTTTCCAGCTACTACAATATAGCCTTTTGCCTTCAATTCTTTGTTGTATTCTCGCATCAGACTATATGCATAAGTTTTTGAAACTCCAAGAATTGCACACACATCATCCACATCCATATACATTTTTTCCTGCATCATACTCATACCGCTTTATCCTCCTTCAAATACTGCTCAACATGTTCCAGACCATAGATCTTGTCCTCTACATAGCGGGTTGGCACCCGACCGAGAATCACATAATAGTTCTTGCTTGCCAGATCGGCATTCATTCTTTCCACTACCCGGTAAGCAAACGAAACTGATAATCCAAAGAGTTCTGCAATGTCTTCCACTGATAAATACATTTTTCTCTTACGCATGAAACCATTCCTTTCCCTCTTCCTGTGGAATCTCACAAGTATCTTCTACTCCGTAGAAACGCTTCACAAAATACTTTGTCGGAACTTTTCCTCTAAGCGTCAGGTAGCCCTGTTCTTCCAGTTCCTTGTTCAGATTTCCGATGATTTCATAAGCCGATGTCTGTTTTACTTCCAGAAGTTCACATATATCGGCTGCCTTTAAAAATAATTTATTCTGCATAATCAGTACCTCCTGTGTTTTGAATATTTATCTCTTCATATACTCTGTACTGGCAGATGCAAAATCGGACATCATTTTCCGAAATTTATCAAATTTTCTTGTTTTTTAATTCTCCATCAGTGTGATTACTGTGTCATGGAGTTTAAGCTCATCGAAAGTAAAGAACCTTTCTGTGGTATCTGTTTTCTAAATGCAGGCAACAAAAAAACAGTCTGCCTTGACGAAAATCACTTCAATCAAAACAAACTGTTCTTCATATTTACTCTAATTTTATTTTATGAGAATAACCGATTTCACGAAATTTGCAGGTGAATCTGGAATATAAACAAGAGAAAAAAATAATTTTTAAACTCCATTTGCACTCCATTTGGTCTTTTCGACACCCCGCAAAGCCTTTATTTATGGGCTTTTCCGCGATTTTTCAAGCTACTCGAATTCAATCGTTCCAGGCGGCTTACTTGTAAGATCATAGAATACGCGGTTTACGCCCTTAACTTCATTGATAATACGGTTCATCACCTTATTAAGTACTGCATAAGGAATCTCAGCGGACTCGGCAGTCATGAAGTCAATGGTCTTAACTGCGCGGAGTGCTACTGCATAATCGTAAGTTCTGAAGTCTCCCATTACGCCTACGCTTCGCATATTTGTCAGGGCTGCGAAGTACTGGTTTGGCATCCAGGATGGGTCTTCTCCGTGTTCTTTTTTGTAGTCGGCGGCTGCTTTGTCGACTTCTTCACGGTAGATGTAGTCTGCATCCTGTACGATGCGTACTTTTTCTTCGGTGACTTCTCCGATGATACGGATTCCAAGGCCTGGGCCAGGGAATGGCTGACGGAATACCAGTCTTTCCGGAATTCCAAGTTCGAGGCCAGCTTTACGAACCTCGTCTTTAAACAGGTCACGGAGTGGCTCGATGATTTCTTTAAAATCAACGAAATCCGGAAGTCCTCCTACGTTGTGGTGGGATTTGATCACTGCGGATTCTCCGCCAAGACCACTCTCTACAACGTCCGGATAAATGGTTCCCTGTGCAAGGAAATCTACAGCGCCGATCTTCTTGGCTTCTTCCTCGAAGATACGGATAAATTCTTCACCGATGATCTTACGTTTCGCCTCAGGCTCTGTAACGCCTGCAAGCTTGTCATAATATCTCTGCTGTGCATTAACACGGATAAAATTCAGGTCAAACTGTCCGTTCGGTCCGAACACACCCTCAACCTCATCTCCCTCATCTTTACGAAGAAGTCCGTGGTCTACAAATACGCAGGTAAGCTGCTTGCCGATTGCTCTGGAAAGAAGTCCTGCTGCTACGGAGGAATCTACACCGCCTGAAAGAGCAAGGAGAACTTTTCCATCGCCGACTTTCTCACGGATCTCTTTGATCGTGTGCTCAACAAAGGCATCCATTTTCCAGTCTCCGGCGCATTCACAGACACCAAGTACGAAGTTGGACAGCATGGTCTTTCCTTCAACTGTGTGCAGTACTTCCGGATGGAACTGGATCGCGTACAGTTTCTTCTCCTCATTCTGTGCAGTTGCTACCGGACAGTCTGCAGTGTGTGCAGCGATCTCGAATCCCGGTGCAGCCTGAGAAATGTAATCTGTATGGCTCATCCAGCAGATTGTTTTGTCGGATACATTTTTGAAGATCTTGGAATCTTTTTTATCAATGAGAAGCTCTGTCTTGCCGTACTCGCTGACATCTGCTTTCTCAACTTTTCCGCCAAGGACATGCATCATGAGCTGTGCTCCGTAGCAAAGTCCAAGTACCGGAATACCAAGCTCGAATAATTCTTTCTGGTAAGTCGGTGAATCTGCCTCATAGCAGCTGTTTGGTCCGCCGGTAAGGATGATTCCCTTCGGATTCATCGCTTTAATCTTCTCAAGATCTGTCTTGTAAGAATAGATTTCGCAATATACATTGCATTCTCTGACACGTCTTGCAACCAGCTGATTGTACTGACCGCCAAAATCAATGACAATAACTAATTCTCTTTTCAAGGCTTTCCTCCTGTTTTTTATAACATCTTTAGAATCTGTTACTCATTATAAATGAGTCACAGAATTTTTACAATGTCTATTTTCAACTCATCGAAAGATTTTGCTGATTTTTGTGTTATAATCTGTTTTGAAAACTTTGACTTTCAGAAAGAGAAAGGAAACCTTTTTATTATGTTCAGATGTCAACCCGGATATACCCTCCGGAAAATCAAAGATACCTGTTACCTGCTGCCATATGGCCAGCAGATCGCAGACCAGAAAAAAAGCTTTATCCTCAATGAGACCAGCTCATTTTTATGGAATATTCTGCAGCACAATGAAGGAGCAGAACCAGAGGAGCTGGTAAAACTGCTTGCCAGGGTTTATCAGCTGGATGAATCTTTTTTCCCTGAACTGTGCAGTGATGTGATGGATTTTCTTACACAGCTTACAGGCCTGGGAATGATCACAGAAGATCTCCATCCGATTTCCAAAGAACCTTCCGGCTCTATGGTCATTGCCGGGATCACAATGAAGCTATATGGTCCCCGGGAACTGTTTTCCAAATGTTTCGAGCCCTTTTATAAAAAGTTTTCTGCGGAACCAGATCAGATACTTGAGCTGATCACTGCACCTCCGGCCAGCCGCTGTTATGAGCAGGTTCTTCTGCAGAATTCTGAAATGACTATCTTCGAAAATTCTGACCGCTACGTTGTTCTTTTTCCTCAGATGCAGAATATTTACGAAGCTCACATGCTCAAGGATGGTTCCTATGTGCGGATCCACTGCCATGCCCAGGCAACTGAGCTTAATACAGACAACCTGTTCCACGCAATACGCCTGTTTTTTCTTTTTATTGCGCAGAAAAAAGGGCTCTTTGCCATTCATTCCGCATCCATTCTTTACCATGATAAGGCCTGGCTTTTTTCCGGGCATTCGGGAATGGGAAAATCAACTCATACAGCTTTATGGCATGAGCTTTTTGGCACGCCGTATCTGAACGGAGATCTGAATCTTCTGGGATTCGAAGACGGTCATATCACTGTTTACGGAATTCCCTGGTGCGGAACCTCGGAGATTTTTACTACAGAACAATATGAGCTCGGAGGGATCGTGCTCCTGGGGCAGGACTCGCAGACAGACCGACTGGAAAAATTACCTCCTTCGGAAAAAATCCTCCGGGTTATGCAGCGTATGATTTCTCCTGCCTGGAAAGAAATTCAGCTTACCAGAAACCTGTCCTTTGCAGAAAAAATCGCAGACTGCGTGCCAGTGCTCCATTTTCTGTGCACAAAAAATCCTTCTGCTGCCTATACTATTAAGAACGCCATTGACCTGCGGAGGAGCTGCAATGAAAGATAAAATATTTCTGGTCTGGAAGCATCTGAAACAGGGCACCTTGAAAAAAATATGGAAACAGACCTTATGGATCTATCAGTACGGCAAACGTTACTGGAAAGCTATGATCCTCTATACTTTGCTTGGAATTACCGGAACCGGCGTTTCCCTGATCTCCAGCCTGATCTCCAAAGATCTGGTCGATATCATCACCGGCCACCAGACCGGAAAACTTCTGAGTACTTTTGCTGCAATGATCGGTTTTTCCGTAGCCAATATCCTGGTTTCACAGGCTTCCGGATATGCCTCCACATTTATTAATTTAAAGGTGGATTCAGAGATCAAAAACGATATTTTTTCCAAAATGCTGGTGACTGACTGGGAATCTCTTACGGATTACCATACCGGCGATCTGGTGACACGGTGGAGCTCCGATGCTTCCAATATTTCCAGCGGAATCCTGAACTGGATACCAAACCTGATCATTTATACGTTCCGTTTTATCAGTGCTCTCGCAATCGTACTTTACTATGATCCTACCTTTGCGTTGTTCGCACTGCTTGGAATACCGTTCAGCGCACTGCTTTCCAGACCGCTTCTTCGGCGTATGCGGGATAATAACCAGCGAAGTGCTGCCATGAATGCAAAGCTCTACGGATTTAACCAGGAGGCCTTTTCCAATATCCAGACCATCAAAGCTTTTGACCTGATCCATTTTTACACGGACAAACTGAAATCTCTTCAGAAAGATTATATCGATATGAGGCTGGATTTCCAGAAAATGTCCATCCTGACCTCTGTCCTTATGTCCATTATCGGTTTTATCGTATCGTACAGCTGTTATGGCTGGGGAATTTACCGTGTGTGGAGCAATGCGATCAGTTACGGAACCATGACCATGTTTCTTTCTCTTTCCGGCACGCTGACAAGTGCAGTGAATTCCCTGGTCAGCCTGATTCCTTCTGCGATCTCACTGACGATCTCTGCCGGCCGACTGATGGATATCGTGGAAATGCCCCAGGAGGATTACAGCCAGGATTCTGCTGTCCGAAGCTTCGAAAAGCAGTATCGGGAGGAGGGAATCGGCCTGAATATGCAGGATCTCAGCTATACTTATCATAACGGAACTTCTGTTTTTGCCAACGCTTCCATGGAGGCTTATCCTCATGAGATCGTTGCCCTGGTCGGGCCTTCCGGCGAAGGTAAGACAACTATGCTGCGTCTGATTTTGTCCCTTCTGGCGCCACAGACCGGTTCTTTCCATGTCTGTGCGGGCAAAAATCACTCGAATATGCTGGATATGTCACCGTCTACCAGAAAGCTATTTTCCTATGTGCCTCAGGGAAACACCATGTTTTCAGGAACGATTGCTGAAAATATGCGAAATGTGAAGCAGGATGCCACAGATGAAGAAATTATCGAGGCACTGAAACTGGCATGTGCATGGGATTTCGTGGAAAAGCTTCCGGATGGAATCGAAAGCGTCATTAAAGAACGGGGCGGCGGTTTCTCAGAGGGCCAGGCCCAGAGACTTTCCATTGCCAGGGCACTCCTCAGAAAATCTCCGATCCTTCTGCTGGATGAAGCAACTTCCGCGCTGGATGTGGCCACAGAACGTAAAGTTCTCAGAAATATCATGCAGGATACTTACCCCCGAACCTGTATCGTGACAACTCATCGGCCTACGGTCTTAAATATCTGTACGCGGGTTTATGCGATACGGGATAAGAGGTGCGAGGTGCTTGGGGATGGGGAGATTCAGAAGATGGTGAAGGAGTTCTGAGCTGCGATATAATCGGCCTGATTTTTAATCATTAACTTGTCAAATGTGTTAAAAAATCCCCCACAGAAATGGTTGCCTGTTTCTGTGGAGGATTTTTTATATTTGAATCATTCTGATCTAATTAGTCTGTGATGCTGACACCGGTAATTGCAAGGCCTGTATCAGCTGTTACAACTAAATCGCCGAAGTCGATATTGTCGCTTGGATTCTGATGATAGCCTAATTGCACCTTAAGCGTTGGTGTTCCATTTCCTGAAATCAGTCCTGCTCCACTAGCCGCATACACACCCTCAGCCATCCCTGCATCAACAAAAAACCACCGGTTTCTCGTATACCTTCACGTTAATCTCCCACCACATCTTACACTATCAAATAAAACAGATATTCACCTTCCACCTCACTGAATATTCATAAATCCAATCTCTCAACATTCGTGTCAAGTGAATAAAATCATCCGCATCCGATACATAGCTCTGCACCGAATAACTGATTCGCAGATTCAGTTAGTTCACAGAGTATGTAAATCCAGTCATCTTCAGATCATCAATACTTGTTCCGTGATTCAGATGAATTCCGATCGTCAGTGGATTACTTGCTGTACTTGCGAATGTAAATGTCGCTGTCTTTCCTGACCAAGAAGTCTGTACAGATGCATCGTCTGTCTCTGCCTGATCCACAGTATCATTAAATGTAACATTCAGTGTGATCGTCCCGTCAATACCAGACCAGTCGGCCATTGCAAGGCCTTTACCGCCATTAGTTCCCCAACGATCCCATACACCATGATATGTTACATTCAGTGTACCCTTTGCACCGCTTGCCGCATATACACCTTCTGCCAGTCCGGCATCAACAGTTACTATCGGTTTTTTATACATTTTCATATTTTATTTTCCTTTCTTATGCCATCAAAAGCTAGTAATTTATCTGTTTCATCTTTTCTTTTATGATATCTATCAGACCCTTGAAAGTCAAGTATTCTTATAAAAAATATTGTGCTGTTTCTGACACGTTTCTGTCAGTTATTGTTGTTCTTTATTTACAGGAATGCTATAATACGCTCTAACTAGGCAAACAAAATCCTCTTCATCGAGCAGATACTCTGCCGGGTACAACCAAACACACCAATATTATACCAAATTTAAGGACGAGCACCATGAACAATACATCCCAAACATCACCGAAAATCGATCTGGAGCAGCTTCTCCGTGACGGAAATATCATTCGCATCAAACCACAGGGCTACAGCATGTACCCTCTTCTTATTCCCGGCCGGGATGAAGCCCTGATCCAGCAGACAGCTTCCACAGACTGCCGCAGAAATGATGTAGTTCTTTACCGCCGTGACCGGAGTATCCTTGTGCTCCACCGCATCGATAAGATCACAGAAGAGGGCTTTTTTATGGTTGGTGATAATCAGTGGGAAATTGAAGGCCCGCTTCGTTCTGATCAGATTATCGGAAAACTTGTAGCTTTTGTACGCAATGGACGGGAGATTTCCGCACAGAATCCTTTTTATCGTTTTCTGTCCTCTGTGTGGCTTTTGATGCTGCCGGTTCGTCCTTTCTGTTTTCGTTTAACTGCATTTTTTCGCCGGATCTGCCGAAAGCCAAACTCTTAGGCTCACAGAAGAATTCCTTTTTCCCGGAAAGTTTTTACCACATTTTTCACATCCTCGTAAACCTCGGATGCTTCTATCCCATATTCGTTTCCAACCAGCTGTGCCAATTCTTCAATATCTTCTGCCTGATCTGCATGGATATAAATAAATCCTGCTGTTTCGCTTAAGGAGATCACCTCATTGACTTCCTCTGTTCTTTCTCCCACCGGAAGCACAATATACTCATCTTCCAGTTCTTTTACAATATATCCTTCTGTCTTTTTCATTTTTTCCTCCCCTTTATTTCCAAATATATTCATGATATACTTACTATTATTTTATACCTTTTCAGGAGATCAACATGGAGCAAATATACCAAACTTATCTGAACATAATAAAAAATATCTGCACAGATTCCAACGATCCTGTTTCTGTCACACCGGAGCAGTTTCCGGCTCTGGCGAACCTGGCACAGGAGCACTGTACCGTTCCCTTCGTGCTTCCCTGTCTCAGATCAGCTTCTGTTTATCCTTCCATGAAGCACAAGGTAAAAGAAATGATGCTGAATTACTATCAGATCGAACATTTTACCCGGACTACCGTATCTCTCCTGAAAGAGAACCATATTGACTGCTACCTTCTGAAGGGTTTAAGTCTTGCCGACTGCTATCCTGTCCCGGAGTATCGCAAGCTGGGAGATCTTGACCTTTATCTGGCCGAACCGGAAATGCTTTCTCAGGCACAGACTGTTCTGGAATCCAACGGATACATTCTCCAGGACGAGCTCAGTGATCATCATGTAACTTACTATTATACATTTCCAAAAACCGGACGCCGTTTTATCCTGGAGCTTCATTACAGAGTTGTCGGACAGTACCAGTACAGCCGAACCAATGAGATCGTAGATCTCGTTTATTCACCGACACAGCTGAAGAAATCATCTCAGATGATCCATGGATACAGCTATACAGTCCTGCCGCCAACAGAATACGTTTTTTACATGATCCATCACATGCTGAAACACTATCTGTACAGCGGATTCGGAATCCGGCTTCTCTGCGATTTCACTTTTTATCTGAAACGTCATGAATCCGAAATTGATTTTGACCAGATACATACATGGTGCAGGGAATCGCGGATCAGCCATCTCTATGAGATCATTCTGGAAAGCTGCCGGATATATCTCGGGCTCCCGGATTCCATAGATCCCCAGACCCACTACGATACCTCTGACTGTCAGGATTTTATCACACAGATCTTGAAAGACGGTGACATGGGAACCGATGTTTCACAGACTCTGGTGGGAAGCAGCTCCTACCAGAAAGTCAACCTGTTTACCTATTTCCGTGAAGGTCATGTCCAGATGAAAGTCCGCTTCCCAAAAGCCAGCCACTTCCCGATCCTCTGGCCGGTACTCTGGGTGATCACTTTCGTCTGCTTCATCCGCAACACCTACAAAGTACGGAATACAACCTTCCTGCAGACACTTCGTAATTTCAAAAAAAGCAACCAGAAAACAAAACTTGTCAAAATTTTTGAAAACAGCGATTCCTGAGTGGGAGTCACTGTTTTTGTATTACCTATTCCCTGATCCCGGTATCAGAAAGTCTTTCATCTACTTTCTGCGTAATCAAAATTTTAACACCCACAGACATCAGCAGGTACCATTTTGATTTCATTCCAAAAGAAAAAATCCGTATCATAGCCTTCCACATCCACTGATTGATCTGAAGCGGCCGTTTTCTATCTGCCAGTTCACAAAAAACTTTCTTTCCCACTGGATGATCACCATATTCTTTCAGTATTTTATGGATTGCTCTTAATCTTTTTTTGCGCTGCATATATTCCATTTTAGCATCAAAAAATGCAGCAAAAAAAATCAAATATCTGGTGAGTGATATATATTCCACAGGCTCTTTATTCTTCTTCTCAATCCATCCCTTCAGCTCATATGCTATCTTAAACCAGTTCTCTGTGGAATCCGAACGATACTGCCAGGAAACTGATACATCATTTTTTCTGTAGACATATCCTACATCTTCCAGAAAAACATACTTTGGATTGCAGATATAGCACTGCATATTGAATAATTTATCTTCCGCATAAGAAATCTCTGTAAAAATAATCTGATTCTTCTTCAGAAATTCACTTCTGTAAAGCTTTCCCCATACATACGAAAGTGTTCCCACAGAAAAGAATCCCCGAAACCTGAATTCCTCTGATAAAGGACTGCACAATGCAAATGACTCATGTTTCGATGCCGGAAGAATCTTATCCTCCCATAATCTTGCATAATTACTTACTACAATATCTGCACCTGTAGGTTCAGCAATACTTATATATTTACGGAATATTTCTGTATCCGGAAGATAATCATCTGCATCCGCAAACACAATATAATCACCCTTTGCCAGTTTCAATCCTCTGTTTCTCGCAGGTCCGGGACCTTTTCCAGGGCCTTTGATCATACGGATTTCCGGATATTTCTTTTCATATTCCCGGATAATATCCGGACTTTTATCCTCCGAACCATTTTCTACCAAAATGATTTCCCAGTTTTTATAGCTTTGATCTATAATACTATTCAGCGTTTCTCTTATATATTTCTCTGCATTATACACAGATATGATCACGGAAATTTTACAATTCTTTTCAGTAAACTCCATAATTCTCTCCATTCTACAGTTTTTCTGTAAACCAGCCATAACAGAATATTCGGTACTATCAGACAGATCATCAGCCTTAATACCAAAACAAAAAATACCTGTCCTGAAATAAACCTGCAGCAATATTCGGTAATTCCCCATACTGCTGCCATCACTCCAAGATATCCGGCATACTTTATGAAAAATCCAGTCACCGGTCTTTCAAGTCTGTATTTATAGATCACATAAGGTTCCACCCATACAGAGGTAAGTACAGTGCTGCAAAATGTTCCCACAAACACTCCTGCCACTCCTAAATATGTTACCAGCAAAACAGAAATCACCAGATTTAAGACAGCCTCTGCCACAGCTTTATAACGATCATACCAAAACAAGCCCATAGATTCTTTGAAGATCAGTACAGCACGCCTCATTCCATTGATAAAAAAGTTAATACAAAGAATCAGCACGATTTCTCTCGCAAACAGATATTTTTTTCCAAATGCAATCTCCACAAAAGGATTCAGAAGTTCCATAAGACAGATTCCCGCAAATCCAAACAGCCAGTATCCGATAAAGAATAATATGTCAAAGATCTGTCCTACCTTTTCCCTATCTTCTGTCACACCGAGATTTCCTACACTTGCCGTAACCCCCAGCATAGCCTGATCCAATACCTGACGCACAGATCCTATGATCAGAAAATAATTGGAATAAATACCGGCTGTGACAACCCCTACAAAACTGGATATCAGAAGATTATCGGTATTATTTACAACCACATTTCCGATCTTATGCATCAACATTGCTTTTACATTCCGAAAGATATCATGATATTCATTCTGCGGAAGTTTATCCTTACAAGGCTCCTTCAAGTAAGGAAAAAGTCTGTCCGCTTTTCTGGACATACAAATATTTCCACTTATCGTACACACAACCGCAACAATAAGAAACAGAATAAAGTTCCCGGTCAGAAGCAATACAACGATCTGACAGATATCCTGCAATACAAGAAATCCATTATGATACATCACAGTAATATAATTCATCTGGTGAGCATCCACCAATGTCTTCTTGTAAATCAGCAAATAAGACACAACTGAATTCGTAAGATACAGAATATAGATCACGACCAGATGATCCACATCCGGCCTGTCCTTCATCAGAATATCCAGAAACGGAATCAGGCACAGTCCTGCCACCAGAACAAAACCTGCTGTCATTCTGTAAAAAGTACGGAACATCCGCATCAGGATCTGCTGTTTTTTGATATCATTTCTGGCAATTGGACCGTAAAGAGCATATGTAATTGCAGTTCCCACTCCAAGTTCTGATAATGATAATATATTTAATATATCCGTAAACAGACCATTGATTCCTACATAACCTTCACTGAGCGTTCTCGTAAAAACGACCCTTGTAAAAAAGCCCATAAGAATTGCTGTCACCTGTGCAATAAAAGCTATTGTCGTATTCATGACAGAGTATTCGGTCCTGGATTTCTGTTTCAATCTTCACTTATCCTTTCTTTTTGGTTATAATACATTATAGTTAATTCATAATTGCATGTATAGATATTTTTTAAAGGAGCAATTATCCATGAAAAAAAAATTACCGGTAATCCTGCATAGTCTTTTTTTTATATTTTGTTTTACATTGGCTGTGCTTATCCTCCATCATTTAATCTCTTCCAGATATCTGAAAATTGAATATACACCTTCCTCAAGCGAAGAATCTTCCCAGAATCTGGATAATCCTTACCGCGGTTTTTATCAAATGGGCGGATACATTCTTTCAGATAAGGAAACACCAAAAACAGCTGCAAACTGGTGCAAAAAAAACTGCACCTCAAATCCCTACCCACTGATGCTTCTGGAAATCAATCTGAAAAATTATTCAGATTCTGATATCAGCACAAATGCTCTTACTCAGCTGGATAAAATGCTGACTATATGTACACAGGCCAAAAAGCAGGTGATCCTCCGTTTTCTCTATGACTGGGATGGAAAGGCTTTATCTGCAGAACCATCCAGCCTTCCGCAGATCAAAAAACATATTTCACGGCTTTCCACTGTTGTCAACAAACATTCTGACTGTGTATATATCCTGCAGGGAACATTTACAGGAAATAATGGTGAGATGAATAATTCCAATTATGGAGATCTCAATCAAATACGTCAGATCATAGAAGAACTTGACAATGATATCTCCCGGGAAATTTATCTGGCAGTCCGTACTCCGGCGCAGTTAAGAGGTATTCTCCGTACCAGTACGCCACTTTCAAGTTCAGAAGCTTACAGCGGCACACTCGCATCCAGATTAAGTCTGTTTAACGACGGTATGCTTGGATCAGTCTATGATCTCGGCACCTACGGAAGTACACCTCTGAAATCCAGCAGCAAACCAGAAGAACAGGGTACCCGCAGTGATGAACTTCTTTTTCAGTACAAACTCTGTCAATATGTTCCTAATGGTGGAGAGGTTACTGTAGACAACGAATACAATGATCTGGATAATGCCATCTCAGATCTCTCACAAATGCATGTGTCTTATCTGAATTCGGAACATGATGAAGCAGTCCTTAACAAATGGAAAAATTCTACTTACACAGGATCAGATACCGATGTTTTTTCCGGATGCAGCGGATATGATTACATCAGTGCTCATCTGGGCTACCGTTATGTTGTACAGCAGTCCTCCATTGATTTTCATTCTGTACTCGATGACACTGCCACTTTATATCTGACAGTTGCCAATACCGGATTTTCCTCTGCATATACGAAATTTACCACAGATCTGATTCTCACCAGCAAAGATACCGGTAAATCAGAAAAAGTTGAAACAACTATTGATAACCGTTCTATCGCAGGTAATGATTTCTCTGAGTTTAAACTCAGCCTGAATGTTCGCTCCCTTAAAAAGGGAACTTATACAGTTTCTCTTCGTATGAAAGATCCATACACAAAAAACTATATCCATTTTGCCAACAAAGGATATGAAAAAAGCAAAACAGCTCCTGTTGGTACTCTTACTCTTCAGTAACTCAATATGTATGCAGGCAGCCAATATAAAGGCTGTCTGTACTGCCTCTATTGGCCAACCGAATACTTCGCCCGTCTGATCTTCTCCGGGCTTTCAGGAAAACTTTCCCGTGGGCAGGCTCTGTCACTGCTTTTCCACAGAGAACAGTTCCCGGCAATATTTTCCGCAGATCCATAGAAACCGGAACTTCTTTCTGCTGATCCTCATTCTCGATCATCAGAAATAATTCCGCATCCTGAAACAGCTTTCCAAATCCGGTATTTTCAATTTCAATGGTAAATTCTGCTTTTCCACGCCATGTACGTTTCATCTGAACACTTTTGACTGTCAGGCGATAACCAAGGTGGCTGCCTATATATTCATAAAGGCTTCGCCCCTGCCAGATCCCGGAGCCTGTATAATTTATCTGTTTCCACCGGTTAAGAACCTCCATATCGTAAGTACTGTCCAGATAAGCAAGATGCATGTTCTTCAGTTCACTGATGATGAAATCTGCCTCCCTGACTTTCGCAGCATCTTTTCCTGTACAGGAAGTCACCTCACCTCCACAGGGCAGGCTTTCTGTAAGCCGGCTGATAAAATCCAGCTCTTCTTTTCGGGTCCATGCACCGCTCCATCCTGCCGCCTCTTTTGTCATAGTACCGAATGTTCCAAGATGTGTCAGAGATCCCAGGATACCATCGTCAAACAACGACAGCCGGGAGTATTTTTTCTGCAAAAAATCCTCTTCACTTTTCAGGGTTCTCCACTGTGACGGCGTACGCACAGCCAGACAGATATCCTCTCCAAGGTACCCCCTCATACAGCTCCACATCTTATGAAGATGTTCCGGAGATAAATATTCGGAATCGTGCATCTCTCCCCAGCTGCCAACCAGCATTCCCTGAAAAATAAACACAGAATGTTTTACACTTTTCAATATTTCTCCGATCTGTCTCATGTGCTCCAGCACCAGTTCAAAAGCATCCGGCTCGCAGCTTCGTCCATTTCCTTCCCGGTCATATACAGGACGAAGAATCACATCCTTTTTGTATTGCATAAAAAAACTGAGAATGTTCCTGATATTTCCAAGGGCATCTTCATCCAGCAGCTTACTGCGATATGCGTGGATATCAAGCAGTACCAGTGCCAGCGACTCCCCCTGTCTCAGACTCCATCTCAGTTCTCCCGGATCTATACTCTGTTCAACCATAAAAGTATAGATCCCGTACCATCCTCTGCCGGGATTTTCCGGTTCATCCAGACTCTCTGCGAGTTCTGCCTGCCGGAAATCCCAGCCATTTCTATTTATCATATTTTTCCAGAGCATGTATCTTACCTTCATCCATCTTGAGGATTTTTTCCCTGATCCATACTGCCAGAACGGAAAAAGTCATGCGGAACATATAGAGTATTGGCTTCAGCCCGGAATGCATGCTGACTCCTTCTGTTCTCATGTGCATCACTGCCGGAATTTCCCTGACCCGGAATCCCAGAAGCAGCATCTGCATCAGCATATTTGCGTCTGGATATTTGTCATCAAAGTTATCATATTTGGAATAAAAAAGAAAAGTTCTCCAGCTCAGCCCCTGCAGGCCTGTAGTCGGATCAGAAATGCTTCTTCCTGTTCCCAGTTTCAGCATTGTCCGAAACCACGCAAATGCAATTTTTTTCGCCGGAGATACCGGGAAATCTGTGCTTCCTTCCATAAATCTTGAACCCAGAACAATATCCGGAAGCTCACCGTTCGCATCTCTGGTCTGCAATGTCTCATAGATTTTCGGAATATTGCATACATCATGCTGTCCGTCTGCATCCATCTGTATCACATAACAGTAACCCTTTCGCACTGCATACTTATATCCAAGCTGCAGGCCACTTCCATATCCAAGATTAAATACATTAGTCACAACATCATGTTTTCTCTTTTTTGTTACATGATTGGTTGCATCTGAGGATGCATCGTTCATAACCAGTACATCTGCGATCTGCGCGATTTCCGGCTGTTCCAGCTTTTCAAGCACTGGAACAATCGTTTTTTCTTCATTGTACGCCGGAATAATAATCAAAACTTCTTTTCTGTTTTCCATGGCTTTCTTTCTCTTTTCTTACGCTATATATATCGAACTTTTGTATTCTGCTCTGCTCCATTCCTGTCATTCCTGCTGCAGCAAAACAGTTTCATTTCATCCTCCTGATTATCTGAGATCCGACGAGAGGCATTTTTTCTGTACTGCATACATTTCTCATCATCTTCCAGCAGTTCTTTTATATTTCTGCTGATGTCTTCCGCTGACAGCTGACACAAGGATCCGTCTATTCCATCATTTACCTGTTCCCGGTTTCCGCTGCAGTCTGACACCAGGATCGCACAGCCAAGAACCTGTGCTTCCTGTACTGCAATGCTTTTTCCTTCAAAACGGGTAGCATGCACATACAGATCACACTGCTTATAATAGGGATAGGGATTTTCCTCTGCTCCCAGCAGGATAAAATCTCCGGTAAGCCCAAGACTGTCTATTTTCTGCTGAAGCTGTTCTTTCAGCTCGCCTTCTCCCAACACATACCAGCGCACATTTACGCCCTGATCTTTCAGAAGTTTCATTGCGTCAATAGCTGTTTCATAAGCTTTCTGAACAGTTAATCTTCCTACAGTCAGTATCCTTTTTCCGTTATATGTATCCTCAAAACCACCTGGAAGTTCTGCTTTTCTTATGATTTCCTTCCTGTCGATCAGATTGTGGAAAATAAAGGTTCTGTCTGCACACTCGGGATATATTTTTTCAAAGCTTTCTTTTACTTCACCGGACACCGTAAAGACCCTGTCAAAATCCAGATAGCAGCTTTTATCCAGTTTTCTGCTGTAGCCTGCATACGAATAGTCCACATGCAAAAATGTGAACTTCTGCTTTGCCATCACATGATCATGGACAAAATATGTGGAACCGCCTTCCAGATAAGCGATTGCCATATCATACTCCTTATCCAGACTCATTCCGCTGTCTGACATAACACGCCACAGAAGCTTGTCTGCATGAATTTTCTTTTGTTTCAGCATAACTGAGATATTTTTTATCAGATACGGAATGTTTTTAAACAAAGCTCCTCTGGTAAACAGCCGCCTGAAAACTTTTTTATTCAGTTTCTTTTTTCCCTCTCTTGTAAGAACCGATTCTGCTGTATAATCTCTGTTCAGGATATTTACATACTCCGGCACCTGACTAATCAGTTCGCCCTGTTCAAGCAGTACATAAAGATCAGTCTGATACTGCTCCGGCGAAAATCTTTTCAGCAGCTCCAGAAGTGCTTTTTCTGCTCCGGCACCTCCAAGAGTGTTGATGACAAACAATACTTTTTTCATTTTTCTTTTTTCATTTTCTCCAGCTCTTTAAGTATTTTCTCACAGTCGTTGTTTAAAAGTGATATCTGCATGGCCATTTCCTGATTCCGTCTTTTCAGAAGGGATACCTGGGTGCTTATAAACCACAGTCCCCATAAAATTCCTGATACAACGATGATGATCAGGATCAGTCCTCTTGTGCTTATGTACCGATCCAGCTGAGACGGATTCAAAAGCACACCGGAAAGAATCATCAGCGCAGATAATAATACCCATGCAAGGCAAAATGGTTCTGTCATTTTTCTTTTTGCAAGTGACAGTACTGCTTTTACAAGCATATATGCTCCTGCCGCAATTACAAATAATCTAAGTATATCTCCTGAAGCCATTTTCTCGTTCCTTTCCTACTGCTCATATCTGTCAAATACTTTTGGCGATGGGCAGTCTCCTTTTTTCTTTTTCAGCAGATGTCCGTTGCAGAATATATGAAAATCCAGATGTTTTTCCATCCACTGAAGCCTCATATAGGCTACTGTCCATCCTGCGAAACTTCCTGCAACAAGTCCTGCACCATACCAGATCTCCGAAAAATGTGTGGAAATCATACTTCCTGCCATCGTGATCAGGCAGAATGCCAGTCCTGTCAGCACACAGCCTTTCATATCATTAAAATAATACATAAAAATAATTTCTGCATACATGAGAAACAGAATAAAATATCCTGCTGCCAGACACGGATAGATCCTCAGTGTCATTCCTCCGAAACCAAGCTGAGGAAGAAAGATCATACAGACCAGAAAGATCACCAGTGTAATAATAAACTGGACTCTTGCAAGGCTCATCAGCTCTTCTGAAAGAGTACGGAACATCCTTTTTTTCGTAATGGCGATATCCGCTCCTCTTCCGCCGATAACTGCCTCTGAATATGCCTTGTATCTGTCGTGAAAATACATTTCCACTCTGCTGATAAAGATAACACTTGCAGAGATATTTGTAAACATCGCAAGGCAGGTTGCCATATCATACGTTATTACACATACAAAGGATTTTACCACTATCATGTGAAAATCTGTTGTCCAGAAAACAAAATTATGAATATAAAGTCCCAGTGTATACAGAAAATTAGTTACAACCAGCGGCCAGTATTCTCTGAAATATCCCAGAACCTCTCTGTACTTTCCGCTGTTTTCCCTGAAATAGCTTCGCACCACAGACATTTCCATACAGGCGATCAGCCAGAACCCGACAGCCAGTGAAAACAGCATTCCGTAGGTGATACTCCAGTGAAATATTTTTACAAGAAGCAATGACAGAAAGAAGGTAACTGTCATGCCTGCTGCAAAGAAAAACGAGATTTTTTTGTAATCCTTACAGATAGACAGATACAGCATGGAATAAAACACCAGGACAAGTGCTATATATCCGCAGTATCCTGTAAAAACATAAATGATATCTACCTTTCCCACGATCACCTCGCGAACACAGAATATAATTCCCAACACAGAACTGAGAAGAATATTCATGAACATTCCCACATAATAGCAGGGCAGGATATCCTCATATTTCTCTTCATAGATCACATCCGACATATATTTTGACAGTACAGAGTTAAACGGTGATGCTGTCAGCAATGAGAAAATAAAAATATACAGCACTGTACAGGAAAACAGTTCCCTTGTAATATAAGCTACAGAGGAAAAATCCAGAAAGTATTCCATAAGTACAAGTGCACCGATCACAACAAGCATTGGCGCAATGGTAACGACCGTACTGTATCCAACTCCTATGATATCTGTTGTCAGCGTATTCTTTTTATATATGTTTGTCAGTTTTACACCTATTCCAGCCATGTATTCTCTCCGTCCTGAGATTATTATTTTCCTATACTGAAAGGCTCCTCCGTCCACTCAAGTCCCTGTTTATCAGAAAATCCTTTGTAAATGTCCTGATACACTGCTTTCATCTGTTCGATCCGGTAAAACGCATTTACACGTTTATAACCGGCTTCTCCCATACGCAATCTTTCTTCTTCCTGTAAGGACATCGTCACCATGGCATGGGCGATCTCCTCAATATTCATAATGTGTGTCAGTATCCCTGCTTCCCCGAAATCATCGTTGCTGCCATAGATCAGCTCCCGGCAGTTTCCTACATCTGTAGCTATAACCGGTTTATGAGCTGCATAGCTCTCAAGGATCGTCAGCGGCTGTCCCTCACTGATGCTGGTGAGCAATGTGAAATCCATTTTTCCCAGATAATCTTTTACATTAACTCTTCCTGTAAACTCGATATCTTTTGTTCCCAGGGACTCCACCAGATCATAACATTCCTGAGCGTATTTCACATCCTCGTCTGCAGGTCCCATGATCCAGAGTTTCAGATTTTTGACCCTTTTTTTTGCAAAATCAAATGCCTGTATCATGGTCTTTACGTCTTTAATCGGGGTTACACGGAGAACAGCTCCCGCATTGATAAACTGCTGCTCTTCTTCATTCTTTCCCGGAAGATCTGCCAGTGCTTCTGTGTTGATACCATTGGGTGTTACTTTGATTTTTTCTTCCGGGCAGCCAAGCTCGATCTGAAGCTCCCTTGCATGATCATACAGACAGGTGACAGTGTCCGCTTTCTCATAGGCCAGAAGAGACATCTTCTTAAACTGCTCGATCCAGATATTTTTATATACGCCCCTGACCCAGGCAGCCTTGATCAGCTCCTCCTCACGCTCTCTGGTGTAAATACCATGCTCAGATATCAGAAGAGAGCTTCCATGAAAATGTTTCGCCATACTTCCCAGGATCCCGGAATAACCGGTAGCTACACAGTGATAAAGATCCGCTTTCGGCACATCCATCTTTAATGTCCAGAACATTGGCAGATAGATCGATCTCAGTGTCCAGAGAAAATCCGAAAAATTGATGTTTGAATAATTTCTGTTATAACATTCCCTAGCGATCAAAAAAAAGTCCTCGCCCATAAGAAGATCATCTACAGAAAGACGTTTCTTATGAAACAGATCAAAGATCACGCCCCAGTCTGTTTTCCGGTTCAGGACCATGTTCAGAAGTTCATCGTATTCTTTACGGGAAATATGAACTTTTTTTCTTCGTTTTCTCTTTCTGTCTCCGCCTTCCCACTCACTGTCCTCCAGATATACCTCATAAACCTGTGTAAGATTTTCCGGAAGCTCATAGACAAATTTTCCCCGAAAAGAACGGTTGGCTACAATTGCCAGCAATATAAATTCCACATTTGGAAATGACTTTATCAAACTGTTGATCCAGCCGGATACACCTCCGACTACATACGGATAACACCCTTCTGCCACAATACAAACTTTCATCTGTGTCCTCTCTTATTTGCTGTAATGGAGTCCTGCTGTTTTTACCTGGATCTTCACAGTTGTATCCTGTGCCTGGATCAGATAAACATTATCCTCCAGTTTTTTCTGTGTGCCGCCTTCGATTTCTTCGATTTCTTCTCCATGGGTTCTTAAGATAAACCAGCTTCCGCTCTCAGATGTTTTCAGAATAATCTCATCATCTGTCCTGGTCTCTGAAAAATCCAGATTCAGGAAGGTTCTTGTTCTGGTATTGCTCTCGGAAAGTGTGGTGCTGTCAAAACCGGTAAATTTTTTCCAGTAGGTGAGAAGATTGCTGGAAAAACGTTTCTGCATGATCTGCCAGCGGTCTTTTTTCCGTTCCGGCCAGAAAATCTTCTGCATATTCAGCATAACATTGGTATAGCCCAGGGAGCTCTGAATACTTCTCATACGGATATCATCGCTGTAGGTATAATTCATTCCGTCACTTGTGACAGACTGCAAGGTTACAGAATCTGTACAGTAGGATATTACGGGCTCATCCTCTGTGTATTCACATACCAGAGTGCTTACATTCTTCATTAATTCAGTATTCATCAGAGCTTTGACGGTGTCCAGATCCTTTTCTTCTGTATAAGCTGCTCCGTATTTATAACTGCTGTCAGCCTTCCGGAAAAACTCAGCATCCTGATTCAGTTTATCTCTTAATGATTCCGCATTTTTATACTGCAGGGACAAACCGGCTTCCGCATTCTGTTCTTTCATCTGTTTCAGATAAAATACCAGATTCTTGCTGGTCGGCTCTATTCCATCCTCGTAGTTTGTCTGCGGCTGCATAAAACAGCTCATCTTCAAGCCGCCTTTTTCGACAATGGATATAAGTGACGGCCACATGATATCTCTGGCCATTCCTGTTATGGACTGACTGTATAACTCCATCATCTGTTCATTATTCTCATCTGCAAATACAGGAAAATTGATCATGGAAAGATTCTGTGCATTGACTACCGGATAAATGTAATATGAAGATGCCTCTGCCACCATGCCATCCAGAAGACCCAGTGCCGTACTGTCTTTCATGTAATCTCCAACTACACAGAAGATGCTTCCGTTCCGGATTCCGTTTCTCCAGATCAGTGTGGGAAGTTCTTCATTTTCTACCGTTTCCTTCTGTTTGGACTGATCCAGGAGTCCGACCATATAGGTCTTGGTTCCGCTGCCAACCTGATACCAGGGCACATTAAGCTGCAGATCCTGTCGATCTCTTTCATCTTTATCTTCCGGCGTTTCATAAATTACCTCTCCACCCAGAAGCAGCCCCTCAAAAAGCTTTGCCCCTGTAAGTTCTGTTTTTTTGGAGACGATTTTATAAATTCCCAGAAAGTCCTGAAGTTCCTGATTCTTTTCAATATTCTTCGGATCTTCCAGACATCCGAAGACAATAATCACACCTTTTTGTTCCAGTTCTTCTATTTTTTTCAGATTATCATCAAGTGCATACTTTTCGGACTCCAAGATCAGCATTCCCGGAAGATTTTTGTCATTCTCTTTAAATTTCTCCATGGAACTGCATTTTGAAATATCCCATTTTGCATAAGTGCACCATCTGCTTACAGCCTCTGCCATATCAGAAGACGAATCACCTACAAAAAGTACATACCTTCTGTCCGTTGTTCCCACAGACGCAGGATCGAGTTCTTCGTTTTTCCAGACATTTTTTCCATCATTCTGTTTTGGTGCAAGATTTGAGTTTACATCATAAGTATTCTGCCTGTCCCTCAGCACCATGGAAAACTGAAACATAAACAGTAATACGAACATCATGATAGCTATGCTGAAAAATTTTCTTCTGGAAACCATTATGTTAATTATTTTCCGTTACTGAAAACTTATAAAAAGTTATAAACTTCTATGTTTCATTCCTACTTCAACGAGTATGCTTTTGATGATATAAATATCTATCTACTCACAAGTTCTTGTACTCTCCATAGGCGTAAATTCCGGATTAACGTACCCGTACATATTTGCACTAACGTTTTAGTGTTAGCTTGCAAATCTTTCTCCATAAGCCTTGAGATTTATAGATGCCTGAAAATCTCTACCAATGACATTTCCACAATCACATTTATAAATTCTGTCAGATAATTTCAAGTCTTTTTTAATATTTCCACAACAATCGCAAAGCTTTGATGATGGATAAAACCGATCAGCCACAATAAGCTGAATCCCTTTATCTCTGCACTTGTGTTCAAGCTGCTTTCTAAACTCAAAAAAGCCCTGATTCTGAACTGCTTTTGATAAATGTCTATTTTTCATCATTCCACTAACATTCAAATCTTCAATACAAATAAATCTTGGTTTTCGATTTACAATTTCAGATGTAGTCTGATTCAAATAGTTCTTACGGATATTTGTTAATCTGTGATTTCGTTTTAATAAAAGTTTTTCCTTTTTGATTACATTATTTGTTTTGCAGTAACTTTCTCCTTTCTTATTTTTCTCGTAAGAGCGAGAGATACTACGCTGTAATCTGCGTTTCTGTTTTTCCAGTTTCTTTACTTTCTGACTTTTATTGATGTTCTTATACTTAGCTCCATCAGAGCAAATAGCCAGATCTTTGATTCCCAGATCTATACCAATTCCATCATCATTAAGTTTTTCTATGCAATCAGGAAATTCCACACATACGCTGATCCACCAGTTCAATCCGTCAAAGGATATTCGCGGATTCATGTATTTAGCATCTGTAGGAATACGACCATGCTCTGCAAGTCTTACCCAATTTAGTTTTTGTTTATTTCTTTTCCTGCTCGAAGAAAATCCTTCAAACTTAACATGAGTATTGCTGAATTGTATCTTAATATTATCCTGATAGAACTTCGGCATTGATCTCTTTTTTGACTTGAATCTTGGGAATTTCTGCAAACCTTTGAAAAAGTTCTTATAAGCAGTGCAGGCATCTTTGATTGCCTGTTTGGTTACATTATTTGAAATACTCAATAACCATGCGTATTCATCAGAATGTCTAAGCTTTGTAAATTCTTTTCTGAGTTCTGCATCTGAAATGAATTTTCCGCCTTTTTCATAGTTTTCTATTTCCCTTGCCAAAGCCCAGTTATAAGCAAATCTTGAAGCACCTGCGTACTGAAACATCTTAGTTTTCTGTACATTGTTTGGTATCAACATTGCTTTTATGGCTTTTACCATCTGCTTCCTCCTGTATCAGTTCCCGGATAAGTTTCTTGGCTTTATTCGCTCGTTTTCCTTGTAATTTGCAACTGAATACTGTGATTATCTGAACCAGATCTTCAACAAGTTCCTGCTGTTCGGATTTTTCAGTATTATCAATGATCTCAATCTCACAATTATAAAGCGAAGCGATATATTCTATCAATTCAAAACCAAATCGCAATAGCCGATCTTTATATAAAACAACAACCTTTTCAACCTGATTTTGAGATATTCACCTGATCAATTCCTGGAGTCCTTTTTTCTTATAATTAATTCCGGAACCGATATCACTTATTATCTCAAATAGCTGTCCTTTTGCCAGAAGATATGTCTTAACATTATCAGTCTGTCGTTCCAGATCATCTTTCTGTCTATGGCTGGAAACGCGACAATATCCAATTGTAATGCGATTTTTAGGCTTTACATTTATTACCTGGTTGAGTTGCTCGTCAGAATAATATCTATAGCCGCTTATTGTAGTATGATGCGGATGAAGTTTTCCATTGGCATCCCAATTTCGTAATGTCTGGGCGGATACGCCTATAATTTTTGAAAATTCATGTATAGAATAATATTTACCCAAAGCATCAACTCTTTTCAATAATATTCTGCTCTAATATTTTATAAAACTCAACATGTACTTATATGATTTTATAATTTATATTTAACTGTTAATAGCCTCCTGTGTCTGAACCTGATTATATCCGTAATCTATAGCAAAATTATACTGATGATACATATTCTGAGGCATTACATAACATATAAAATCTTCGGATTCATAGTATACTTTCATATCATTTGGATATTTTTCCATAAATGCCTGTGCCCAGTAATACATTCTGGACATAAGGATCCATCTTCCTTCTCCCTGATACATGGAAATTCCACCAACATTTGGCAAATTCTGACTGGCCCCTTTTTTTGAGATGGACTGACCACTTCCAGAATACACCACAGAATAATCCAACGGAATTTTTTCTATAAAGAAATATACATTCTTCGTAGGAATAATTACCTTAGTGTCCTTATCCATCTTTTCCAGCTTACGTAAAAAAGTGATTATCTCATAATGCCATCCATGATCCAGGCCCATCTGAGTTTCATCGTTGGCTGATACAATAGTCCATGTCTTATCTTCATTTTCCCTGATAATATTTGTCAGACAGGTCAATGCTCCATTTGATACATAGCCGGACAAAAAATCTGGTGTTTTGATCAGATCCTGGTGAATCATTCCTGCTACAGTTATCACTGTCAGTCCTAAAGCTGCTGCATTTCGAATGACTCTCAAAATCCTGGGCATAAATATCAGGTAAAGAATTCCATCTCCCAATAATGTCAGCACAGCAACCAGAAGATATGCATAGTAAATACTGCATCTGGTCGGATCCATCAAAACCGGAAGTCCCAGATTTCCCGCGCAAAGCAGTAAAGTCAGAATTCCCATACAAAATCCTGCTGACATCAGCATTTCACCATAAGCAGTCCTGCGAAAAATAATAAACACCAATCCTAGCAGAATCAATACTCCAATTCCCGTCAGCACAGCATACGCACACCATTTCTCCGGTAAATTAATAATAAACTCCCGGAGTCGCTGAGCCATCATATTCCATACATTTTTTATTTTTTCCGGAATTTCCCCCACTTTTTCACTAAGAGAAGGATTCGGTGCTTCCGTAATAACTGGAGTATTTGTCTGGGACTGTACTGCCGCGTTTCCTGCATTTCCTGTACTTTCCGTATCTCCGTTCAAACTCGCGGCAATCTCTTCTATTGTCATATTCTGTATATCTATATTCTTTTCTTCCTGTATATTCTTTTCTTCCTGTTTTGTATCAGAGTTTCCACCATTAATAACACTAAGTCCCCAGCCAAGCGAGCCCTGAAGAGGTGTTCCTCCTGCAAAAGCAATCGTCATTGGAAGAACAGCCAGAAATACACTGATAATTCCCGTCATCATAATACGACGAAAATACTCTTTATTCAAGAAGCGAAAAACATATCCAACAGCAATTCCGATGCAGCAGAGTCCCGCAATCATAGTTCCGTAAAAATGAATAGCTAATGTCAACGAAAACGCAATGGCAAAACACCCAAGTGTCAGTTTTGTCTCTTTTGTCTTCAAATTTTCTTTTTCTGTCTGAAAAAACCGGATCAGAAAATATATAGACGGGATTACAAAGATCATACCGAATTCCTGGGGCAATGAAGCACCAAAACGCGAATATGTCTGCCTTGCCCAGAAGCTTCCAAGTATATATACAAGTACTCCTGCATACGGAAAATACAAAGATCTGCACAACATTTTCAGCATTGCAAGAAGAACCACATGAATAAAAAATACCTGTACCAGATAAAACAGACACAAGATCACATAAGTATCCACCCGAAAAACTGTGTGCAGATAATACACCACGCAGTGAAATCCAAAAGGATATACACCACTTACAAAAAGATTTCCCCGGCTCATCTGATTGATCCAGTTAAGATGTACCGGAATATCAGATGCTCGATATCCATAAGTAAGGATCAGCTGTCTGCCGTAAACCCAGAAAAGCGCCGCAGCAATTGCACCTGCCAATATCCATTGCAGGGTATTACATACCACTTCGCAATAAAAGAAACTGATTACATATTTCAGCATTCTGATGAACTTTTGCCATACTCTGTATAAGGCTCCTTTTATTCCCATGCTGCCTTGGAGAAGTTTTCTGCAAGCTTCTGCATTCTTTATGATAAGTTTTCTCAGAGAAATCCGGTTCACTCGGCTCCAGATCAGCACACTCAGAACCACAGTAAGCAGTACAAGTGTCTGAAAATTGGAAATATGAAGCAGCTGAACCGCAAATACAATATTTATAATATAGAAATTTCCAAATGTATAACACATCAGAAACTGCTCTGACAATCGTCTTCCTCTCAGTACTCTGCGAAACATAACTGCCGGAAGCAAAACTGTCAGGCCTGTATAGGCAGCAAATATACCCACAAATTGTAATATAACCAAAGTTGTCATTGACATATCTGTTCACCCTTTTACTTCTACATAAACGTTCTGATCAGTTCAAGTGTCTCATTATCAATAATAATATCCGAACTTCTTAATTCCTGCATGACCTGGAAAAATTTCTCTTTGTTTCCGCAGGAGAAACAGAGCTTCAGCTGGCAGGTGTAACTGGAAAGAACTCTTGGATACTGTTCCATGGCTCTGTCGCACCACAGTGTACATTTTTCGTAGTCTTTGATTTCCAGCAGACGCTGGCAGACTTTTTCGTAGACTGTGCTGCTGATCCTGATCTTGTCCAGATCCCATGCTTTCTGCAGGACTTCCTGCATCTTATCTGTCATGGATTTCTGCTCAATATCTGTGAGTACTTTCTGTTCCAGGATGGGATTCATATACTCCACAAGATTCACGCAATTTTCAACCTGCTGCTCGTTTTCTTCCTGGCACAGAAGATATTTTTTCTGTACCTGGCTTCGGAAATTATTCAGCACGTCCTGGAGAATGGATGCTGCATAATGAGCAGTCTCAGAATCCTTACTGTTCAATGCCAGGTTAATAGAGGACAGGGAATTCTGGTAATCTCCTCTGATCACATTCAGCATCAGAGTACGGAGACTTTTTTTGTCTGTAACTTCCAGTGCTTCTTCAAGAGATACCATATTTCGTTCCATTTCTTCGTCCGGGCGCAGAAAATTCTCTGTTCTGTCCTTACTGAACACAATATCCGAAAGATCCATTCCCTGTGATGAAAACAATTTAAACAGGATAAAAGAAAGCAGCACAAACATAGGCCCGACTACAGGACACAGAAACATCATGACCGCCTTCATCCAGACACTCCGGAGATTTTCTTTTCTCCGGATATGATTCCAGACCAGATAGATCACAATAACAATTAAGTTTACGATCAGCAGAAAAATAAATAATTTCATTCTTTGTGACATACTGCCATCTTCTCCACACATTCTGTTTTATAACCGTTTTTCTCAAATCGTTCCTGTACGATCACAGCACTTTCTCTTGTTGTGTTTGTAAGCAGGATATAAAGATTTCCATCCGGCATGATTCCCAGATAATCGCTGTCTCGCAACTGTCCTGACATATGCTCATCGATCTCACGGTACTGTTCCTTTGGGATATCCACTTTTACAAGCACACATTCCACCAGGTTCTTAATCTCTGCATTCATATAAGCCTGTACCAGGGATTCAAAAGCATCCGGCTCCAGAATTTCAGAATCCCGGCTGTAATGCTGATCTTCCAGTGCCTGCATATATCTCTGTGCACGGAGCATCGCGTTCTGGATCAGATAGCTGACAACAGTTAAAAAATTTGCCTGGCCAAGAGTCATTTTTTCCCAGCGTAATCCCCAGAGCATGATGATCATCTGAACCTCGCCGCCCTCGTAAATTCCTCTGGCCATCAGCGGGTAACGCTCGTCCATATTTTTGTTGATATATACCTTCTGCTCAGTCAGGGCATCGTATATTTCCGTCATTTCCTTATAACGGATAGAGTTTCCAAGACTTCTTGCCTTATCTGAGCTTGCGGAAAAAATACGGGCGTAATCTCTGTTGACTACATTATAAAGAGCTACATCCTTGGTCTGCATCAGCTTCTCCAGCATTTCTACCGCATAGAAAATAACTTCATCGGGCATACGCTGTTCCAGTCCTGCTGTGATGCTGTAGATCTTACCGATACTGTCTTTATGGTCGATCAGCTGCTGTTCCATGATTTCTTTTACACGGACATTACTCTCGTTGATATCGCGGATATCTGCAATCTGCCTGCTCAAATGTTCCTCCAGTTCCTGGCTTTCCAGACGCATGGTACGGATCTGGTCACGCATATATCCTACAACAAGTCCCAAGATAAACAGCTGGGCGATCCACACATAGGTATTGTAATCCACAAGTACCTCAAATCCGCTCCGCGTATACATCTGCCGGAACATATATCCTGCAACCGCCAGTATTGCAGAAAAAGTAGCCTGCTGCTGTCCGTACACAATGGCAAAAAGCAGCACATACAAAAGGAACGGATCAAGATTTGCAAAATACTCGCTTCCTACAGTCCGGTTATTCATCATAAAAAACGGAATAAAGCAGACCATGTTTTCGAAAAACGGGAAAAGCACTTTGATCAGCCATCTCCATTTCTCGATAAGAACCTTCCACCAGGGAAGCTTCAGCTCATCTTCATTCAGAAAAACATTTTTATGCCGCTGCATGTAAGCAGCCATGTCTTTGATATTTTTTTCCAGATTTCCAAATGCATGGACACCGTATTCCTGTTCAAAACGTCTTCCTGACAAGACGCACCTTCCATTGCTGTCTGAGAACACTGCAATGTTGGATTCTGTTCCCATGGCTTCCTGGACCTTTGCAGCAAGCTCCACCTCACTGATCACATCATTGGAAGAAAGATTGTACCGACTGCGTTCGTGCTTTGTATTTTTTACAAGCTGGTAAATATATTCCACTGCATCTTTCTCATAAAGAATAGAAAAAACATGATCTGCTTTTGCCTTGATATGCCCGTCACGCAGACAGTCCAGACACATCCGGGCGCAGATGTTATTTATGTCTTTTTTCTCTTTGGGAATGCTGTAGAGATGATCCAGGCGCAGGGTCACGATATCCAGCCCCCGGTTTATCCTGAAATTCTCACAGATTTCCTCAGCCTGGGACAAGGCATCTGCCCGGATCCCAATTCCGGAAAATTTTTCTTCCTCTTCTATATCATCCTTATAATTTCCATTATAAATTTCATCTGAAGAAAGAAAGATCAGCCGCTTCTTATTTGCCATAGAATAAGCTACCAGAATATTTACCAGATGAGAAATAAAATGCACGGTTTCTCTTTCTTCCCCATTCCAGCGGTAATTGGTATCAAATGCCCCCATAAGAATGGTCACGTCTGCATTGACACTTTCCAAAATATCGTTGAGATTTTCGCAGTCATAGGCGAAGTCATATCTTTCAAATACTTTCTGATATTTATTATGTCTGTATTTATCTCCGGTCAGCAAAAAAACCCTGTGTCCCTCTTTCCGGAGCTTCAGGATCATGCTGTCCATCAGGCTGCAGGAGCCGCCCACCAACAGAATATTCATCTTTATGCCTCTCTTCCTGCTGTTTATAATTTGCGTTCGAATTCTGATTTTTCCGGAAGAATCTGATCCAGCGCGTTATTGATTTCTTTTTTGGCTTTTTCGAAATCAATTTCGTGATTGCTGTCATTGATGCAGATCATTTTTTTCTTATGCCCGATAATGGTCTGTATCAGTTTTTCGTTGGTTTCTTCTACATCATAGTATCCGCAGAATTTCTGTATATTCTCCGGAAAAAAATCTCCGCTGAGCTTCTGATATTCTCTCAGCACATACTGATTAACATCTTCTTTATGCCGGAACGGATGGCTGCATACATTTCCCAGCAGTTCCGGTTCCAGCTGCCACAGTTTTTCATAAGTACTCTTCTTAAGCGGTGACGGGCCATGTACTGTATAGAATCCAGTGAACCGGGGAAAAGCGATCTCCAGCATATTGTAAAAGAAATACATCGGCGGATACCCTATATGAAAATATGCCCCGGGCTGCTTCTTTATATTATCCCGTTTATCGAAATATTTCGCCAGGAGCATGGCGTTATTCAGATAAATATATGGCATGACTTCATCATCTGCATTGGCAACATCCGGTTGAAGAGCCATCATATCTACCGGCCTGCCGTTTCTGAAAAAGGCTTCGGCAGTTATCGGTTTTAATAAAAACATATCATCATTAAAATACACAAAATTTTCTGATAAATCTGGAATTCTATGAAAATTCCATTCAATAGTATGGGAGTTAAATGTAGGGCGGAATTCTCCGGGAATAAAATCTTCGTGTCTGACAATGTTCAGTTTAGGATTCGCTGTATCCAGCCATGCCGGGATATGCCCCCAGGTAACAAAATGGATTTTCCTTACCCACGGTGCATACTTCTCAACTCCACGGAACCAATAATGCAGATTATCCCAATCCCGATAACGTTCCTTTCTGTCATCCACACTGAAAATTCCTTTTTGTATTCTGGTGTTTTTCTTTTCTTCCTGCCATTCCGGATCATTTCCATCAACCCAGGCAATAACAAAATCTATCCCCTGATCTTTATCCTTTGTTTTCATAATTACTCCCCATGTAGTCACTTTAGGGTTAAGTATAACACATCTTTTTACTATGTTACAAACAAAAAGGAAAAACGCAGAAATCCCCTCATTACAGACACATTCTGCAATGAGGGGATCTGTTATTTTATTATTTTTTCTTTGCACGTTCATCCCAGTAAGTGCAGTCATTTCTGCCGATTATTTCTGAGGTGAATGGGGTTCCGTCATTCTTTTTGTAATGTCTTGTAGCACGGAAAACATATTTCGCGCCAACATACACGATCGGAACATTGAAATATACGATCAGGATATTTCCCAGATCGGAAAACGCCCAGAGGTTTCCAAGTTCCAGTCCTGCAATATTGCAGAGGATTCCAAATGCGGCAACAAAAAGGCCGATACAACGTACAATATTGATGCAGATCTTATCCTTGCGGATACGATTTGCCGCGATTTCCGAAAAACTGATCATTCCCAGAAGGCAGGTAAACGCAAAGAGACAGAAACACAATGTCACAAGAAATGTAACGATTCCGTTCATTGCAGTTCCCGGAGTCAGCACAGCGATAGATTCCGTATATTTCGGAAGTTTATCAAGAGCCTGCCAGTTTTCCGCATCCGCACCGGTCCAGCAATGAGCCATAACTACCACAAATCCGGTAAGTGTGCAGATCACAATGGTATCCAGAAAAACTCCCAGGGAGGCGATCACACCCTGCTCACATGGGTGTTTTGCATCTGCTGCCGCCGCTGACATTGTAATAGTTCCCTGACCTGCCTCATTGGACATCAGGCCTCGTTTTACACCCTGTGCAAGAACCGTTCCAAAAACACCGCCAAAGAATGCGTCCGGCTTAAATGCTCCTGCAAAAACGCTTCCGAAGAAATATGGAATGCGGGTAAAGTTTAATATTATAAGAAGTAATACTACTACCATATAGAGCACCGCCATCACCGGCACCATCATATCTGTCCATTTGGAAACTTTTTTGATTCCGCCAAATGCGATGGCTGCTGTGAGAACTACGATCAGTGCTCCTACTATATAATAGAAGGCAGATCCGCTTGCGATGGTTGTTCCGGTTACAATCTCTGCCATACGTCCCACTGAGGAAACAACATTAAATCCCTGTGCAGGCAGACAGCAAAGAGCGTACAGAATATACAATACGGAAAGAAAAACTCCGATCCAAACTTTGTTTCCCAGAAGTTTTCTTCCATAGAAAGGAAGACCTCCTACAAATTCGTCGTCTTTTTTTTCTTTAAAAATCTGGGCAAGGACACCTTCCATATATGCCACTGCCATTCCGAAAAATGCGGAAATCCACATCCAGAACAAAGCTCCCGGGCCGCCCACTGCAATAGCACCTGTTACACCCAGAATATTTCCCGGTCCTACACGCATGGCCGAACTTAAGAAAAACGATGCCAGCGGTGAAATTCCTGTTTCAACGACACGTTTCTCGGTCATAGTCCGAATTCCTTTTTTAAAATAGGTCACCTGCATGAACCCAATCCTGAAACTGAAAAAAATTCCGGATCCAAGAAGCAGTATGATCGCAAAGGATATGTTTCCCAGAATGGGAATGCTGCTGTACCAGTCAAAATTTGTAGGAAAATCCCACAGAAAATCAGACAGTGGACCGATAAAGCTGAACACTCCGTTGATCGCCTCAAACACTCTCTCCATAGCTATTTCCTCCCTTTTTATCTGAAGGTCTCAGAATTGAATACAGACAGGCATTCCCATCCGTCACCTTTCATTTCCGCTTCAGATTTTTATGCTATGGTTTATTATACCGTATCGCCTTGCAAAAGTCCTCTTAATTTTTAGTATTTTTGAGTAAATTCCAGAATTTTCCATCCTTATGGCCTTTTTCACATCCGCTTGCAGATTAGTCTGAACAAACAGTCGAGAAGTTTCGCAGGATTTTATAAGACTTTATGAGATATTTAGATTTTAATCACAGATTTTTAAAATGCTTCTCACAGTTCCATCACATTTTGACGGTATATTATTAAGCAAATAAAGCACAAAGCTTTTTCATCTTATAGATCATTACTTATTTTTCTTTTCATACTCTGCCGGGTCCGTTCCAAGACCCGGCCCTCCTTTTTTTCTGAGATATTCTCCCATACATTCCGCTCCTGATCATCCTTCCTTTTTATCTTCTTACAAACTCCCATCGTATACCATCCTTTCTACTACAATATATTTATGGTTAATATCCCTTACAGCCAGTAAGGAATTATCCA